>DIEQ01000048.1 GCA_002418705.1 Mageeibacillus sp. UBA5770 | reverse complement strand
ATGAAGATTCCGGATGAATTTATAATTGGTTACGGACTAGACTATGACGGAAAATATCGCAACCTGCCGGATGTTTGTATTCTGGCACTTGATGGAGGTAATGAATGAGCCAGGTAACCCCGAAGAAGTACGGCGGAGCGCCTTTCTATCTGATTCTGCTGCTTATTATCGTAGTAGCGACCTATTATTGGGTTGCAGGTGATACAACAGGCAAACAGGACGATTTATCGTCTGCCCTCGGGTATATTCAGACAGGTGAAAATGACCCGCAGAAAGTTACTCTGACAGGATATGAGCTGAAGTTCTCCTATACGGCTGATGACGGTTCAACTGTCAATGTCGTGAAAAGCATCCCGCCGCTATCCATGGATCGTGTGCTGGGAATTCTTATGACAGCCAAGGAAGAAGGAAACATCACTAGCTTCGAGTACGTTGAGCCGGCTGATGTCAGCAGTATTCTAAGTGTCGTTACCATTGTTATTATGGTTGCGGCCATGGGCTTTTTTCTCTGGTTCTCTTTCTCCCGCGCCCAGGGAGACGGGAAGAATGCAATGAGTTTCGGAAGAAGCAAGGCAAAGCTCAATGATCCGACAAAGAATAAAGTGACTTTTTCCGACGTTGCAGGAGCCGATGAAGAGAAGGAAGAACTGCAGGAAGTTGTTGATTTCCTGAAAAACCCCAAAAAATATTCGGATTTGGGTGCCAAGATCCCAAGAGGCATTCTGTTGTTCGGCGCCCCCGGAACAGGTAAGACACTTCTTGCCAAAGCTGTTGCAGGCGAAGCGGGAGTCCCGTTCTTCTCGATATCAGGTTCTGACTTTGTAGAGATGTTCGTCGGTGTAGGTGCAAGCCGCGTCCGCGATCTTTTTGACAATGCGAAGAAGAATGCCCCCTGTATCATATTTATCGATGAAATTGATGCTGTCGGCCGCCACCGCGGTGCAGGAATGGGCGGCGGACACGATGAGCGCGAACAGACACTTAACCAGCTGCTTGTTGAAATGGATGGTTTCGGGCCAAATGAAGGCGTTATCGTTATTGCAGCTACAAACCGTATGGATATTCTTGATCCGGCGCTTCTCAGACCGGGCAGATTTGACCGTCGTGTAGTTGTTATGCGCCCTGACATCAAAGGCCGTGAAGCGATTCTGAAAGTTCACGCCAAAAACAAGCCTCTGGGCAAGGATGTTGACCTCCACGAGATTGCAAAGATCACACCCGGTTTTACCGGTGCCGATCTCGCAAACCTTCTCAACGAAGCTGCTCTTTATGCTGCCAAGCATAATGCCAAGGAGATTGTGTACCTTGATATTTCCGAAGCTGTTTTCAAGGTCATGCTTGGACCGGAAAAGAAGAGCCGGGTCATCAACGAGAAAGAGAAGAAGCTTACTGCTTATCACGAAGCCGGACATGCCGTTATTCTGCGTGCTGTTTCGGAGACGGATAAAGTTGAGAGAGTCTCCATTATTCCTGCAGGCGGCGCGGGCGGTTATACTGCACACAAGCCTGATGAGGATGTTTATTATACAACCCGCCAGCAGCTGATTCACAATATCATGATCTCACTTGGCGGACGCGCATCGGAAGAGCTTATCCTTGGTGAGATCAGCACGGGTGCTGCTTCTGATCTTCAGAGCTGCAACGGCACGGCCCGTGACATGATTACCAAATACGGCATGAGCAAGAAGCTCGGCAATATGGTTTTCGGAAGTGATGAAGAAGTATTCCTTGGTAAAGACTTCGGTCACGTTAAGAATTACAGCGAGAGAATAGCTGCAATTATTGATGAAGAGGTGCAGACCATCATCAATGATGCTTACGGCCAGGTTATCGAAATCCTTAAGAGCAAGATGAAAATTCTTCAGGCTGTCGCAAACCGTCTTCTTGAAATTGAGAAGATCGAGGGACCTGAGTTTGAAGCAATCTATGTTTCCGGCGGAGATGTCCCCGTAACTTACGCATAACAGGTCATGCCTAATAACAATCGAAAGGCCTCCGATAGTTTATATCGGAGGCCTTTTTGCCCGAATAAATTTTGCTTTGCCCGCAAATGCAAACATATATCAGTGGATGGCTGTTACGGATTATTTTCGCTGGATTCAATTCTGACCATGTCATCGGCAAGTTCACGTATATCCTCAGGTCCGAGAACAAGGATCAGATCACCCTCATGCACCAGCTCATTAAGTCGGGGAATAATATCATGCTTATCCTTGAAAAATTCTGCATTACCTCCGAGTGCGTTAATCTTGTCTGCAAGCATGGACGATGAAATTGTACCGGGATTGATTTCCCGGTCAGAAAAAATCTCGCCGAAGAGAACGTGTTCACAGGGCAGAAGGCTCTGCACAAAATCATCAAAGAGGACTTCTGTGCGATTGAAAGTCAGAGGCTGAAATACGACCCATGTCTTATTGTGCGGTATGTGGGACGCAGCTGCAAGCGTAGCACGCGCGGCTGCAGGGTGGTGCGCATAATCTGCCACAACGGTTGCGCCTCTGTACTTACCCTTTATGGAATAACGTCCTTCAGCGCCGGTAAAGGACGCAAGTACATGTGCCGCCGCTTCCGGAGTACCTCCGTTGATGTGTGCGCATGCGATTGCTGTAAGTGCGTTGTACACGTTATGGTCACCCGGTACCTGCAGTGCGATATGCGCATAGAGGGTATCATCTATATAGACGTCGAATTCCGGATATCCATCGTGATAGAAAATATTATCGGCATATACGTCGGCGTGCTCACCGGTAACCTCGAATATATCACCTTTTTTGCCTGTTGTGACAATTCTCGGATCGGAAAGCCCGAGGGGTTCACGGTATTTTGGCATCCGGCGAACTGCCTCTGCAACATTCGGATCAAATGCAGGAATAACCAGTGTGCCGCCTTCCGAAAGCTTTTCGGTAAACTCTGCGAATACATCTATGACTTCGGACAGGTTGCTGAAGCAGTCAACGTGATCATAATCAATATTTGTAATAGCCGCAGTCGTAGAGTAGAACTGCAGGAATGAGCGTTGGTATTCGCACGCTTCCGACACGAAAAGTCCGTGTGGCCTGCCCATATATACGGTACTGCCAAAGGCATCAAGTTCAGCGCCGAGATGAACCGTTGGCTCGCGGCCGGATTCGATGAGTATGAGGGACGCCATGGAGGTGGTTGTCGTCTTGCCGTGAGTACCGGAAATATTAATGACACTGTCAAAGCCTGCTGTCAGGTATCCAAGAAAACGCGCACGATCAACGGATGGAATGTTGTTCTCCCCGGCATAAATGAGCTCGGGGTTGCCCGGCAGAATAGCCGCTGTATGAACAACAAGGTCCGGTTTGAAGCTCGCGAGATTCGCCTGGGTATGGCCTTCAAAAACCTGAATACCTTTTGCTTCGAGATAATGTGTCCGGTGTGAAAGATGCATATCGGAGCCTGCGACCTTAAATCCGAGCTGGACGGATATTTCTGCGAGCCCGCTCATGCTGATGCCGCCGATCCCTACAAAATATATCCGTGCGTGCGGCGCCAGAAAAGATAAATCCTGTTTAGTGCCGGAGCCTGTTCCGGCTGTTTTCGAATTACTGGTCTCCTGAATTGTCATGATTCTCCTTCTTTCACGGGATCACAGCCTGTCTTTACGTGTGATCCTATCACTTTCTCAACCATAATTTGGGATATAATGAGGATTCTGCCGCGCTTATATATGCGCACGATCCTCTATCATCCTATTGCATTATACCCAACGTTTTGATTTTTCACACGTAAATCATGAAGTTTGTGTACCCTGCACAATCAAGAAAATTTAATTTGTATCATCTATAGAAAATTAAATGTCACTGTATCCTCCTTTTGAAAACTGGAGTACAATGCTTGTATCGTCTTGAAAAGCTAAAATCAGCAGCTGGACGGACAACGAGTTGACAGATTCGTGAGACCAATGGAGGTGTACACGCATGGACATTACCAGCATTATTATTCGCAGGATTTCACTTGAGAGCAAGATGAAAGCAATTGTTTCAATTACTTTTGACAACGCATTTGTAGTGCATGATGTTAAAGTAATCGAAGGATCCAACGGACTTTTCATTGCAATGCCGAGCAGAAGAACTCAGGAAGGCGACTTCAAGGATATTGTTCACCCGATTAATTCAGAATTCCGTGAAGAATTGTCCCGCGCCGTCCTTGAGAAGTATCAGTCAGCACTTGTAGATTATATGGCGGATGAGACTCATCACGAAGAAGTCAAGAGTGTCGCCCCCCAGGCCGTTGTCATTGATACTCCCTGAATTCTGTTGTAAGTGCTTTTGAGTGGGCAGGCTGTTTTCATAAAAGACAGTCTGCCCTTTTTTCGTGGGACTGACAAGCATCAGGAAAGGGATTATTCATGAAAATGACCAAAATGATCCGATATACAGGATTTAGCCTTATCATTATTTCTCTTATCATGCTTTTATATCTTTTCTCGTTTACGATTACCGCAAAGGAAAAATCTGACGGGGCCACGCAATACACCGTCCTGAGAATAACGGCTGGTTCATCCGCCTTTCCCCAGACAGATTACGACGTGCTGTTTTCCAAGAATCAAATAGCCTGTGAATCCCTCCGGCTTAATACGGAAGAATCCGTGGAAGAACAGACGAAACAGATCGCTTCAGCTGTGAAAAGCCTTGAAGCTGATCACGTAATACTCCTTGCTCTCGGCAGGACATGCATTCCTGCACTTTCATCGGCTTCGGCTGATCAGAGAATAGCTGCATTAGTTCTTCTGGCTCCTGAAATTA
Source organism: Mageeibacillus sp. UBA5770 (assembly GCA_002418705.1). The sequence goes on along the minus strand of DIEQ01000048.1, from coordinate 25,714 downwards.
CAGGTCCCGACGAGATTCAAGCTTTTGGAACCCGCCAGCCGGATATTCAAATTGCTATTTTTGCTGTTCATTCCGAATTTTCACGGACGTTATATGAAAGACTGTCAGGAGAAGACTCATCCATGTTTCCGGGACTTAAAGACAACGGCATGACAGCTCCCACTGTTTTTATTTCACCGGACACAAGCCGCTATTTTTGTGAGTGGAATCTGCCGTTAGATGAGCAGATCAGCCAGTCTGTCCTCGCCTTTATCCCGGAGGTTCAGATAAAAGTCAGCGAATACATAGATACCTATATTCTTGAGTCTCAAGCTGGAGACTCAGTCAATTTTCGAACGACATCAGCAGTCTCTTTTGCAATAAAGATTTTAGCAGCAACTTTTCTTGCGGCAGGGCTGTTCCTTTTCTTTGCATCGATTCCTGTGCCTAAGAAGAATACTGCAGAAAACGGCCCCTCCGGCACAGCTGAGACGGGTATAACAGCAGGAGCTGATCCCGACAATAGTACCGGCAATAATCCAGGTACCAATCCCGGAGTTAATCCCGGTGTTAATCCCGAAGTTAATGCCGGTGCCGCTGTGGCTGTCGGCTCTGTCAGAAACCTGTTTATTGCGAACACTCTGGCCGCCACTTTGTTTTCAGCTGTAATTATGATTCTGTACATATTCAATGTCGCGGCCGCACCGCAGCTGTTCGGTGCCTGGCCAATCATATTTTACGCTGTGTATTCCGTCTTTGTGTTGCGGTTATTACCCGGGACCGGGCTTCATCGCAAAGTTTCTGCCAAGCGGATCCTGTTCACTTTGTGCCTGGCTGTTTTCTTCACCGCAGGTGTATTTATTCTCAGGGCTATGAATGTATTTTCCATCAAGCAAACATTTTCGGGAACACACAGCCTTGTGGCAGCGGTACTTTTCCTGTTCCTTTTTCTTTTCTCCTGGATTCTCCTGTCGACGGATTATAAATTTCTCAAATCAGGGACTCAGGAATCGGCCGGTACCCGGATGCAGCGCGGCCGGTTTGTTCGGATAAGCCTTTGGATGCCGTATGCATTTATGGCGGTTTATTTCATTCTGTCAGGCAGGTCGACTGATCTTGTTTATTGTGCTCTGCTATTTCTGTCTTTGCTTTCCGGAGTCTGGATAAGATACATCTTCCGGCGCACCGGCGGCACACCATGGCTGTCTGCGGCCGTATTTTCCGTTTTCTATTCCCTGTTAGTTTTTATATGAATAATTCTTTACTTTTTACTTGCATGAAGTAGAGTGAATGGATATCATAGTAGTTGATCTGAAACGTTATGCGCAACAGACTTTAGACTCCAATATGACAAATTTGCACACATATGCCGATAGGAGGACACGAGAAGTATGCCTTCAACAATCAAAGATGTCGCGAAAAAAGCCGGTGTCTCAATAGCAACGGTTTCAAAATTCATTAACGGCGGAAATGTTCTGGATGACAATCGTGTTTCGATCGAAGAGGCTATTTCTGAGCTGAACTATCAGGTTAATACTGTTGCCCGGGGAATGAAGACCAGAAGAAGCATGACGGTAGGAGTTCTCATTCCGAGTCTTGCAGATTATTTCGGTGTATCCATCCTCGCGACAATTGACAGTGAACTTTTTAAGCATGGATACAGTACCATTATCTGTGATTATTCCGAGCATGACCCTGCAAGCGCAAGAACCAAACTTGAATTCCTGATGAATAAGCAGGTTGACGGTATTATTATGCAGCCGATCAATGTCAAGCCCGGCGATTTTGAACGAGCTGAGAGCCAGAATACTCCGATCGTCTTTGTCGATGTTCAGGCAGGCGGGCAAGCCCATGATTGTGTCGTTATCAATAACATAGACATTACTGTCCAGATTACACAGCATCTGATTAATTTCGGGCACAAGCGGATCGGACTTATCAGCGGAGCTGCAGGCGTCATTACTACGGATGACCGTGTTATTGGTTATCGTAAAGCGCTTGAAAAAGCGGGTCTCCCGTTTTCACAGGAACTTTTGCATCTGGTTAATATTTCCGAGGAGAGCGGCTATTTGGGCATGAAGCACTTTATGAAGCTCGCAGAACCTCCTACGGCTGTTTTTACAACAGGTTACGACCTGACGGTCGGTGCACTTATGTATATGAGTGAAAAAGGAATACGGATTCCTGAAGATATGTCGTTCGTCGGTTTTGAGAATAAGACAATTGCCAGGATTTACCACCCGAAGCTTACGATCGGTGTTCAGCCGATACAAAAGATCGGACATACAGCTGCTTCCATGCTCATTGAACGCATGTCAGAAGCGTATACCGGTGAAGGACGCATTGTCCAGCTCAAAGCATCTATTGACTACGGCGCGTCTGTAATGGATCTTTCTCTCAAATAATATAAATTTATTGACACGATAGTTGTTGCGTGCTATTCTTGTTCGGTGACCGCGTGCGCCGGGCTTTCAAATGTTGTTTACAACTGCCTTGGAGTGTCAGCGAGACTGGAAGAACAGGAGGGAAACGAAATTATGTATGCTGTAATTGTAACAGGCGGCAAGCAGTACAAAGTTGCTGTTGGCGAAGAGGTTTTTATTGAGAAGCTTGAGGGCGAATCAGGAGAGGCCGTAACTTTTGACACAGTTCTGTGCATTGGTGATGAATCCGGTATGAAGGCAGGTAACGATGTTAAGACTGCCAATGTCTCCGGAGAGATTGTCAAGCAAGGCAAGAACAAGAAGATTATCATTTACAAGTACAAGGCAAAGAAGGGTTACCGTCGTAAGAACGGACACAGACAGCCTTATACAAGAGTTCGTATTACGGCTATCAACGCCTGATAGGAAAAGAGAACTTTGACATGATTATTGTAGATGTACATAAGGATTTTTCCGGATTGATCAGATCAATTTCTGTATCAGACCATTCCGGATATGCAGATAGCGGCAGTGATATTATCTGTGCCGGTGCTTCCGTTCTTATGTATACAGCGATTGGGGCCATACAGGAATTGTGCGGGATTGATGATTTCTACCGCATCATTGAAGGATCCGACGAGGATTCGACTCCATTATCGGAGATTGTATTGCAGGTATCAGCTCTTTCCGAAGAGCAGCTCCGTGTTTCACAGATCATTTTGCACACAGTCGAGATCGGCTATATGCAGCTTGAAGAATCAGTGAAGGCGGACTATGGTAATCAGTATATTAGAATCAACCAAATAGCAGACGACAAGTAGGAGGTGTAAGCTATGATCAAGATGAATTTACAGCTCTTCGCACATAAGAAGGGAATGGGATCGACCAAGAATGGCCGTGATTCCGCAGCCCAGCGTCTAGGTGCAAAGAAGGGCGACGGACAGTCTGTTCTCGCAGGCAATATTCTTATCAGACAGCGTGGAACGAAAGTTCACCCTGGCAACAATGTTGGAATCGGATCGGATGACACTCTTTATTCACTGATCGAGGGCCTCGTTAAGTATGAGCGTCTCGGCAAGGACAAGAAAAAAGTTAGTGTATACCCGGCTGAGTAAGACTTACTGACTTGAGAGCATAAGAGTTACAAAGAGGTCCGGCCCGATGATCCGTTCATTGGCTGGGCCTCTTTTGAATGTAAAAACCAATAAGGAGTAGAAAATGCTTATAGATCATGCAAAAATTTACGTTAAGGGCGGTAATGGCGGCAACGGAATGGTATCTTTTCATCGTGAAAAGTATGTCACAAACGGTGGGCCGGACGGCGGAGACGGAGGAAAGGGCGGAGATGTGATTTTCTATGCAACAGAAGATCAGTCGACGCTTCACAACTTTCGCTTCAAACGTAAGTTTGTTGCTGAAGACGGAGAAAAAGGATATTTTCGTAAGATGTACGGACGCGGTGCCGCTGACCTTCGGATTGCCGTACCTGTCGGTACCATGATTACGGATGCCAAGACCGGCCGCACGGTAGCTGATCTGGTTGAACCGGGTCAGGAAGTCATCGTTGCGCATGGCGGCAAGGGCGGCCAGGGCAATTTCCATTTCTCCAATTCTGTACGTCAGGCTCCGAACTTTGCACGGGCAGGAATCGAGGGCGAAGAATTTGATATTATCGTCGAACTGAAGCTCCTCGCTGATGTCGGTCTGATTGGTTTTCCCAATGTCGGCAAATCAACACTTCTTTCTGTCGTGTCAGCCGCAAGACCGCAGATTGCCGACTATCACTTTACTACGATTGAGCCAAACCTCGGTGTTGTCGCTGTCGGTGATACAAGCTTTGTCATGGCGGATATTCCCGGAATTATTGAAGGGGCACATGATGGCGCAGGCCTTGGCCATGATTTCCTCAGACATATCGAGAGAACACGCCTTTTAATCCATGTTGTTGACGTTTCCGGCAGTGAGGGGAGAGACCCTATTGAGGATGTTGACAGTATCAACAATGAGCTCGCATTATTTAACCCGCTCCTTGAGACACGTCCGCAGATCATTGCCGCTAACAAGATGGATCAGGCTGATGAGAAACAGATCGCAGATTTCACCGCCGAAATGAACCGGAGAGGTTACGAAGTATTCCCGATATCAGCTGCGATTGCAGATGGTACGCAGGAGCTCATGAATGCTGTTGCCGCCAAGCTTGTAACGCTCCCGAAGACGATTCTCCTGAAAGAAGCAAGGCAGGATACGCTTTACCGCTTTGAGCCGGAAGAGATTTTCCATGTCGAAGTTAAAGGTGATGTCTACACGGTTATCGGACCCTGGATTAAGAATATTGTTGAATCCACTAATTTCGATGATCCGGATTCCCTGCAGTACTTTCAGCGGATTATCCGTAAAAAAGGTGTCATAGATGCCCTGAAGAATGCAGGCGTAAAGGAAGGCGATCTTGTGAGTATGTACGAGCTCGAATTTGAATATATCGAATAACCTTCACTCTATATGATAATTTTATATTCCTGCTAAATTAAACGTGAACTCTTCCTGCAATTTGTGTATAATAAAAATATCAAAATTGTAGGAGGGCTTACCTATGCAAAAGTATGTTTGTGATCTTTGTGGTTATGAGTATGATCCTGAGGCTGGCGATCCGGACAACGGAATTGCACCCGGCACTTCGTTTGATGATCTTCCGGAAGACTGGACCTGCCCCGTATGCGGTGCAACCAAGGATTCTTTCAGCGCACTTTGATTTTATCTTTCCGTGCGTTCCTTAGTTTGTACATGGTGCGTTATTTTTCATACTGAGATCAAGAAAGAGGCTGCGCTTTATACGAAGTGCCGCCTCTTTTTCCGCCTGTTTGCTCTGTAAGCATTGCTCTTTTTGAGGGTACATCGTAAAATGTACTCAGTTTCATTTAGTAAGGGGGACAATATGCCAGCACTAGCTATCAGTGAAAATATCCTTTGCGTAGGGGTTCAGCATCCGGATCGAAAAATGTTCGACTGCCTGATGCCTACTCCGCACGGTACATCCTATAATTCATACCTGATCAGGGGTTCTGAGAAGACCGCTCTGATCGACACGGTGGATCCGGATTTTTTTGAGGTATTTCTTTCTAAACTAAAGAGCCTTGAAATTAAAAAAATCGACTATATTGTTCTTTTGCACACAGAGCAGGATCACTCCGGTTCTGTTGTCGAACTCTTAAAGTACTATCCCGATGCAAAGCTTGTTGCTACCGCCAACGTTATCAAGCTAATAAAAACTCATCTTCATATTTCCGCAGACATCTTCGATGTCGCTGAGGAGGGCGAGGTTCTCGATTTAGGCGATCATTCACTTGCATTTCACAAGATTCCTTTTGCACACTGGCCGGACAACACTATGGCGTATGACAGCAAGAGCGGAATCTTGTTTTCAAGCGATCTTTTCGGTTCCCACTATTCTTCAGAAAGAGTATTTGCAACCGACAGCCATGAGATTAAAGATGCTGCACGTGCATACTATGCAGAGATCATGATGCCCTTCTCACCGCAGGTCAGGAAGTATACAGAGAAAGTCATATCGATTGCTCCGAGAATGATTGCGTCAGCCCATGGACCGGTATGGAATGATCCGTCCCAGATTCTTAAGAAGTATCTGAAGTGGACAGGTGATAAAGTCAGCAAAACAGTTGTTATTCCATACGTGAGCATGCACGGAAGCAGTAACGTAATCATGGAAAGACTGACCTGGCGCCTCGCCAGTAAGGGTATTTCCGTTCTGTGCCGCAATTTAGGTGCAGATCCTGAGAGCCTTGCCATTGAGACGGGACACGTACTCAATGATCTGGTTTCTGCTGCAGCTGTTGTATTTGCGATGCCTACCGTTCTGGCTGGGCCACATCCGGCAGGTTCCTACTGCGCTATGGTAGTAAATGCACTTCGTCCCAAAACACGTTTTGTCGGCCTTGTCGGCTCTTACGGCTGGGCGACGAAGGTTGACGAGATTTTTGTGACTCTTACGAGCGGCATGAAAAAAGCGGAGAGACTCGAGCCGCTCCTTTTCGAGGGATTGCCGACAGATGAAGAATTGGTAAAGGTTGATGAGTATGCAGACCGCCTGACGGAGAAGATATTGGCTCTTGGCGACGGACTTCTCTGACTTATGTCTGTAGCATGGATACGATTGAAAGATATATGTCGGCGGTGGATTCTTTCCAGCGCCGGCACATTTTTTGCGCACTTTCTTCGTTGGGGGCAAAGAGTGTAAGTTCAGCCGTTTTTCTTGCACCGTCCGCTAAAACAAGACGGACCTGATAAGCGCCGTTTGCATCAGGAAGATAACTTGCAAGGACACTTGCTTCTTCGTGTGTTTCCTGTTTCCATTTAGGTGCAGCCTTGGTCAGGTAGGCCCGGACATGGGCCGGCAGGGTAGGCAGAAGCTGCTGCAGCACAATCTCACCTTCGGGAGTGATGTCACAGAGTTCAAGAGGATGCCCCATAGCATCTACACGTGATTCGCCTTTGCGTGTTGCCTCTATGATAAACCTGTCCCGCTTTAATTCTTCTTTTGCCTGAACAAAAGAAAAATAATCAAGATAAAGGGATTCTACGGCCCAGTCCATAAGATCTTTGGATGGCACGCTGCTAACCTGATAAAGCATATAAAGAAGGATCAGTTTTCCGCTGGGAAGATCAATATCCGGCACGATTGGGCCTCACTTTCAGAATTCATTTTTATCATATGACGTATTATATCGGATTTACACGCAGGATGCTATGATGAACCCGCTTTCTTTATGCTGATTCCGCCTCTCCTTAAGTATGCATGCAACGGGATGTGAACCCTCGGGTTTTATTGAATTATTATAAATTACTGCGGATGTTTGTATTCACACAGCCTATGAGAAAATGCTATACTTATCAAAGACGCAACGATTAATTCTCGGGCATGAATGTGCCTTTGAAAAGATGTACCAGGGATTGGCATGCGTAAATATAAACACATAGGAGTTTATTATGATTACACTTGATACCACCAATGTACTTTCGTTTATTGATGAGAATCAGATTGCACAGATGGCGCCGCAGGTTAAGCTTGCGCACGACATGCTCCATAAAAAGACGGGTCCCGGAAGCGATTTTCTGGGCTGGCTGGATCTTCCGGTAAATTATGATAAGGAAGAATTTGCACGTATCCGTAAAGCCGCTGCAAAAATCAGAAAGGACTCTGATGTCCTTCTTGTCATCGGTATCGGTGGTTCTTACCTGGGTGCAAGAGCCGCCATTGAGCTCCTTTCCCATTCCTTTGCCAACATTGTCTCAAAAAAAGTCAGAAAAGCACCGTTGGTTGTTTTCTGCGGAAATTCGATAAGTGCGACGTACATGGCGGATCTTTTTGATCTGTTGGAAGGCAGGGATGTCTCCGTCAACATTATTTCCAAGTCAGGAACAACAACGGAGCCTGCCGTTGCATTCCGTATTTTCCGTTCCTTCATGGAGAATAAATACGGAAAGGAAGAGGCTAAAGACAGAATTTATGCCACCACCGATAAGGCAAGAGGCGCACTTAAGGGGCTTGCCGCTGAAGAAGGGTATGAATCGTTCGTCGTGCCTGATGATGTCGGCGGGCGTTTCTCGGTTCTGACTGCTGTCGGGCTTCTCCCGATTGCGGTAGCCGGAATTGATATCCGCGAGATTATGAAAGGCGCCAGGGATGCTTCCATTGCATTCAAGAAAGTGTCTGTGACAGAGAACCCCTGCTATCGTTATGCAGCTATCCGCAACTGCCTGCTCAGAAGCGGCTACTCTACTGAGATTATGGTGAACTATGAGCCTTCCTTCCACTTCATGACGGAGTGGTGGAAGCAGCTGTTCGGAGAGTCCGAGGGCAAGGACGGCCGCGGTATATTCCCGGCCGGCGTCGACAACACGACAGATCTTCACTCTATGGGTCAATACGTCCAGGATGGGCAGCGCATTTTGTTTGAGACGGTCGTGCAGGTGGATAAGGCCCGCCGTTCCTTCGAAATCCCTAATGATAAAGATAATCTTGACGGGCTGAACTTCCTCTCCGGTATGGATATGAACGAGGTAAACCAGAAAGCTCTGCAGGGCACGGTTCTTGCTCATGTTGACGGTAAAGTACCCAATATGATTCTGCATGTACCTGAGCTCACACCTTACTGGTTCGGTCAGCTTGTATTCTTCTTTGAGAAGGCCTGCGGTATTTCCGGATATATCCTCGCGGTAAATCCATTTAATCAGCCTGGTGTTGAAGCTTATAAGAAGAATATGTTTGCCCTTCTCGGAAAACCGGGATATGAGAAAGAAAAGGCTATCCTCGAAAAGCGTCTTGCCGGCGAGGAATAAACCTGGAACTACTTTGTTTTTTGTGCAGGCAAAATAACATCGCCGGTACCGGTGTTTGGTGACTCTATTTGTCCAGTACGCTGGACGGGGAGCGGCATCGGCGGATGTTCTTTTGCCTGCATTTGTTTAATGGTTGGAAGGCGGATCATATGTCAAAAATCAAAATATGCGGTCTTACGCGTCTGGAAGACGCTATAATAGTCAATGACGGCCGGCCGGAATATGTCGGGTTTATATTGACGCCGTCAAAAAGACAGGTTACGGTATTTCAGGCCGCAACCATATCAAGACTTTTATTGCCCTCCATCCAGCGTGTGGGGGTTTTTGCCAAAGAGACAGCTGAGGAGATTGCCGAGACAGCATCACTTCTGGATCTTGACGGAATTCAGCTGCACTTTGATACGACACCTGAGTTTCTGACTGAACTAAAAAAGCAGATCAGTCACTTCTGGTTTCCGCACAGACCGTTTCTATGGCAGCGGATACCTGTTCCCGCATGTGCACAGCCCCAGAAGGACCTCTCAGCGAGAATCGCATCCTTTCCGGATCTGACTCTCTTTGACGGGCTTTTGCTGGATACATGCCAGGACGGCCGTGACGGAGGAACGGGAAAGACTTTTTCCTGGCAGTCGGCCGGGGATTTTGTTGAGAATATCAGTCCGAAAGGACCGGACATTATAGTCGCAGGCGGTCTTACACCGGAAAATGTCGCTGATGCAGTCGCTTTTTTTGAACCCTACGCAGTGGATGTGTCAAGCGGTGTTGAGACCGGCGGAATTAAGGATCGCGATAAAGTACTTCGTTTCATTGAAAATGCAAGAAAGGCATAGGTTCAATAATGTATTCAAAAAAAGATTATTCTCCGGTTAAGATAGAACAGGGAGATCTGCTTGCGGTTGAAAATCCTGCACGTTATACAGGCGGCGAGTGGGGCAGTATTGTCAAACAGGAGGTCCTTGATGAGATCCGCATGACCGGTGAGACAGAATATATTCGTTATGCATTCTGTTTCCCGGACATTTATGAAATCGGAATGAGTAATCTCGCAGTTCGAATTTTGTATCATGTCCTGAATGCGTGCCCGTATGTCTGGTGTGAGCGCGCATTTTCGCCGTGGAAGGATATGGATGCTTTATTAAGGGAGAAGGGAATTCCTCTGTTTTCCCTCGAATCCAAGACAGCACTTCGCTCTTTCGATATTCTCGGTTTTTCACTTCAATATGAAATGTGCTATACAAATGTGCTTCAGATGCTTGATCTTTCGGGGATTCCGCTTCTGTCCCGCGACCGCGGTGAAGATGATCCCATCATTACGGCCGGCGGACCGGTGGTGTACAATATCGAGCCGATGAGCGACTTCCTTGACATAGTTATGATCGGTGAAGGGGAAGAGATGACGATCGAACTTATGGCGGAAATGAAACGATATAAAGATTCGAAAAAGACAGCATCTCCCATGACCCGCGAGCAGTTCCTGCTGAATGCGGTCAAAATCGAAGGGGTATATGTTCCGTCTTTTTATGCTGCCGAATATAACAGTGACGGTACGATCAGGGAGGTTAAACCGATACGTCCGGAAGCGCCAAAGAAAATCAGGAAAAGAATCATTCTTGATATGGACACAGTGCCATATCCGACGGATACGATTGTTCCCAATACGAAAGTCATACATGACAGAGCATATCTTGAGCTGTTCCGCGGATGCATACGCGGCTGCCGCTTCTGCCAGGCGGGTTTTGTTTACCGTCCTGTCAGGGAGAAATCAGCGAAAGTCCTTTGTGAGCAGGGAATTGCCCTCGAAAAAAACACAGGCTACGATGAACTTGGCATGCTGTCCCTTTCAACGAGCGACTATACGGAGCTTCCTCATCTGACAGATGACCTGCTCGCTGCTTTTGACGGGCACCATACAAGCCTTTCGCTGCCGTCACTGCGCGTTGATTCATTTTCACTTGAACTTACTGAAAAAGTGTCGAGTACAAGAAAGTCCGGTCTCACATTCGCACCGGAAGCAGGCACGCAGAGGCTTCGCGATGTCATCAATAAGGGCATCACGGAAGAGGATATCATTTCCTCCCTTGAGCTGGCTTTTGAGGGCGGCTGGAACAGCGTCAAACTCTACTTCATGCTCGGCCTTCCGACGGAAACGCTCGAGGATGTCTTCGGTATAGCTGACCTGGTCCGTAAGATTGAGAAGCTCTATTTTGACGTCGGAAAACGGACAGGACAGAGAATGAGAAAGCTTGAACTGACTGTTTCAACCGCCATGTTTATTCCTAAGCCGTTTACGCCATTTCAGTGGGAAAAACAGGACACCAAAGAAGAACTTATGCAGAAGCAGCAAATCCTTCGGGACAGGCTCAGAAGCCGTAACATTAAATATATCTGGCATGACCTGGACACATCGCTCTGGGAAGTTGTCATCGCAAGGGGAGACCGCCGTCTGGGGCCTGTGCTTTTGGAAGGATATCTTGCAGGAAATATGTTTGATGCATGGGACGACTGTTTTTCGCTTGGCAAATGGATGCCTGTTCTGGAGTCGCACGGGCTTACTTCTGATTTCTTTTCTACAAGGGAACGCGGACCCGACGAGATATTTCCGTGGGATCATATTGACTGCGGAGTCCGCAAGGACTTTCTGTTAAAAGAACGCGAGCGCGCCTATGAAGGTGTGATCACCCCGTCATGCCGTGAGCACTGTGAAGGCTGCGGAGCGGCCGGTTTTGGAGGAGGTGTCTGTTATGAATCAAAGTGAACGTGAAAAGGCAATGACGCTTCTTCCCCATCAGCAGGCATTCATATGCCGGCTCAGGTTCATGCGGACCGGAAGCCTTAGTTTTGTCGGACATCTTGACCTTATGCGTACTTTTGAACGCTCCATGCGCAGGGCCGGCCTGCCGCTTCTGCATTCACAGGGTTATAACCCGAGGCCGATGCTTGTTTTTGCTTTGCCGCTCGGCGTGGGTATTTCTACTTCAGACGATTATCTTGATGTCTCACTTTCTGAAGAAATGGATGTCGCCGCTGTTATTGACGCTCTGCAGCCGATGCTGCCGGAGGGCCTTCAAATTCTTGACGGCTGGACGGTCCCTGAGACGAACGGAAGCATTATGGCGATTGTCACGGCTGCGAGCTACAGGCTGCGTGCGCTGCATATTGCCGATGCAGTCAGGAAACTATTTCTGATGGATGAAGTCATAGTTGAAAAAAGATCAAAGGGACAGCTCCGCAAGCTCGATATCCGCCCTTTGCTGCTGCGTATCATAGAAGATGAACAGCCGGACGAGAATTCATGTTCTGTTCTTGTGTGTGCAGGCTCTCATGAAAATGTGCGTCCCGACCTTCTGCTGCAGGCACTTACGATTTTTGTCGATTATCCGAAGTCTGACAGCACAAACTGTGAAATTGAAAGAACCGGTCTTTTTGCAGGTGAATACCCTGACTTGAAACGGTTTAAGGAGATGAACTGACCATGCTTCGACTATTCGGTGAAATAAAGGAATCAATAACAGACGGGCCGGGACTCCGGTATGCCGTTTTCACCCAGGGCTGTCCTCATTATTGCGAGGGGTGCCATAATCCCGAGAGTCATTCATTTACAGAAGGCTATCTCGTCAGGGAAGACAAGATTATTGAAGAGGTTCTTAAAAATCCACTCCTTGACGGTGTGACATTAAGCGGCGGTGAACCATTCATGCAGGCAGCCGAGCTCTCGATTATTGCTTCTGCCGTAAGACAGAAAGGTTTAACTGTAATTACATTTTCGGGATATACGTTTGAGGAGCTTCTTGCCCTTTCTGCAGACCGAAAAGGGTACAGGACACTTCTTGAGAATACCGATATACTTATTGACGGACGGTTTGAGGAAAAAAACAAATCGATGGACCTGCGTTTTCGCGGTTCGACTAACCAGCGCGCGATTGATGTCCAGGCGACCCTCAAAAAAGGGCAGGTCGTCCTGTATCCTTTATGATCCACGGGGGATTATATTGTTTTTTCACTTAAATAACGGTAAGATAAGGAAAGCTTATTTTCTGCTCATATGCAGAAGTACGGCAATTATTCAAAAGGAGGATGCATCATGAATACTGCGGAACATGATTTTGCAGACAGCCTTTTGCGTATATTTGATAATGTTCTTCTGACAGAAGAGAAGGCCCTTTCCAAAGGGTATTTCTCAGATTTGTCGATCGCTGAACTGCATACCCTCGAAGCCATCGGACCTTATGAAGCCCGCGCCATGAGTGAAACTGCGAGCCGCCTCGGAATAACCACGGGAACCCTTACCGTCGCCATCGACCGTCTTGTAAGAAAAGGTTACGTTGAGCGCAACCGGGACACAAAGGACCGCCGTGTTGTACGGATCAGCCTTACACGGCGCGGTAAGCTGGCATACAGGATGCACTCGAAGTTCCACACACTGCTTGTAAAACGGATCATGGAGCCGCTCGATACCGAAAAGCAGGAAATTTTAGCGGAAATGGTCATGAATATTGACCAGTTTATATCGGAACAATACCGCAAATATAGTAATGAAGCTAACTAAGAAGACCACGCTGCATGACTCTAGGAGGTCAATTAAAGATGTCTGAGAATGTGCCCGACAAACAGCAAGTTGATTCTGACAAAAAAGGAGATCCTCGAGAACGATACCCCGATGAGAATTTGGAGGAGAAGAAGAAGGACAAGATATATGATGATATCATCTCTATGGTAACGCGTATGATTACGCTTTCACCGACGGATGTATCTCCGGAAACGGATATCCTGTATGATCTTGGTCTTGATTCGCTTCAGGTATACGAACTTGTTGTTGATCTGGAAGATGGATATGATATTCGCCTTCCTGATGAGGATCTTGATAAGATTCACACTGTACAGGATGTTGTTGATCTGGTTTTCAAGCTTTCCCGATAAAAATAAAGGCATCATGCCTTCAATCTGCTGAGGAAATATATGAATTATGTTTTTCTCCTGAACCGTTTCGCCGATAAGAAGCGAAGCTCCGACACGGAAAAGGCGATTATTGAACTGAAGCAGAAGAAGGGTGATCTTGTCCATGTCAGGTGGACGGAGTATCCCGGGCATGCCGGGGTAATGGCTGCCGAATATTCTGAACGTTTCGGCGAAGATGCCATCATCTTTGCCTGCGGAGGCGACGGTACCGTTCACGAAGTCGCTAATGCACTTGTTTTCAAAAAGACGCCTATGGCGGTGCTTCCCATGGGAACAGGGAATGATTTCGCCCGTTCAGTTCTCCCGAAGGAATATTGTGACAGGCCACACCAGCTTATTTCCCGGATTGACCGTTACGAAGTAAAGCCGGTGGATGTGATCCGCGTAGAAAGCTATGATGAAAACGGGACTCTGCTGCCGTTATGCAGCCGTTACAGTATTAATATTACTTCCTTCGGTCTCGATACGATGGTTCAGGCTACTGCGAAGAAAATTATCAATAAAGCCAGGCATACCCGCTTCATCCGTAAAAACGCGTACACGATTGCGATCGTGTACTGTCTGATCCGCGGCTGGAATTTCAAAATGAAGTATCATTTTGATCTGGCAGATAATGCCGGGGAGGCCGAGGGCGAATTAGCATATGCATTGGCTGGAATCTGTAACGGCCAATATTACGGCAACGGATTTCATCCGGCACCGGAAGCGAAGCTTGATGACGGCGTTCTCGACGTATGTCTTGTTGAAGACCTTCCCCTGCGTAAAGTTCTTCCTCTTGTATCCAAATATAAGGCGGGGACACATAATCCCCATCCGAACATTCGGGCATTCCGCGTAACCGGCGGTGTGCTCTATGCTGCGAACGGGACTTCTAAACTCCAGGGCAACTATGACGGGGAAGACTTCTGGGGGCATCAGGTCCGGTTTGAGGTTGTACCTTCAGCCGTTTCCATAGCCTTTTTCTCCATCTGAAGCATCCACTCTGTAATTGCTGTTGTCAGCTGGTGGGCGTCTTTTCCGAAGTCGGCAGGCATAAACGGCTTGCCGTAATGAACAACGACTTTCTTCCTTCTGTGATTTGTATGATCCCATGTCTGCGGCTTTTTCATATGTCTGTTAAAGACGTCATACCCGCCTTCGATGAATACCGGAAGCAGTGGAACATTCGCCTTGACAGCCATATATGCGGCGCCATCCTTAAGCTCGGCAACTTTGCCGTCGCTTGTTCGTGTGCCTTCAGGATGAACCAGCATGATATGTCCCTTTTCGACTTCTTTTTTAGCCTTGATTAATCCCCTGACAGGGCTTCCGTAGCGGTCCACGGCAATGCCCTGGCCTACGCGCATGATTATGCGGCCTAATGCACCATGATCAGTCTCAAGATCGGAAGCAGCCAGGCAGCACATGGTCTTGAAGTGCTTCCGGGGCAGGAAATGCGCCAGCCACATTCCGTCAACATAGGTCTGATGATTGGCTGCTATGACGTAAGGAATTTCTTTGGGAATATTTTCTTTGCCCTCGGCGGAAAAACGCAAAAAAATCAATGACGCAAGCTCTCCTGCAGCATTGAAAAAATTGCCGATAAAACCGCGCTTTACCGGATATTTATCTTGTTCGGACGATTCCTGGGATTTCGTTTTTAATATTTCAGCTGATGGACTCACGTTATGTATATCCTCCATGAAAATAATGAAAAGGCAGATACGAAATGATTTTCTTTTATCTGCACTCCTCATGCTAGACCAGTGGAGAAGGAATGTCAAATCCTCTTTTTTTGAAATGCTTTGAAGATCAAACCAAGCTACTTTTTTAATAGACGCTTTGCGGTATACGTGATATCATCGAAAAGAGCTGCGGCGTTTTTTCCGCATTAAGTATCTTTTCTATAAAAGCCATTTTATGCCGGAATCAGCAAACCGCTTTGGGGGGTAATTTATGCAGGTCGTAACAGGTAAAAGTAGACGGGAAGCAGTACGTTATGAGAATCTTCGTGATCTGGTGCTGGATACCCGCACCAGATATGCTGAAAAGGATGCTTTTATTTTTAGAAAGAAACCGAATCTCGCTGAGATCCATAAGACATTCAAGGATTTTGCGGATGATGTGGAATATATCGGATCAGCTCTTATCGATATGGGCCTCTCAGGCAGCCATATATCTGTGGTAGGTGAAAATGCATATGAGTGGGTTGTTTCGTATTCCGCAGTCGTCGGCGGTGTCGGCGTAGGTGTTCCGCTCGACCGTCTGCTTCCGGAAGTCGAAGTCATTAACCTTCTTCGCAGGGGAAAAGTGACTGCTGTTTTCTATCACCCCAAGCACCACGATATGATGGTATCCATTGCGTCAAGACAGGAAGAGGAAGGTCTTCAGGTCCGGTATTTTTTCTGTATGGATCAGGATCTTGTGAAGGATGGTCTTCCGGATGATCCCCGCTTTATCGATTTTTCCGTGCTCATTAAGTCAGGGAAAGAGCTTATGGCTGCTGAAGACAGACGTTTTCCTGATGTTCCGATCGACCCGGATGCCATACGAATCCTGCTTTTTACTTCAGGTACCACAGCAAACAGTAAAGGCGTCATGCTATCTCATAAGAATATATGTTCTAATATACACTCAATTTCGTCAACACTTCGTGTAGAACCGGGCGAACGTGCATTTTCAATCCTGCCTCTTCATCATACCCTGGAAAACACATGTGACTTTTTCCTTCTCTCGCGCGGCTGTGCACTGTGTTTTTCAGACGGCCTCCGCTATCTGGTAAAGAATATTCAGGAATGGCATGTTGAAATTGTTCTTTCAGTGCCGCTTCTTTTTGAGAATGTCCATCGTAAAATTATGGATGGAATACAGGAGTCCGGCAAAGGAAATCTGATTTCCGTGGCTGTCCCTGTGACGCGTTTTCTTAAACATATGCGCCTTGATGTAAGACGCATCTTATTTGCTGATGTTCTTGGCAAGCTCGGAGGACACCTCCGACTCGTTGTTATTGGCGGTGCTGCAATTGATAAGACAATCATCCGCGATTTTAATGATTTCGGTGTTGATTTTCTCATGGGATACGGGCTGACTGAGACTTCGCCGGTTATAAGTACGACGACGCCGGAACAGAATGTATATGGAAGCGTCGGTGTTCCCATGAGAGGAATCACTGCTGCAATCGATACGGACGATGTAAAGCCCGGGGCAGTCGGTGAAATCATGACGAAGAGCGACTGTGTCATGCACGGATACTTTGAAAATCAGGAAGCGACGGATGAAGTCCTGACGCCGGACGGCTGGTTTCGAACAGGCGACATGGGATATCTCGACCGCAGCGGCTGCATACATATCACAGGCCGCGTCAAATCAATGATCGTACTTACGAACGGTAAGAAGGTATTTCCGGAAGAAATAGAATCACTTATCAACCTGATACCGGGTGTTCGAGAATCTTTTGTCTGGGGTGAGGCGTCTGATCGCGATGCCATCGACATTTGTGCCAAAATCCTCATAGATCGACAGGAAGTCGGCAAACATCTGCCCGTACCGGAAAAGACCCCGGGCGACAAGTCTCTGAATGCATATTTTCACGGTCATATCAAGGCAATCAACCATGAGATGCCGCATTATAAAGGCGTCCGCTTTTTTGTATTTTCTGAAGGCGAGATGGTTAAGACAACAACACTTAAAATTAAACGCCCGCAGGAACTTAATGCGATTCATGATTTGCTTACGAAGGCGCAGGCGACAATGAAGTCGGCTAACGGTCAAAATCTGGATACCCTCTGAGGAGGTGCTTTCTATGGGACTTAGAATTCTTCACGGTGAACACGCCGGCGAACTTCTGGACGCCTGTCTGGAGGAAATATGCTCCGAAGCAATACAGTGGCCCGGTAAAAGGGCTTTCCTGATTGTTCCCGAACAGACCAAAGCTGATATGGAGCGGCGCTATCTGGAGGTCAGAAGACGTCTCAGTGCTGACGCGGCGGGCATACCTGAGGCCGGTGGGAATGCCCTTATGCTTGTTGATGTCGTCAGCTTTCAGCGCTTTGCACACCGCATTCTCTCCGAAGTGGGCGGATTTCCGGAAGAATATCTTGATGACGCCACGGAAACGATGCTGATTCACAGGATTCTTCGCGAGAAAAAATCGGAATTCAAGGTCCTGTCCGCTCTTGCGGACAGGATTGGCTTCATTCCTGAAATACAGAATGTGCTGGGAGATTTTCCAAGATACCGCATTACCCCCGAAAAAATCAGGGAACTCGATGAAGCATCACTGGACCCTTCTTTTTATGCAAAAATGACTGATTTTGCCCTTCTGATGGAGCACCTGTCGGTCAGGGTACGCGAGCATGGATACTGCGGACAGGGTGATGAGATTCACCGGCTTACCGGTACGCTCGACAAAATCCTGCAAAATGACGGGGATTCGGGTGTGTGGCCCCTGAACCGGCTGGATTATCTAAGGGATACCTCTGTCTGGATCCTCGGTTTCGGCCAGATACGTGACTTTACACCGCAGGAAGGTGAAGTCATAGACCGGCTTGTTTCGATCTGTGAAAAAATTACCATTTCCGTGTGTGCCGATTGTGTACCCCTGAAAAAGAGCCTGATTTCAGATGGTTCAGCTGTTTTTTACTTTGGCCGCCAGACACTCTGGAACCTGATTGACCGCTTCCCGGAAAGGACTTTGCAGGAAATCCATTCGAATACCAAAGCTAATACGGCACTTTCCTGTCTGGCTGATGCCTATGCCAGCCGCAGACTGCCCGAGTATCATGGGGATACATCTTCCGTGCATCTGCTGCTGCTCAAAAATAGTATGGATGAGCTGCACTATGTTGCAGGTGAGATCCGCCGGCTTGTCCTTACGGAAGGATACCGATATAACGAAATCAGTGTCGTGCTCTGTAATCAGTCGGCGTACGAATCCAATCTGCATGCTGTTTTCGCTGAGTACGGACTTGACCCTTTCCTTGATAAGCGAAGGCAGCTGTCCGGTACGGTACTCATTCGTTTTGTTCTTTCCATTCTTGACCTGGGTGTGGTCGGTTGGTCATTTCGCCCGCTAATGACGTGCCTCAAATCAGGAATGTGCCACATTACCGCAGATGATGCAGACCGCCTGGAGAATTATTGCCTCGAGCACGGCCTGTTCAAGGGATACCGGATCTTTTCGCCGGCTAATTATGATAGTGTCAGTGATCCTTCCGGCGAAATGCAGCATCTTGTCATGCGCGTTCTTTTGCCGATCAGGGAATTTCTGGAAAAACTGGGCAAAGCTAAGTCCTGTGCCCAAAAAGCAGCACAATTGCTCTCTTTTCTGAATTCATACGGAGGGGAGGGGGCAGACGGTTTCTTACCCGGCATTTCGGGCCAGGTAGAAGCACTTTCAAAGGAATGGATTGATGCAAAAGACCAGGATGCGGCTCTTGCCCTCGCGGCATCTTTTAATGAACTCGTAGAGCTGCTCCAAAAACTGCAGGGACCTGTCGGAGAGACAGAGATGTCGCTCCTAAACTTCAGGAGCATACTGTCAGCCGGAATGGAAGCGACTTTTTCCGGGGCAATTCCGTCTTATGTAGATCAGATACAGATATCCGACACGAGAAGAGGATATCAGAGATCCTGCCGTGCACTTTTTCTGGTCGGCGCCGAACGAAGCCTGTTCCCCTTCAAGACGGTCAAAGAAGGTTATCTCCGCGGTTATGAACGCGAGCTCCTCGCGGAACAGCTTGCCGTTCCATTTCCAAGCAGGGCGAGGGATCAGGTGTATGCTGATCATTTTACAGCGTATTCGCTTTTGGACTGCCCTGAAGAAAAAATATATCTGTCTTGCCCGCTGACCGGAGAACCGTCAGCTGTCTTCGGAATGGCCAGGACTATTTTTCCTGCTGTTCAGACCCTTAAGAATCCGCCTCTTTCGCCTCATGATCCGCGTCTTTTTTCAAAAAATGCTCTTCAAAGATATATCTGGTCTGAGCTGTCCGGCGGCAGATCAGAGGAAGAACAGAAAAACCTTCAGAAGGTGCTATGCAGATTCCCCGAACTCGCACGCAGGCAGACTGGACCTTCTGATAAGTTTGCTGTCAGTATCCCTGCGGATCAGCTTGAACGGCGCTATGGTATGACTGAGCGGATGAGTGTGTCTCAGATCGAAGTCTATGCAGCGTGCCCGTTCCAGCATTTCGGGCGGTATGTGATGCGCCTTCAGGAAAGAAAAATGTATGAGTCGGCATCCAATGTCGTCGGAACACTTCTGCACAGCATGTTCGAAAAATCCATGCTGGCCTATCGTAACGAAGCCCATACTGCGGCATCACCGGAGGAGAAACAACAGATTTATCTGAAATATCTGCACAGGGATTATACAAAGTGGTCGGGTGAACTGCTCAAAACGGTCGCCCTGGAATCACCTGAACTGATAACGCGTGACCCGGCGTTTCTGGCCAGTGACGGAAACCGGATTATCCGCATGGCTGCGCATTCGCTTCGCGCCATTTTTAAGGATATTTCGCCGGGTGCATTCGAGCCGGATCAGATGGAATGGCAATTCGGTTCGGATGGGACGAATCCTGTACGGATAGATCTGCCGACGGGACGTTCGATTTATTTTCGCGGTACGATTGACCGGGTCGATTTGAACCCTGCGTTAAAACAATTCCGTATTATCGATTACAAAAGCGGCGATAAAAATGTGAATTATCCGTCGCTGTATTACGGGCTCTCTGTCCAGCTCCCGGCATATCTGCATGCGTATGCCCTTGAGAATCCGGATTGGGAACCACAGGATGCAGGATATTTCCATCTGACATCACCGATGATACCCATTAAGGAGCTGTCCGGAAAACCGGATGACGATTCTCTTTCACGCAAAATTGGAAAGACGTATTCCCTGCGCAGATTGAATCTCGAAAATGACGAACTGAGGCTTTCGGGGAAATACGCCATTAAAAAAATCGACGACCATTGCCGCGCCCTTTTTTCAGGGGTATTTTCTGCAGCACCGAGGCTTCTTCCCGGGAAGGGGAGCACACCTGCCTGCCGGTATTGTGATTTTATATCTGTATGCGGAATTGACCCGACAAGTCCGCCCTGTATGCGGCTTAAGGATCTTCTGCCCAAAGATTCCTCCGACGGGAAAAAAGCAAATTCCAGGGAAGTTTTTACTGAGAGTATAAGGGAAGCCATTGGACAAAAGGAAGGTGATGACGCATGAAGCTTACGCCACAGCAAACCCAGGTCGTCGAGGCAGATGTCGGCAACCTCCTGGTCAGCGCCGCCGCCGGTTCGGGCAAGACAAGCGTTATGACGGAGCGAATCGCCTCGCGCATCCTTTCGGGAAAGCTTGACCTTCGCCATATCCTCGTGATGACATTTACAAATGCAGCTGCTTCAAATATGCGCAGCAAGATAGAGGCCCTTCTGATGAAGGCTCTCGAAGATACAGATGATATCGATCTGGGCAGACGGATTTCCGAGCAGATTTCCTATCTGCCCATGGCTCATATTTCCACGATTCACTCTTTCTGCCTGGATGTTATCAGTAATTTCGGGTATGACGCACGGACTCCGAAAGGCGAGATCATCATTGAGCCCGGTTTTTCCACACTGGACCCGACCAGAGTATCCCTGCTCTATCAGGAGGCTATGGATGATGTGCTCTCTGCCTTGTATGAGCTCTCATACAATACAATGCAGGATGACTGCAAAGAACGCCTTGAAGCAGTTTTGACCGTACGAAAGAAAGACGGTACCGAAATTGTTCCGTTTACTTTGCTTGATGAACAGATAACCCGCGAACAATGGTTTGCCGATTTCGACCGCCTGGCTGCGTCCCTCGGCAGTGCGCGGAACGACCAGCCCTTGCGGGACACGATCCTGTCATTTCATTCCTATCTGAGAAGTATGCCGGAATATGAAGACTGGATAACAGAAAAGCTTTCTGAAATGATGTCTGCAGCAGCGGATTTCGAAAATACGGGAAGTGCCCAGACGCTGCTTGGAGATTTCTTTACGGCGCTGTCTCTGGCTGAACCGGATGTCGCAGCCCTGCGGCGTCTGCTTCCTGATGTGAATTTTGTAAAAAATCAGACGAAAAACAAGGAATATCAGGATTATTATGCCGCGCAGCTGCGTGTTGTCTCAGAGATTATGTCTGAGCGTACTTCCGGGACCCTGACATGGGACCGGTGTGTCGAGTTTGGAAAACAGCTTCCCGAAGGAAAGGGCTCGTCTGCATCCAGGAGCGACGATAACATCCAGAGGTCGGAATTCTTCCGGCTCTATTTTTCCGTTAAGGAAATCCTTTATTATCTTACGGGTAAGTGCACGCCCGTTTCAGATGCCAATTCATTCAAAACGCCCGCCCGATACCTGTTTGCCAGAAAAAAAGATGAGCTGCAGCAGGAACTGCTTTACATGGTTCCGATTGCAGCACGCCTTTATGAAGTCCTGCTCCTGATCGATGACCGCTATTCCCGGAAAAAACGCGCGGAGAACGGAATTGATTTTTCGGATTATGAACATCTGGCACTTTTGCTTCTTAAAAAGCAGGATGCGAAAAAATACTATACGGATACTTTTTCCGAGATATATATTGACGAATATCAGGATAACAGCCGGATCCAGGATGCCATCGTTGCCTGTTTTTCTAAGGATAATTGCTTTGTTGTCGGTGATGTCAAACAAAGTATCTACCGGTTCCGTCATGCACGTCCGCAGCTTTTTCTTGACAGGATGGAGAACTATAAGGATTCTGCCAATGGCACTCTGCTTGAATTGAACAGTAATTTCCGAAGCCTTCCCGGAATACTTGCACTGGTGAATGATGTTTTTGCACAGATACTGTCTGCCCCGTCGGGAGAAATTGATTATGATGATTCGCAGAAGCTTTTCGCGGAATTAAAGGATGATCCCGAAAAAGACAAACTGCCGTCTGCGGAGCTTATCCTTGTCGATTTGACAACGCAGGCGGACGATTCTGCAGGAGAAGGTGAAGCAGGTGAAGACGGCTCTCTCCCGGCTGACGAAGAAGATGAGGACACGGCTGATCTTGTCAGAAGTGAGAAAGAAGCTCTTGCAGTCATCGCAAAAATCCGGGAATTTCGAGCTTCAGGTGATGTAGAATGGCGAGATATTGCTGTTCTGACACGGACAAACGGCGAAGTCAATCTTTTTTGTGAACAGCTGAACCGTTATGGCATTCCTGCCGAAGGCGGAGCGGAATCTGAATTTCTGTCTAACCGTGAGCTTCTTCTGATGGAGAATCTGATGAAGGTGCTTGATAATTTTCGTCAGGATATCCCGCTTGCCGCTGTCATGAGGGCTTCTTTTCCGCAGACTGGATTTACAGCACAGGAGATACTGGAGATTTCTCTTTGTGCCAAAGAAGCGAAGCTCGATGCCGAATACTATCATGAAAAGGTTATTTATTATCGCGAATCCGGAACAGATCCCGATCTTTTTGAAAAAGTCGGGAATTTCTGTGACTGGATAGACTCGCTGCGCAGCCGTTCGATGTACCTTCGTGTATCGGAGCTGATCGAACAGATATATGTGGAGACGGGATTTAGGGAACAGGTTAGCTCCCTTCGTGACGGAGCGGCCAGAATCCAGGCCTTAGAGACTTTTCGAAATTGGGCAAACACATATGAAAGAGGACAAAATGGCGGGCTGTACCGCTTCGTAACTTATATTGAAGACATCCGAAAAAAGAAAGAGAATCCAGCTGAATTTGATATGGCATCCGAGGACAGCGATGTTGTTCACTGTATGAGTATTCACCGCAGCAAGGGACTTGAATTCAGGTATGTTTTTGTTGCCGGCCTGGATCGGAAATTTCCGTCCGGGAATAAGGGGACTCGTGTACTGTTGTCTGAAAAACTTGGAATCGGCATCGATTATATTCGTCCGGACGAAGGTTACTGGTATCCGACGCATTACAAGCTTGCCATGGAAACAGAAGAACAGCGGGCAGGCCTTGCTGAGCATATGAGGGTTTTCTATGTTGCGATAACCCGTGCCAGGGACAGGCTGTTCCTTGTCGGCTGCGTTTCGCGTATAAAGGACGGGAGTATCGGTAAAAGTGCATCGCTCATACGCTATGCCCGCCAGCAGGAGACTGAAATCCTGCCTGCCTGGCTGGTTCATAAAGCAAATTCTTATCTGGACTGGTGTCTGTTAAGTTTTGCCAGGAATCCGGCCCTTCAGATGAATGTGCTGCTTGCTGACGGAGAAGATTATGAAGGATCAGTTTCCCCGGCTGTAAAAGAACAGCGGACACAGGATATAAGCTTGTCGGTTCTATCATTCGATGTACTCAGAAGAAGTCAGAACAGTGACCAGAATATGGAGACGCCGGATGAGGCTGCATCGAACTTACCCGAAGCTGAGCAGACATGTGAGGGTATCCTTTCTGATGAGGATGAAAAGCTGTTCGCGCTGCAGTATGCGGGAGAATATCCATTTCATGCCATGACGGGGATTCCCGCCAAAATGACAGTCAGCGAACTGAAAAGACGTGTAAATGACTATCGGCGAACTGAAGATGAGGATGAAAAATCCGTTCCCCTTCACACAGCTGCTGCAGCTGCAAGCCGCCCCGTTAACCTGGTTGTGAAACCGATCAACATGATGCCGGCTGAACAGGAAGCTCTTTCTGCAGCTGAAAAAGGAACTTTGCTGCACAGTGTTTTTCAATATATTGATTTTGCAGGGCTTATCGGCGATCCCGGGCAGGAAGGCGTCAAAAAAGCCGTTGAAAGCCTTGTGTCACATAATATGATCAGAGCTAAACATCTGCCTCATATTCTGCCATATTATAAATCGATAGGTGAATTTGCCGCCTCACCGCTGTGCAGCCGTATGGCAGCGGCAGAACGTGAGAAGGGAAGGGGCCCCTTCAGGGAGATTCCTTTCTCGATTACGATGCCTGTCGGCGAGTCGGATGTTTCCCTGATTCAGGGTATGATTGACTGCTGGTTTATCGAAGATGGCAGTGCAGTGCTGATTGACTATAAATCAGATAAAATAAGCGGAACAAAGTCCGATAAGGAGCGCATACTGCAGGAGCGGTATGCCGTTCAGCTTGATTATTATTCGAAGGCGATTGAAGCGGCCAGCGGCCTGTGCGTTAAGGAACGGTTTATATGGCTGATTCCGGACGGGATTTCTTTTTTGATCGGAGCTCCCGGAAAAATTCAGTGAGTATTTTACTGCAGGGCTCTTCGAGGATGCCGCCGGTATATTCCACATGATGGTTGTGATCCAAATCGAAAAGGTGGTTTTTTGAAATGACGGCACCGGCCTTGGGATCTGCTGCACCAAAATAAACATGGCGGATTCGAGCCTGGATGATAGCTCCCGAACACATATAGCATGGCTCGAGTGTGACATAAAGATCGCAGTCCTCAAGCCGCCATGAACCCAGCCTGCGGCAGGCCTTCCTGATTGCAGCCATCTCTGCATGGAGGGTAACATCCTGACGGCTCTGGCGGAGGTTGTAGCCCCGGGCGATAATTTTGCCGTCGTAAACAATGACGCAGCCGACAGGCGACTCCTCAAGCAGGCGGGCCTTTTGCGCAAGATCTAATGCGGATTTCATGAATTTCTCGTGTTTTTCGTTTTCAATCATGAATAAACTATATCATGAATCGGGATTTTTGCGCGATATTCATTTTCTATTTGCGCTTCGGGCCGGGAACGCTTATAATTAGCCTGCCGTAGTTGTGGACATGTCTTTTTCGCATCTTCGGATTTTTTATAAAGGATGGTTCAAAAATGGCGTCTAAACAGGGTATATGTAAGAACTGCGGTTCATTAATTATGTTGAATGACAGAGAAGAGCTTTGCGAATGCCTTTTCTGTGACTGTGTTTTCCCCAGTGCAGAGGCAATCGAGATTGCAAAGAATCCCAGTGCCTACACTTTCCCGAATGAGAAACAGGAGAAGCGTGAAGGACTTAAGAAATATAATGTGACTCCGGTTTATCCGGATCCAATTCCGGCCGCTGTCAAGCG
>DIEQ01000011.1:44066-47793 GCA_002418705.1 Mageeibacillus sp. UBA5770 | reverse complement strand
CACATGCTTCGGATCGGAACTCCGGCAGAGCGAATCGCGGCAGACAGTTCGGCCCGCTGCTCATCTGTCCAGTGAAGGCGGGCCAGCTTTGCGTCTGTCTCATCAATGCTGATCTCCAGATGGTCAAAGCCTCCCTTTCGGGCCATTTCCAGCTTCTCTGTCCAGCTTAAGTCGGATGGCATCGCTTTCTCATAGAGCCCTAACTGATAGACGGTCATGATATTTCCTCCGATATTACGTCAGGCCATTGTGGCTTCCAGGATGGCATGAACATCCTTTGTGGTCGCCGCGCTGATAACCTTATGTGTCTTCTTCTGTGCTTCAGAAAAGTTCAGCGTACGGATCTTCTCTTTTACAATAGGTGTTTCACCTGCAGCCATGCTGAATTCATCAAGACCCAGGCCAAGCAGAAGTTCGGTAACAGCCAGGTCGCTGGCGAACTCACCGCACATGCCAACTTCAATACCGGCTGCATGACCGGCATCAATTACTTGCTTAACAGCACGAAGAACAGCAGGGTTACAGCTGTCATACAAGTGACTGATCCGCTGGTTGCCGCGGTCTACCGCCAGCACATACTGGGTAAGATCGTTTGTACCAATACTGAAAAAATCGCAGCGGGATGCAAGATCGGGAGCCATGATAACGGCAGCAGGCGTTTCAATCATAATTCCTACCGGTATATCTGCGTTGAATGCCACACCTTCCGATGTGAGCTCATCTTTGCAGGCCTGTATCAGATCTTTAGCCGCTTCCAGTTCTTCTACCGAAATAATCATAGGAATCATGATGCGCAGAGGTCCGAACTGGCTCGCACGCAGGAGCGCACGAATCTGAGTTTTAAAGACATCCGTGCGATCGAGGCAAAGACGGATAGCACGATAACCCAGGAACGGATTTTCCTCGGCTGGAAATTCGAAATAGCTAAGTCCCTTGTCACCGCCGATATCCAGGGTACGGACAATGGTCTCATGACCCAATGTCAATATTGCATCCTTATATGTCGCAAACTGCTCCTCTTCCGTTGGAAAGTGAGTGTTTTCCATAAAAAGGAATTCGCTGCGGAATAATCCGATGCCGTTAACATGATATGGAAGGGCGTTTCTGATATCCTGTACGCTTCCGACATTTGCAAAGACTTTTACCTTGTGGCCGTCAGTCGTTACAGCCGGCAAAATGCTGCTTTCTTCAAGCTGTTTCATCCGGATCTCAAATGCCTTCTGCTTTTCAGCAAATACGGCCTGTGTCTCTTCATCAGGATCAAGTATGATCTGACCGGACTGCGCATTCATGGCGATTATCATATCAGGCTTCACAGCTGCCAGGATACCGCTTACACCGACAAGGGCCGGTATGCCCAGGCTGCGTGCCATGATACTGACATGCGAGGTAATGCCGCCCTTTTCAGTAATGAAGCCTTTGACCAGGTCGAGGGACAGATTAGCTGTATCAGACGGAGCCAGATCTTCGGCAATGATCACGGAAGGTTTGTTCATACCGTCAAAGCGGTTGATAGAGCGCCCTTGCAGTGACGCAAGAAGCCTGTTGCCTACATCTGAGATATCAGCAGCACGCTCTCTCATATACTCGTCTTCCATTTGTTCGAAGATTGCCCGGATTTCCGTAATGGTGTCCTGAAGTGCTGCTTCGGCATTTTGCTGCGAATCCTGTATTCGTCCGAAAACTCCATCACGCAGCATGAAGTCATTAACCAGCGAGAGATGCGCTGCAAAAATCTCATTGGCGGCGGCAAGCTCTTCAAGATTGGTTGAAACCTGATCAACCGCCATGTTGAAACGTGCCTGTTCGCGCTGAATGGATTCTTCACCGGTTACCGTATATGTTGCAACTGAGACCTTGCTGTTTTGTACGACAAAAGCAGGGGCCAGAGCAAATCCACGGGAAAAAGTCTTATTAACTTGAATGGTCTCCATTTTATCACTGCCTTTCCGCGCGACTTTTTGTCGGCGCAGGAGATACGCTTGTTAGCGCAGGTAATACATGCATGTCATCTATTGCCGTTACAGCATTTCGGATTATTTCCGTGATGACAGCGCATACCCGTTGCAATGCTCATGACTGCCCATAGGTAACAAAATCTGATCTAAAATACGAGCCGGTTACACATAGGGACAGACTGCAGATAACTGAGGCAATTGAATACAATTGTCCCGGGTAATGTTCAATTTTCAATTGTGTAAATAAGTCGTTTCAAGTCCCGTCAAGCGCGGCGCGCCGCCCGTGCAAATAACAGCAGGACGAAGCCGGCGCGCCTGTTTCTATTAGATTCAGCGCTTGTATTTCTCAACGGCACCGATAGCAATTAACTTTTCCTTAACTTCTTTGTCACTCAAAACATTGCGGAGGCCGATAACAGTGACGCCTCTTTTTACAGCATCATCGTACATATTAATGAAATTCAGAGGTGCAAATACGATATCATAATTTGATGCTGAACTTACACCTTCAGAAAGAGAGCAATGGTGAATTTCCATAACCGGAATACCAAGTTCTTTGGTTGCGCGCTCAACGGACATTTTCATCATAAGGCTGGTTCCGGCTCCATTGGCACAGGCTACAAGTATTTTAATCATATACATTTCCTTTCCGTATTGAGTGGTAAGTACCACCCGCGTGTTTTACAGTCAGTCATTATGTACCAATGTGGCGCAGGTTAAACCTACGCCACATCAGTACTCCGGCAGCGGCAAGACAGCCAGATCGAGGGGTGTTATTTAGCTGCTTTTGCGGCTTGCTTTGCAGCAGCCTCTTCAGCACGGATCGCTTTGCAGGCGTCCCAGTCTTCTGTCTCCAGGAAGTATGTCTTTTTGTTGGCACGATACTGAAGCTGAGGAATTGCAACCAGGAAGATAACGATAAGTGCAACTCCGACATAGCTTAAGTACTTCATTGCGATTGTGAATACCGGCCATACAACGGCCCAGTCCCACATTCCAAGGTATCCGCCATATGCGGCCATTCCAACGAAGCTTGCGATAAATGCAGATCCGAAGACCTGGCAGAGACCGGAAATGAAGGGGAAGAGCATGGCAGCACGGATACCGCCCTTATTATTGGCATAGACACCGATTGTAGCATTGTCAAAGAATACAGGTACGAATCCGGCGATTACAAGAACCGGGCTCTTCAGCACGATAAGTGCTGCGATAGCCAGGAACTGACCGAGTGCGCCAAAGAGGAATCCCATTGTTACAGCGTTCGGAGATCCGAAGCCGTATGATACTGCGCAGTCAACACCGGGAACGGCGCCCTTGAGCAGCTTGTGGGAAATACCCTGGAAGGAATGGGTAAGTTCTGTAACGAATGTACGTACACCAAGCTGCAGGATGCTGAGGTAAACAGCGAAATTGAAGCTGGTAGTCATGATGTAGAATCCGAAAGTCTGTGTTTCCTTCATGAATTCCTTTTCGACAAGGTAAGGTTTGCCGAGAATAAGGAGGATAACTCCGAAGAAGAGTGTCATGAGGATCGATGTTGCAACAATGTTCTCGTTGAAAATTTTCAGGAAGCCGGGCAGTTTGATATCTTCAAGCTTTTTGGATTGATTTTTGCCCTTATTCATTCTTTCAGCGAGGTTTGTAAAGAGAGCCAGACCGAACATCTGCTGGTGAGCAATGGCAAAGCCTGCACCGTCTGTCAGGTCCTGAGTAATTTTAACGGTGAGGTTGGTTCCAACTGCCCAGTACAGTCCAAGAATGAGACCCAT
>DIEQ01000011.1:0-44037 GCA_002418705.1 Mageeibacillus sp. UBA5770 | reverse complement strand
GATGCCTGTTGAATCTGAACATGACCCGTTGTAAAAATAGATCTCATTTTCGTAAATTTTCTTAAGGCAACCAGAGCAATATTGAAGATGAAAGCGATCAGAAGAAGGATCATTACCCCGGTAAATGCACGTCCGAACACCGGTTCAAGACCGGCGGTTACGGCGTTCTGGCCGAAGTATGGGTCAATTACCATAGCATCGAGGTTGAATCTGTCTTTGAGACCAACAAGGATAGGACGGAAATTGCCAACGAGGCCGCCGGAACCGACAATCAAGATCATGTATCCGACAACTGCCTTGATGAAACCTGCAAGCACATCGTACCAGGGCTTGCGAAGCAGTATATAACCAATAACAACGATTAAGCCAATAAAATATGCTGGCTGAGTAAGAAAGTTATTAACGAAAAATGTCCAAATTTTCAATAAGATATCCGCAATATTCATACTATCCTCCAATTTTACTTCATGAATCCGGGTTTCCTATTTCCCTGTTTCCGGAAAAAAACATCCCCCTAAGCTTGCGCGGCTTCACAGATTGCATCGAGACGGATCAAATCTTCCGGGCCTTTGACATTCTGCAGTTCAGCAAGCACTTCCTCATTCGTCAGTACCGTATACAGGCGCTGCATATTCTCCAGATGCGCGTCGCTGTCGATCGATGCTAATGTGAAGAATACGCTGGCATCCTTGGCCGGATTTCCTTCTTCAAACGAAATAGGTTCAGCCAGTTTCATGAATCCGATATCAGTTCCATGAACACCAACCGCATTCTCCGTTGAATGAGGCATAGCCAGACCAGGTACGATAACAATGTACGGACCGTGCTTCCTGACACAGGCGATAATCTCGTCCGCATAGGTTTGATCCACCGTACCATCCTGTTCAAGCGGTCCGCAGCTTAAGCGGATCGCGTCCTCCCAGGAAACGGCACGATCGTGGAACGCGTAGTGGTTTTTCTCAATAATGTCTTTGAGTAACATATCTTCTCCCTTCCTGCCCAGAGAGTAGTCAGCAAATGCATGACCGGCGGATACTGTGATATGAATGTTCAAAACGTTCATATATTTCTTGTGTTCTTACTTTATCCACATATTATCTACATTCATTTTTGTTCGCAATTGATAATGAGCACAAATTCGGCATGTATTTTTTGTTATATTTGCACATTTATCTTATTTTTATGAACATTGTGTTCAATTAATCGAATGTAATTAAAAAATATTCCCGAAAAATCACGGGAATATTGCGGTTTTACGATTTAAGGACTACAATTTGAATAATGACTCAATCATTTAGATCATTAACTTCGTTCATATATTCATAATAAGATTCGTTTAGGAAGGTGATTAATTTGAAACAGGCAGCGTCATTCATCGAAACCCGAAGGCAGAGAATTCTTAATATACTTGGTCAATACGGTCATGTGAAAGTGACTTTTCTGGCTGATGAGCTGTCCACTTCTCCTCTCACGATCCGTCGTGACCTGGAGTATCTTGAACAGCAGCGTTTGCTGGAGCGTCACTATGGCGGAGCTACTCTGCTTAATCCGGTAAGTACTTCGTTTAGTTCTACACTGGTTCTCCATAAACACGCCATTGCCCAGGAAGCGGCAAAGCTCGTCGCTGACCGTGATTCAATCTTCATTAACACAAGTTCAACCGCCACCCTCATACTCAAATACATTACTGCAAAAAATGTTACGGTGATCACCAATAATGCCAAGGCCATCCAGTGTGAACGCAGTTCCGACATTCTTGTCGTGCTTACCGGAGGGGAACTGCGCGAACCTAAAGAATCCATGGTAGGCGACTTTGCGCTGAACAATCTGATGAGAGTGACCGCTTCAAAGTGCTTCCTGGGATGCGCCGGTTTAACGCCCGACCAGGGGCTGACAACATCCGTCCTTCAGGAGGCTTCCATTAACGAGACAATGCTGAAACGGGCGACAGAACGCATCATTCTGGCTGATCATTCAAAAATCGGCAAGACGCAGAGCTTTGTGTCAGGTAATCTTCGTGCCGGAGACCGGATCATAACCGATACGGAAGCGCCGAGAAGCATATTGGACCGTTTTCGCAAAATGGGGATTGAAGTTATTCAGGTTCCTCCTCTCCGCAGTCTGAAGTGATGCGTGAAAGGTATGAATTTACGCTTTGAGGGCCGGTATCAGCAGAACAGAGGCCGGAGCACGGCGTGCAATATTATGGCTCACACTTCCAATAAATAATTCCTTAACATACCCTCGCCCCTGACTTCCCATAACAATCAGCTGTACACTTCGGGATTCAGCTATATCAATGATTTCTCTCGAGGCATTGCCATAGGTAATTACTGTATCTACTTCTACATCCCCTATCTCCTGCAGAGATTTTTTCAATTCCTGCAGACGGACTTCGTCCTTCGCATTAAAAGAGATAAGCTGATCAAGAAGATACGGATCGATGCGGTTCTGTTCCTGTACGTGCATCAGGGTAACTTTTTTAGTTCCGGCAGCTACCATTTCCCGGACGACCGCAAATGCCTGTTCTGCTGTCAGCGAAAAATCTGTCGGAAACAGGATGTGCTCCGTATAATTGGCACGAACCGGTGTAAATGAGGAAATACCTTCTTTTATTGTTTCTTCGAGACGGACAAGAAGAATCGGATGACGGCAGTAATGAATAATTTCGAAAGCTGCCCCGCCCATCAGCGGTTCGCTGAGCAGGCTGCTGGATTCAATGCCGGCAACAATCAGTGAGTAACCCTCTTCTTGTGCTATCCGGCTGATTTCTTTTTTTGCGATTCCGAATACTACCCGGGTCTCGACTTTAAATCCCTGTGCTTCAAGGATTCTGCGCTGTTCCTGAAGATTTTTGTCAAGAGCTTCCGTGATGTATGTAAGTGCAAAGCTGCCGGACTCACGTCTGCCGAGGCACTGAAGGAGAAGAATTTCCTCCGCCCCATAGGCCTTAAGCTTTCCTATATCTTTCAATACTGCAAATGCGGCCGAGGATAAATCCGTTGCGATAATAATTTTCTTAAACATACAAGTCCCTTCTTTCCTTTCGTCTGCTTCATCATATTGTTTGCTGATACGCCAGTTTCGGAAAAAGCCGTCAAACCAGGATGTCGTATAAAAGCTCCTCTGTCTTCTGTGCCGCTTACCTTAAAACGCAATTCTCAATTGTAAAGAATAATTAACTTTGTCGATTTTATTATACTCTTTTCTATCGGATATATCACAATCTTATAAGACGATACGATCTCTTCCGGATTTTTTCGCATCATACACTGTAAAAAATAAACATTCCTTCGCCACATATTTCAGTGTAAAATACTAAGGTATTGAAAAATGGCATAATAAACCAATCTTGCGGTTAGGAGTCAATAGACATATGGATATTTTTGACGAATCAACTTCTTCCGCTGAATCGAATAAAAACAATAATGGTAATGAGCCGGGTAAATATAGTTTTTATCAGCTTTTCGACATTGCCGAGGTCCAGAAAATTCAGAATGCATTCTCCGAAGCAACCGGGGTTGCATCTATTATCACAGAGATTGACGGAACACCGATAACCACACCAAGCGGTTTTTCCTGTTTATGTAATCAGATAATAAGAAAAACTGAAAAGGGTTTGTCTAACTGTATGAAATCAGATGCAGTATTAGGAAGTCCGGATCCTCACGGACCGCGAATGCAGAAGTGCCTGAGCGGAGGACTTCTTGACGGCGGAACCAGCATAATGGTAGGCAATCATCATGTTGCGAATTGGCTCATTGGACAAGTTCTTGATGAGAAGGCAGATATCACCGAAATGATGAAGTATTGCCAGGAAATAGGTGCGGATTTTGATGCCTATGAACAGGCGTTAAAAAAAGTATATAGAATGCCCAAAGAACAATTTGCCAATATATGCAACTTTTTGTACCTCAATGCAAAAATGCTGTCTTCACAGGCAATTAGAAATATAGTACAGATGGAGGAAATCCAAAAGCGTATAAGCGCAGAGGAAAAGTACCGTCTTATAACGGAATACGCGTCTGATGTCATCTGGGTATTAAATCTTTCAAAGAAAAAGTTCACATATATCAGTCCGTCTATTTTACAATTAAGGGGACTCTCTGTAGCAGAAGCATTAAATGAGAATTTGAATGATGCCATTATTCCCGAGATGATTGACGTGGTAAAAAAACACATCAAAAAAGGTCTGCAGGATTTTCTTAGTTACCCTGAAAATCCCGGATTCCATGTTAATGAGATTCAGCAGCCATGTAAAAACGGGAATGTTATTTGGGTCGAGGTATCTACAAGATACAGGTTCAGTTCCGCGGGAGATATTGAAGTTGTCGGTGTAAGCAGAAATATTGAAAAAAGAAAAAAGGCCGAGGCCGAGATCCTTTTTTTGAGTTACCGGGATCAACTCACAGGTCTGGCAAACCGAAGATTTTACGAGGAAGAACTATCTCGTAACGATATAAGCGGACAACTGCCGCTGACACTTGTCATGGTAGACGTCAACGGCCTCAAACTAACAAATGATGCTTTCGGCCACAGTGCCGGTGATATACTTCTGGTAAAAGTCGCGAATATATTGAGCGCGCAGTGCCGACCCGGGGATACAGCTGCAAGAATCGGCGGGGATGAATTTGTGCTGATTCTTCCGGAGTGCAGCTCGGAAGATGCAGAAAAACGAATCAGTAATATTAACCAGGCCATTGCAAATGAAAAAGCAGATAAGATTATCCTTTCAATTTCAATCGGTTATGCCGTTAAAAGAGCCCAAAATCAGGATATTAATGACGTCTTCCGTACAGCAGAAGACAATATGTACAAGAACAAGCTCTATGAAAGTTCGAGCATGCGAAGCAAAACAATCGATCTGATTATGAATACTCTTTATGAAAAAAATAACCGGGAGATGCTGCATTCAAAAAGAGTCAGTGAAATTTGTGAAGCTATTGCAGTTAAGATGAACTTTGACAAGTCCGATGTCAATCAGATTCGGCTGGCAGGTCTTATGCACGATATCGGGAAAATTGGGATTGATGAACAAATTCTTAACAAACCCGGAAAACTGACCGATCTTGAATGGAGTGAAATCCGCAGGCATTCTGAAATAGGTTATCGTATTTTAAGTTCGGTAAATGAATTTTCAGAAATTGCGGAATATGTTCTTTCCCATCATGAACGCTGGGACGGAGGAGGTTATCCAAAAGGTCTTAAAGGCGAACAGATTTCTCTGAAATCAAGAATAATCGGTATTGCAGACGCATATGATGCAATGACCTGTGACCGAACCTATAGAAAAGGCCTTAGCGTCGAAGAAGCTGTTGAAGAGATTATGAAGTGTGCAAATACGCAGTTCGATGCAGATATTGCCAGAATATTTGTCGAAAAGGTCTTAGGTTTTTCATGGGAATGACAGATGACTTATTCTACATCAGTAATATAATCGGGATACCATATGACAGCTTTGGCAATGCTCTTTTTGAGGGACATACCCTGACCCGCAAGCGCGGTGATTCTATTGCATTTTTTCTTGTCCGTTACTGAATAAGGTGTGATATTTATAAGAGATCCAACGCAGTCCACAAGCCACGTCTTGTTGTCGAGACACACGAAACCCTTTATCCTATACGTGTCTTCAATGAACATACGGATAAATTGCTCCAGTTGGTAAAGACTCATGCTTTCCCTGATATGGATTGTGGCTTTTTGCAGAGTAATATCCCGAGGCTGAATCAGTTCGTCCGCCTCACGAGGAGGTGAATTCAGCTGCGCAAGCCATTCTGGCTTGATAGCGCCGAAGCTGGTGCGGTGTATCACAAGATTTGGATAATGATCCATTATCTGCTGTTCCACTGCATTTGTCTGTTCAGTGGAAACTATGTCTGTCTTGTTAATTAAGACCATGTCGCTGATACTCAGCTGTCTTTTACAAACACGGGCTGTATAAAAAACTTTATGAAAGCTGATCGCATCGACAAGACAAATACTGCCCCGAAAGTCAATGCCGGAAAACCTGGGGTTCGTCGATAGAATTTTACGAATATTCGTCGGATCGGAAAGTCCTGACGCCTCAACAAGAATGATCTCAGGCGGACTTTGAAGGGCCGTTTCCAGCACTTCCTCAAACTTGTCCAGCCGGCAGGAGCAGAAAATGGATCCGTTGTTGATTTCATCGAGTACAACCCCCAGTTCACTCAGGAGCTGCCCGTCTATGCCCTCTTTGCCGAACTCGTTTACGATGACACGCAAACGTTGAGAAGACAGCATCCGGATCAGGTTTTTGAGAAATGTTGTTTTTCCCGCACCCAAAAAACCTGTGATCAGATATAACTGTACCATGACGCTGTCTCCTCTCCTGCTGCTTTGTTATTTATTCAGTAATTCTTCGATGGCACCCTGCAGTTCTTCCCTGCGGGGAATGATCGACGAGAATCTAAGCTTGCCGTTGATATAAATACTCGGCAGGTTGGTTACACCCATCTTCACACAGCGGGCAATATTTTCCTTAAGTGTAAACTTGTACTCAACAACATCGATTGTCTCTCCGAAATGTTCTTTTGCTACATCTGCAGCACCCATCATGTAAGTGCAGGCGGCACATGTGGCTGAGTCAAGAGTAAAGACTTCAACGAGCGGCTTTGTGAGGTGCTCGTAATCCGGTAGGTCAATCTGAATATCTTCCTGGACAGCTACGTAATTTTTAAGCATTTCACGAACCGCTGCGGTTTCGTGTACGGCCTGTGCAATACCGATATTGTTTTCAACAGGTACAGCATATGGAATATCACAGCCGGGTGCAACGATGAAGTTCTTTTTACTGCCGATTTTGTCCATCATATCAACAACATATTTCATATTGTCCTGCTGGGTACCATGCAGCATTACAGATGTAAGCGGAATATTGCCGCCGATAGCAATGTTGAAACGATCCGTAACGGTCTTGGCTGCTACAATGTTGACGTTCTCATCGATGGAGATGGAGTCCGGATTCGTTTTGCACATTACTTCGATGTTCTTGGTAGCATCGCCGCAGACAAAGAAGGATGAAAAAGCACCTTTGCCCCTGATAAAGTCGAACATATCAGTAAATGGCTTTGTTAAGAACTCTTCAAAATGAGCGGGTGAAATCTGCGATACAAGGGGATCAACGATGGCAATGACGTCCATGCCTGCTTCAATATAATACTCAGAAAGCTTTTTACCGAATTCTGCGCAGTATTCAAGAAGATTATTTACGTAATCCTCGTCATCATACATGTCCATAAAAATGTCGTTGCCGCGAAGGTGGGACGCAAGTGTGAAGGGTCCGCAGATAAGGCCATAGAG
The DNA here is from genome assembly GCA_002418705.1 of Mageeibacillus sp. UBA5770. The sequence goes on along the minus strand of DIEQ01000011.1, from coordinate 36,717 downwards.
GGCTGTTGTGTCGCCGACGGCTTCTTTCATGCGCTTCATCGTATCGAGAATCATCGGCAGACGGCCGTCTTCTTTTGTAGGAAGTGTGCAAAGACAGGGCACCGTCATTGTTTCAGCCAGAGGATGTGTCTTTACGGAAGGCGGGCCGTCTGCAGCCCACATCAGTTCACATCCCAGTATCTCAGCTTCAATCTGAAGATCAAAGACCACGGGCTGCCCGTTGGGCTTGTAAAGTTTATTAACCTCCATTAATGCATCGAAAAGTTTGTTTTTGTCGGTAAGTACTTCGGTTGCATCAGAGCCGGTTAATTTGCCTGCATGCACACCGGCAAAAGGAACCCAGGGGGATGATTCAATTTCTTCATGACGCAAGGCAGCAAATAGAAGCTCTTTTGGATTTAACATAGTGACCCTCTTTTCTTTATTATGTGTTTTTGCTTGGATTTCATTTTTTCTAATCTGATGACACAATCATACAAAAAAGCAACCGCAAAAGTATTCCATATAATTAATAATTTTAACAATTTACTTGGAAATTTTTCTGCTGATTTTGTGACACTTAACATTCACCGGCAATTTTGGCTTCTTATGTATAAATATATTACAATTTTTGTGTACATTATTTCTTTTGTTCGTCCCGACAACGCTATTCGGGTATGCCGATCAGTCTTTCCCTGCATAATGATCAGTCACAATTCCGATTTGTTTGGTTGACTTTTCACTTAAAATACCATATACAATGTAATAGGGGATATTCGAATTGTATTCTATGTTTGTGTATTTTTCACTTTTCTAATTCAAATTATTTCTGCAGATTTCGAGTTGGAGGCATACCTGTGGGAGTTGCAAGCTATAAATATACTTTTAGAATAAATGCATCGCATAAAAATGTATCACCCGGTGCAGGTATTCACAGCCACACTTTTGAGCTTGCTTTTTATTTGAAGCCTGCGTTTGACCGTTTTGAAGCATATGATGTCACTGAGAATATTATATCCGATTTTTTGAAACCCTATACCGGAGTATTGTTAAACACGGCCGCGCCTTTCGATACGATTTCACCGACTATTGAGAATATAGGCAAGGTGTTTTTCACCGAACTTGCCGGCATTCTCGGTGCTGCCGGCTATACACTGACAAAGCTTGAAATAAGTGAGAGCCCTCAGCGAAGCTTCAGTGTATGTGATGAAGATTTTACTGACGAAGAAAAAGTACGGCTCAGCACTTATATTAACAAGCTGATTGAATCACAGCCGTCTGCAGAATCCTCGAGACCCGGTCACGGTTTTCGGGAAAATGCTGTTGACAATCAGATAGAGCCGACCGCTTCCGTCCAGTCATTAGCTTTGCAGTCACACGATGATAAAGCCTATGACAAATTATATAAGCCCTCGTCTATCAGGTCATTTCTATTCTCATTTGCATTATTGATATTTGCCGGCTTTGCCGTCATGCAAGCTGTTAAAGCCTCCGGAATATATCCTTTAGGCCTGGATATTCATGGTCATCTGTTCAAAGCCGACCTGATGTATCACGAAATCCTGAAAGGAAATTTTTATCCTCTGTACACGGAATACTGGTATAACGGTGTTCAGCCGTTCCGGTACTGGGCTCCTATGTCTTATTACCTGATGGCTTTTATGCAGTTTTTATGCGGCGGCAATGTGATGGGGGCATATCTCGGATTCATATGGGCATCATTTACCATTGGCGGAACCGGCTGGCTGATGTTCGGCAAAAAGCTCGGCAGGCCTTTTCTGGGAGCCTTCTTTGGTCTGACATGGTTTATTTTTCCGGATAACCTTCGTGTTTTCTTCGGTGAAGGAAATATGCCGAGAATGTTTATTACCATGCTCCTCCCATTCATACTTTACGCTTTGTGGCAGTTTGTGTGTTACAGGCGAAAAAAGATGATTATTCCCCTTATGCTGCTTATGATTTTATCTGTTATGGGACACCTGATGATCTCCGCGATGGTTGGTGTTGCAGCGGCCATATTCCTTCTCATTTATTCCATCGCCAACAAGCGCTTCAGGGAGTCGGTTACTGCGATCTTCGCCATGCTTTTTTCGTTTGCCGCTGCCGGTATCTGGGTGTACCCTTCACTGCTCGGCGGCCTGGCTTCTATGGATTCAGATGCAACTGCCGCCGTTATGGCTGCCTGGAGTACAGAGCTCGCGGTTTCGTTGAATCCGATGCATCGTTTCACCGGGGATATTACGGAATTGTATTGGGGCCTGAGTCTGGCTCTTATTGCCGCTATCGGAATTTTCGTTTCCAACAAGAAGAGTCTGCCGGGATTTTTGACGCTGCTGATTATTATTGCCGGCTCAACGACGGCGCTTACTCCGCTGATTCAGCTGATTCCGTTAAGCCAGCTGTTTTGGGTCAGGAGATTTGCACCCATTGCCTATGCAATGTTTACCATAGCCGTTATTGAATGGCGGAATATAAAAAAGCCGATTCTGGCTTTGCTTTGTGCGGCAATCCTGATAGACTCGGTTCCGTCCTTTCTTTTAAGCAGTTACGATGAAAAAATGAATATGCCCGCAACAATTCAAACTATGGAACAATCCATGTCAGATACCCTGTTTACACAGGCAAAGGAATCCACCAGGCAAAGAGTATCTTTGATGGATTTAAGCACACTTGGCCCGCTGCCTTCGTATGCATTTTGCACTCTCGCACCGAAAACACAGTATGTTTTCGGCTGGGCATGGCAGGGTGCTGTAACAGCCAGCAATATTGCATACCTGAATGAATCACTTGAAAAAAAGAACTATCTGTATATGTTCGACCGTAATCTCGAGCTAGGCGCGGATACGGTAATTCTTGACAAGGTCCATATTGAAGACAGCGACCGCAAGGATCTGCTGGCAGCAGCAGCTCGTGTCGGCTATACAGTTACTGCCGAAACAGATCGGACTATGATGTTCTCTCTTCCCGTCGAATCAACTTTCGGGCTTATTTCGCAGTACAGCGGCCTGGCAATTGGTACAACAGCCGCCCTGGTGCCCGGTATCCTTCCGTACTATCATCCCGGCGACAAGCAGAATATCGATGAGTACACAGTCGATGAGCTGAAAGGATATGACAAAATTTACCTTTCGGGATTCTTTTACAATGACAAAGCGGAGGCAGAAAAACTTGTCAGAGAAATAGCAGAATCCGGCGTTGAAATTTTCATCGACATGAGCAGAATTCCATCGGACCCCCTTACGAACCGGATGACTTTCCTCGATATTTCTGCCCAGCCCATCACACTGTATAACAGCTATCCCGATCTGATCACAGATACATCAACCATATCTGCGAAAGATTTTTTTACAGGTTATGAAAATTGGAATACGGTATACCTTAACGGGCTAAGTGAATCAGACGGCTACGCATGGCTCGAAGAAACCAGGCTGAATTTTGTCGGTACCGGCGAAACAAAAAACATCACATTCCTCGGCTTTAATCTTCTTTTTCACGCATATACTGCTGAAGACGCCGAAGTCAAATCCATTTTAAATTCAATTATGGAGCTTGATGAGGACACTCTTCCCTCTCGTACGATCGTTCCCGTCGAAATAAGCTATGAAATAAACAAAATCGTGATAAAATCCGAACATGACAATGTCAATACCACCCTGGCCTATCAGGACATTTTCAAAAGTGACCAGAATATCCGTTCGATGAATAACTTTCTCATCGTCGATAAAGGTACGACGGTTATTACTATGGAATATCCTCACCTGGCAGGCGGACTCATAATATCCTTATCAGGAATATGCCTTGAAGCGGTTTTGGTCTATCTGCTTTTCAGAAGGCCGGGACACAAAATCGCAAAGAACAAAAAAATGTAATCGATCTCTTTTGAACCGGAAAGGATGGAAAAAAATGATGAAGATGTATGCCAAAGTCTTAGGGTGTCTGTTCACAATTGGAGTGTTGATGCTTTCTTCCTTTCCCGTTTTTGCGGGGTCAGGAGACGGGGTCGTGTATGAAGCGGATGGCACGGCTTCAGACTATGTCGGCATAACAATTGACGGCAGTTACGATGACTGGGCCGACAAACCTCATTCAAAAATATCCCAGGGATGGGGACAGGAAAATAAGTATCACTTGGCGGCCCTTTTCAGGGATGAAGACTACGTCTACCTGCATATTTCGATTTATCCGGATGATTTTGCACAGTTCAACGGTAACGATTATCTCTTTACCGTAGACGGTGTTGAAAATTACGTTCTCGCAGTCCCTCCGGACGGCACCTCTATTACTGACGGCAATACGCCGCTTGTTATTAGAAATCAGAACGGTTACGGAATCATAACAGGTGCGGCCGGTGTTGTTACTCGCAGCTCCAGTTATCCGGATGAGTGGGAACTGAAGATCCCCCTTTCGTTTTTTTCAACGAGCCCACAGACAATAAAGTCGATTTCCTTTTATTGTTCTAACCTCGGAAAGCAGACACTGGTCGCCGTAGGAACACCTACCCTTCCGTTTGTCGTTGCAGGTTCCGGCCTTGTAATCGCAGGCATCAGTTATTTTTTAGTGAAAAGGAAACATAAAGCATGACAGCTCTCCTTATTATCAGCTTAATCATATGGGTATATCTCCTAACGGTATTAAGCCGTGCGAAGCTTGCTTTCTTCAAGTTTCTTGCCGGAAGTGTCGGAATGTTCATCTTTATGATGATAACGATACAGCCCTATGTCACCATACCGCTGGCTAAAGCCGTTGCGGCCTCGACCGGGCTTATCGGAGACCTTACCGGAATGTTCTACTCGTATTATCAGTATTCTCTTATCTTCATCGAGCACGGGATGGATTCCATTTCACTCTATATCGATTATGAGTGCTCAGGTGTCATTGAACTTATGGCCTTCTCCGCTCTCCTCTGGTTTTTCCCGATATATAATTCTGTCGAAAAAATCGTACTGAACATTGCAGGAATCATGTGGATATTCGCTTCGAACATAATCAGGCTGACAGTCATCTGTATGCTCGTTTACATCTTCGGTAATAATATCTTCTTTTTTGCGCATGCCATATTCGGAAGAATCATTTTTTACGGGCTTTCGATAATCCTGTATTTTTATGTTTTCACACGCTCCCAGATCATCAAACAGAAGGTAGGGAAATTCAGTTATGGAAATACTGCTGCGGGAAATATTTGAAAAAATGATCTTCTGGATGGCGTGGATCATTATCCCGCTGTTCATGGAAATAATACCGGCTGTCGGCGGCTTCTTTCTGCTCGTCAAAAAACGCCTGATTACAAAAAAGAGCGTTTCGCCGCTGCGGTACCCTGAAATTACTCTGATCATTCCTGTATACAACTCGGAAAGCACGCTGGAAGGCTGCCTGGAATCCGTGTATGCCTCAGAATATCCGCCTGATCTTATCAGCATCATACTTGTTGACAATCAGAGCACGGATAAAAGCTTTGACGTCTTCTGCAGATGTCAGATTAAATTTCCCGAGCTCTCCATGCAGTGGCTTAAAGCCCGCCAGGGAAAATCAAAAGCGCTCAATCTTTCGCTTTTTAACAGTGAAGGCAAATATATCGTCCATATTGACAGTGACGGCAAACTGGAACCGAAGGCGATCAAGAACATTGTAGAGCGCTTTGAGTCAAGCCCCCATATCCACAGCCTGACAGGAGTCGTGCTCACGGATCCTAAAATGATCGAGGATACAGATCATTCGCTTCTGCGCCTCTTTCGCAGGTGTGAGTTTTATGAGTATGCCCAGGCTTTTCTGGCCGGCAGGAATTTCGAGTCCGAACTAGACAGCATCTATACACTTTCCGGCGCATTCTCCGCTTTCCGCAAATCCACGATCCTGAAAACGCAGCTCTACAATACGGATACAGTCTGTGAAGACACACATGTAACCTTCCAGGTGCGGAGGCTGATGAAAAAGAGTATACATCTTTGCGAGAATGCATTCTTTTTTGTCGACCCCATAGAGGGGATTGACAAGCTTTATACTCAGCGTCAGAGATGGCAGACAGGCGAGCTGGAAGTGTCTCACATGTTTTTACAGAACAGTCTTAAAACACGCGGCTTTTTTTCGGATTTCATGGTCAGGCTGCTGACATATGACCATACATTTGCTTTCCCGCGCATGATCTGGTACTTTGCGCTCATCTGTCTCTCTTTCTTCAATTATCCTGTTGAACTGATTGTCGGGTCCATGATCCTGCTCTATTTTCTATATGCTGTTTCAGGTTTTCTCTATTATCTGAATATTATTTCATATTTAAAAGAACACCGCGACCTGAGGCGTTATTATGCCCGCAAATGGTATATACTGCCGCTTATGCCCATATATAATTTTTTCATCTTCTGGATACGCTTCGCAGGAATCATCAACAGCATTGAAAACAGGAGCGGCTGGAAATCCAGTAATTTCAGCGAAGAGAAAAAGCGGTTTACCGCAACCATACAAGATGATTTCATTCGATTTGCAGGCATCCGGCACAGACTTCACAAAATGTTTAATGACGAAATAGAATAACAAGGGGATTAACATGAAAAGAACCGGCAAAGCGGGCAAAGGTTTAGCAGTCGTTTTTCTCATCACGGCAGTAATGTTGGTTATTGGCATCCTGATCTGGATATTCCTGACGGCTCAGACAGATCAGCTCAGGAAAGGATATATAGAAGGAATTGTTAAGGACAATGAATATATTGTTCACTCAATGGCGGATCGAATTGCTGAGGAAGCTGCCGATGAGAGCGAAGCAGCAGAAATAATAGAAGCTGCACCGCCTTCAGGAACAAGATACTGGTTTTTGCTTTCTTCAGACGCTGTTGTTTTTGAACGTGATGCAGCCGTCACGGCTAAGGTAGCCTCTATGAGTTACAGCGACCTTGAGGATTACTATATCCGAAACGGCGGAAGCGGGGCAAGGAAGCTCGTTGAGCTGATTAATCTCGGAGAAGATTTTTCGGCAGTCGTAACAAAAGACAGCGCCTTGGGCAGCGAGATAATCAGCGCCGTTTTTATTGAAATCGGAGGAGAAAGATTCTGCATCGGAACAAGTGTCCTTCAGAGCTATATGTTTTCGACGGCAAAAATCGGCGAAAGAATATTCATTCTCCGGACGATGACTTTACTTCTCTGCCTTGTACTGGCGGCACTCACATCATACTTTGCTTCGGTTAATTACCGAAAAACCTTGAAAATCCATAAACTTCAAGATGAACTAAAAGATAAGAACATCCATGTCCAGGAGCAGGAGAAAAGGCTTTCCGACGCATATTCAGACGACGCCAACAAGAGTAATGACGCTTTCACAGGACTTTATAACAGGAAATTTTTTGATGCGGTAACAGCAAAGTTATCCGAAAGAAACGCAGAAAAAATCGGGATTATTTTTATCCGGATAGACAATCTTGCAAAACTAAAATCCGATAAGGGCTATGCGTTCGCGAATCAGCTCATTATGGAAACAGCCGATTCTCTCAAAAAACACGGTACCGCGAAAGATATATGCGCACGGATCAGGGTGAATGTATTTGCAGTGATTTCATTGGATACGACGAACAGACTGACACTGCAGCACCAAAAAAAGCTGTTAAACGAACTTAAGGCGCTTTATCCTGACGCGATAGTCACGGCAGGTTCCTCATATAGAAGCGAAACCAGTACATTTGATGCAGCTTTAGTGGAAGCCTGGTCTTCCCTGAATGAAATAGTTGGAAAGGCCGGTGTAATTCAATGAAATACAGCCACTATAAATTCAAGTTCTACATTAATGCGAACCATGCGATCTATCTGCGCGGTGTCCTCGGGCAGAATCACCCGCATACCTGGGAGATTTCTCTTGATACGATAAAGGTCAGTAATGACTTTGTCCAGTTTGACTATATCGAAAAAACGGTTGAACGATACCTCTTAAAATTCCAGGACGCGGACATAAACAAAATCAAGCCCTTTACGGTAACCAATCCGACGCTTGAGAATTTATGTGAATTCTTCAAAAACTCGCTCGGAGACATCCTAAGCAACAATGGCTGGATCTTAGCACGGATTGAAATCAGTGAAACACCGACACGTTCCTATATTCTCGACCTCTCAGATGAAATCGGCAGGCTTGCCGCAAGTGAGATGGAATCTGATGATTCTGAGAAAACCATTGAAAATGCTGCTGCGGAAAAAATCGATTCTATCCTTGGATTTAGCAGTTAAAAGTATTGATTCGCCAATAGTTGTCAAACTTATTTGACAAAGTATAATGAAAATACGATATAGAGATAAAATTTCACCGCTTCAGACCATGATCATATATAGGTGCATGTCCGATGATGGCATACGGCCAATATGGAGCGTCAAGGGTATGAATAAGACTGGAAAATATGTTCTCTCTCTTTACTTTTTTGCTTTCAGGGCTGATTGTATTTGTCGTTTTCAGCCATATCCGTCCCATGCCAGCAGAAGAAGTCGATCTTCTAAGCCGGATCTCCATTATCCTCATTTTCTGACTGTTTTCGCGATGGGCACACAGAAGTGAGCGCTTCAAGGATTATGAACCGGTTTTCTTCGCGTTTTTTGCAGCTTCAGCAGCAATGGCGGCCGATTATTACCTTCCGACAAGCAAGTTACTCCTTGATATACTGCATATTCCCGTCATGACACCTGCAGGTCTGGCGCTTGATAAGTTAGACAGCAGCATCATTATTATAGGATCGATCCTTATTCTGACAGGCCTTTCCGGTGCAAAACCTGCCGACCTGTTCCTGGCAGATTCCTGTCAAATCTTATCATTACTATTACGTTCGTCCTGCATCATACAGGGGTAACATATACAAGTGACACACATATATTTCTTATCTACCTGATACCTTTGTCACTGGCGTGGGGATATATAGCCCAGAAAACGGACAGCCTGTGGGGCTCCGTCCTTTTCCATGCAGGGACCGACATACCGGTTGTACTGGCTATTTTCTATAAGCTTACCTGAAATGAAGTCAATGGAAGTTATCTCGGTATCGGGCATCGGGTTTTGCCACCAGTCAATAACATTAATACCATATAGAATCGGAGCGGTCTGCTGTGCTCCGTCTGCGTAATGAATCCAATATTCACCTATCTGTGTGCCGAAGTCGGATGCAAACCCGCAGGCATGGATGAAGGATATAAAGATAAAGAACTACTCCCTGCTTTGTTCCCCCAATTACAAAATATTTATAACATATATTGTAAATGGTACAATGATTTAGAAAAGCAAACAAAATTTACACGCTTCAGAGAAATTTCCGATTCTGCCTGAACACCGGCCTGTTTCAATAAACGGAGGAATGCTTATGAATATTCTGGTAAGTTCCTGTCTCCTTGGCCTTGACTGCCGGTACGGCGGCAATGGCAGCTACTCTGAGAGTGTTGCTTCACTCGCTGGACAACATACACTTATACCGGTATGTCCGGAACAGATGGGCGGTCTTCCCACGCCAAGAGCGCCTTTGGAACGTGTTCATGACCGTGTTTTAGATAAAGACGGCAGGGACTACACTGATGCAATGAATAAAGGCGCCGATGAAGTCATCAAGCTGTCGAAGCTTCTTGAATGTACACACGCAATCACAAAGTCACGCAGCCCATCCTGCGGATACGGGCTCATACACGACGGGACATTTTCCGGACATCTCATTCAAGGCAGCGGCATCACTGTCGAAAAGCTTCTGGCAGCCGGAATACAGGTAACGGATGAGAATCATCTGAGTCTCTATTTATAGGACACAGTCAGGCCGGACATCACTCTCCGATATACTCAAATCTTTTCGTTGGAATACCGATGCAATCAACCATCTCGTTCCACATACAGGCAGGCCGGACCCAAATGCCGTATTCACCGTACAGCGCCTGATATACAACCATCGGCTCTAATGTTTCGGAATGGGTGGCTAAATGAAGAACTCTGTATTCATTGCCCTTATAATGACGATAAAGGCCTGTTTTTATATCGATATCCATTTTTTACCTTCCTCTTTTCACTGCGTGGATTTAATCCTGAATCAAATGTACAATAAATGGACATTAAAGTATTGCATAATTTGATAATCACACAGAATATTTACTGCTGACCTTGATCGAATTCTCTAAGGAGGCTGAATATGCCGCTGGAAATTGTCAGAAATGATATTACGAAGATGTCAGTCGATGCCATCGTAAATGCCGCAAATTCCTCTTTAAAAAGAGGCGGCGGAGTGTGCGGTGCTATATTCGCTGCTGCCGGACCACAGGATCTTCAGGCAGAATGCGACAGAATCGGGGGATGTTCAGCAGGCAAGGCAGTGATTACCGCTGCCTATAACCTTCCTGCCAAATATATCATCCATACCGTCGGACCTGTCTGGCACGGGGGAAGTTTCGGTGAGGAAGACACCCTATACAGCTGTTATATCAGTTCATTGGAACTTGCACAAAAAAGCAAGTGTACATCCATTGCCTTTCCTCTCATCTCATCAGGCATTTTCGGATATCCGAAGGATCTTGCCCTGCAGACAGCGATTTCGGCCATCGGGAACTATCTTCTCAAGCATGAAATGAAGGTCTATCTTGTGGTATATGACCATAGTTCCTTTGTGCTGAGCGAGAAGCTTTTTTCGGCAATCAGCAACTACATTGACGATAATTATGTTGAGGAACACAATTACAGCCGGCGGGATGAACCGCTTGAATTATTCCAGAAGTATGTGGCTTACAACATGCCCTTCCCGGATGAGCTCAGCGCACCGGCGCCTTCAGCAGTATCCAGGGGTCCCAGAAGCCTGGAGGATGTTCTCAGGGAGCTCGATGAGACTTTTCCGGAGATGCTGCTTCGTCTGATTGACCAGAAGGGCAAAACGGATGTGGAGACATATAAACGGGCAAACATTGACCGTAAATTGTTCTCCAAAATCCGCAGTGGAAAAGACTATGCTCCGAGTAAAGTCACAGCAATCGCTTTTGCTGTCGCACTCGAGTTAAGTCTCGATGAAACAAGAGATCTTCTCGGGAAAGCCGGATATACACTTTCCCACAGTAATAAATTTGATGTAATCATTGAATTTTTTATTGAAAGAGGCAATTACAATATTTTCGAAATCAATGAATCACTCTTTGCATTCAAGCAGCCTTTACTCGGCGCTTAAATGCCGTGTAATGCTGCTCAAATGTCGCTTTCAAAGCGACCGGACGGACTGTGGAAATTGTTATCCTGTAACCATCAAAGAAATGGAGGATAACATTATGAAAACAGATTTAACGGAACTGGTGCTTATTCTTGATAAAAGCGGATCGATGTCCGGACTTGAAGATGATACGATCGGCGGATTTAATGCAATGCTTGCAAAGCAGAAAAAGGAGCCGGGAGAGGCGGTTGTCACTACTGTCCTTTTTGATGACGATTACGAGCTGCTGCACGACAGGATCAATATCAAAGGTATCCAGCCCATTACCGGGAAGGAATACTGCGTCGGAGGGTGTACCGCCCTTCTCGATGCCATCGGTAAAACCATTCACAAGATCGGCAATGCCCAGAAATATACAGCTGAAGATGAGCGGGCGGCCAAAGTACTTTTTGTCATAACGACCGACGGAATGGAAAACGCGAGCCGTGAATACAGCTATGACAGAATCAAGATGATGATTGAACGTCAGAAAAGCAGATACGGCTGGGAGTTTATATTCCTCGGGGCAAATATTGATGCTGTAGCTACGGCCTCCAGATTCGGTATCGATCCTGACAGGGCGGCTAACTATCATGCGGACGGACATGGCACAAACCTCAATTACTGCGCTGTCAGCTTTGCAGTCAGCGAGATGCGTGCAAACAGGCCGCTTGATGAAAAATGGAAAGCAGAAATTGAAGAAGATTTCAAAGCCAGGCAAAAAAACGAAAAAAAGTGACGTACGAAAGCCCGAATTTATAAATCACCTGCAGATTCCCGACTGCAGGTGATTTTTACGTCAGTGTAATATTGCATTCATTCTACTTATTCAACAACGGCCTTAAGCTTAACGATTATGTTGCCTCTTGTAGCCCTGGAATACGGACAAACCTGATGTGCTTCGGCAATAAGGCTGTCAGCCGTTGCCTGATCGATCCCCTTGAATACGGAAACGATTTCTACCTCCAGTTTGTATCCGCCCTCAGGCGCTTTGCCAATCCCGACTGTCAGGTGAATAACGGGGACGCTTGTGTGCACTTTCTGGGTGCGAAGAGCATGTTGCATTGCGCTGCCGAAACAGGCTGAGTAACCGGCAGCAAATAGCTGTTCCGGATTCGCCCCTTGTTCTTTGACGCCGCCAAGCTCATGCGGAAGTGCCATATCGAAAGTCAGCGGACTGTTTTCTACTTCTACTTTTCCGTCGCGGCCCCCCGTTGAAACGGCAGAAGTTTTATAAAGAATATCCATAATTTTCGCCCCCTCTTTTATAATCATTTTACAGGATCAGGAGTAACCGGTTCCTTATATTCTCGTTGCAATTTGTTTACATGTTCAAATTAAACTCACTTCACGCAGTTTTAATGTAAGAAACCGAGATTTAAAGTTACCATGGTCACTCCTTTTTCGGCGAATATTAAGCACAATAGAATAAGATTTATTTAAGGAGGCGCTGATGAAATACTTTGTGACTGTGATCCGACTCTTATTCCTTGCTTTATTCATCGTACTGATCGTCAACGGCAAGATGGTATCATGGCTGGCTTTGTTTGGTGTCAGTCTGGTTGTCGATCTTTTTTTCGGGCGGATATACTGTGGCTATATTTGCCCGATGAATACGCTTATGATTCCTGCAGAGTGGCTTTCAAAGAAATGGAAAATCCAGACCCAATCGATTCCAAAATGGCTGCAATCCGGCAAATTTGGCTGGATCGTACTAATTGTAAGTGTTGCCGCCGTGATCCTGACAAGGAAGTTCCTGTCCGTGAATCTCTCGATTCTTCCGATCCTTCTCGTTGCCTCCGTATTGGTCACGCTGCGATACCGCCCGCTTGTCTTTCATAATTTCCTATGCCCATTCAGCGTTATACAGAAATTATTTTCCAGGTTTACGGTATTCTCGAAAAGGGTGGACCGTAATGCCTGCATCGGATGTAAACTATGTGAAAAGGCCTGCCCGTCAAATGCCATTGCTGTATCAGGGCCTGAAAAAAAGGCTGAAATAACAATAAATTTATGCCATCAATGTGCAAACTGCCAAGATGTTTGCCCCAAAGATGCCATCCATTATGGTACAATAATAAAGTAAAAACAAATTAATTATTTAAATGATTTTTGATTTATATAGCTGATATATGCTATTAATTTAGGAGGCTCAATTTATATGGTTGAACAAATTTTCAAGTACTCATCGTCTGATGAAAAAGCAGTCGAAAAAATCATTCAGGATGATAATCTTCATTACATCCATATGGTTTTCGGCAGGAATGAAGGTTTACCGGAACACTTTGCGAATTCTAACGTGTATATGACCGTTGTTCGCGGTATATTGTCGATCGGACTCGATGATATCGAAATACATGAATATTCAGCCGGAACCGTCCTTAAAATTCCCGGAAAAACGAAAATGAACGTTAAAAACCTTCACGAAGCTGTTCTGGAGCTCTTTGTTGTAAAGGCACCGGCACCTACTGCCTGATGCCGCACTTAAAGTCTGCTGTTATTACTGTTTAGCGGTATATTTTTCCAATGAAAGGCGAGTACGAATCGTCAGAAACCAGGGAGGTAATTACCATGAGCATGTTCTGTTATCAGTGTCAGGAAGCAGCCAAAGGCATCGGATGTGAAGTCAAAGGTGTATGCGGCAAGAATGAAGATGTTGCAAAACTGCAGGATCTTCTGATTTACACGTTAAAAGGTATAGCTGAGATTGTTAAAAAAGCCGGTCTGGACACAAAAGAAATCGGACCCGTCAATCACGAAGTGACCAGCAGTCTGTTTATGACGATCACCAATGCAAATTTTGACGAAATGGTCTTTGAAGAGCAGATCCGTGCAATGATCATCGTTCGCGACGAACTAGCCTCCAAAGTCTCACTGGAACTCAGCGACGCAGCCACATTTAAAGTCGTAACGAAAGAAGAAATGCTTGCTAAAGCAGCTTCTGTCGGGGTGCTGTCAACAGTAAACGAAGATATCCGTTCCCTGAGGGAGCTTATCATCTATGGTCTCAAAGGTATGGCCGCTTATACAGAGCACGCCCACAACCTTGGCTTCGAAGACAGTGTCATTTATGACTTCATCTATGAGGCTCTGGCAGCAACCCTGAACGACAAATTGACCGTAGATGATCTGGTCGCACTGACAATACGAACCGGAGAACTCGGTGTAGTAGCCATGGCTCTTCTCGACGAGGCTAACACTGAAAAATATGGCAATCCGGAAATTTCCGAGGTAAGCATCGGCGTCCGCGGCAATCCTGCCATACTGATTTCAGGACATGATTTAAGAGACATGGAACAGCTTCTCGAACAGACCGAAGGAACCGGAGTCGATGTATATACACACAGCGAGATGCTTCCTGCCAATTATTACCCCGCTTTCAAGAAATATGAGCATTTAGCTGGAAACTACGGAAATTCCTGGTGGAAGCAGATAACGGAATTCGAGTCTTTCAACGGACCGATCCTGTTTACAACCAACTGCATTGTGCCGCCGAAGAGTGAATCCGTTCTCAACCGGCTTTTCACGACCGGATCGGCAGGTTATCCGGGGTGCACCCACATTCTCGCAGATACAGACGGCAAAAAGGATTTTTCCGCAATTATCGAGATGGCAAAGAAGCTCCCGCCGCCGACGGAAATAGAGACCGGAAGTATTATCGGAGGCTTTGCCCACGACCAGGTTTTTGCACTTGCAAATAAAGTCGTCGATGCCGTCAAGTCAGGAGCCGTCAAAAAGTTCTTTGTTATGGCCGGATGCGACGGGCGCATGAAGTCCCGCGAATACTATACGGATTTCGCGGAAAAGCTGCCGAAGGATACCATCATACTTACAGCCGGATGCGCTAAGTACCGCTATAACAAGCTTGATCTCGGCAATATCGGCGGTATCCCGCGCGTACTTGATGCCGGCCAGTGCAATGATTCGTATTCACTTGCTGTAATTGCACTCAAGCTCAAGGAAATATTCGATCTCAATGACATTAATGATCTTCCAATCGCATACAACATCGCCTGGTATGAGCAGAAGGCAGTCATCGTCCTTCTCGCCCTTCTCTCGCTCGGTGTCAAGAACATTCATCTTGGCCCGACTCTCCCTGCATTCCTTTCACCGAATGTTGCCAAAGTTCTTATCGAGAATTTCGGCATTGCAGGAATCGGAACAGCTGATGCAGATGTTGAGCTTTTAATGAAGTAACCGAAACCCAAGTTCTACCCTCCGGAACTTGAGATGGCACGAACGCAGCCGGCGGCCGCGTCCGTGCCATTGTTTTGATGTAATCCCAAATAATGGCACGGCTGAACCTATCTGAATACTTTTATCCAGGTTTCAGACCCTTCAGGCATCTTGCATACTTCACGCAGAATATGATTTTTATAGTCCGGATTTTCATATTCGACGGGAAAACGGCTCAGAGGATCCCTGAAATCGAGTGCCGCTGCCAGACCCTGATAAATACATACAGGTTCAATCCCATGTTTTCTGCACATTGAAATGGCACCGATAATCCGATCATCCGGCGCCAGTTTGCGGGCGAGGTCACGTCCTACCCGTTCGATCGTGTCGCCGAGTCCCCGATTCCCGAATCTCTCAATCAGATCATCAGCATGTTCAGTAAGTTCAGCGACAGGGATGTTATATTCGATGGAAAGCGCCATTGCAGATTCCATCATCGCCCCTCGGACCAGGGCACAAATATCCTTATCCTGAATCGCCTGCCAGATATACTTAAGTCCCTTTTGGGCACCCAGGTATGCCGTAACTGCATGTCCCATGTTATGGATATACAGCTTGCGCTGCATAAAATAAGAAAATGGACTATACGGCTGCATATGTGATACATACGGAATATCCCCGATAAAAGCATCCTTGTCCACAGGCAGGGTGCTGTAAGATTCTGTACAAATCCGAAGCGCATTCCCATC
Organism: Mageeibacillus sp. UBA5770; assembly: GCA_002418705.1. The sequence goes on along the minus strand of DIEQ01000011.1, from coordinate 20,648 downwards.
CTGCATTTGAGCGGTCATTACAGGTACCATCCTGCCGATGGATGCTTCGACATAACCGATGTTCATATCCATGTATACCCGGTCCTCTTCCGGCAATTCATTACGGACAAGATCTGACAGGTATTGTCCGGCATGCAGAAGATTCTCACAGATAATGATATTAAGGGGTTCCTGATTGGAGGATTTTTTTCTTTCACTGATCCCGCGGGCAATGACACAGGCAATATGAGGCAAAACAGGTACGCCAACAGCCGTAGCCATGAGGTCTGCTTCAGAGATCTCCCTTGCCGCTGATTCGATGTTCAGGCCTGATACCGCGCGGACATTCCCAACAGGTTCATCGAAATTTCCCTCCTCTCGGATGATTCGGATCGGATAGGAGCGTTCGCGGTTCAGCTGCTCTACGATAGCCGGATTCAGCTCAATAAATACCGATTCGTATCCGGACTCGCAAAATAATTGCGCGATGAAGCCGCGCCCGATATTTCCGGCGCCATATATAACTGCTTTTTTCATGTTTTACCTCATGAGTTCCATATAAGAGTCATAATTGAGTGTGACGGGATGGCGGTCTGAGATATCTGCAAGTTTTCCATCAGATGAAACGGGAGATCGTCATCGGTACGGTTAAGGACGATCATGACCCGCTGTCCGTCCGGATTGACAAAGCCCACGGCCTCAAGCTTATCGGTATATCGGGAAACCGGCATCCTTCTGGCTCCCGGAAGAACAAACCTGCTGATGTGCCCGATATAGTAATACGTCAGGTGTATGTGAATTTCACTCTTTTGAGAATCATACATTATCGGGGCATCACAGTAATTTCCGACATGATTCGGACCGCCGTCCGTATTCAGCAGAAGGTTCCAGTCAATGTATCCGTTGGCACCGGCAGCCAGGGTTCCGATCATGTCATGGGCATACATTTCCGCATATGTTATCGAATTTGATTTTTTATAACGCGAGTATTCAACACACCCCTCCGTAAATATCAGTTCCTTGTCCGGGAATTCCTCGCGCGTAAGTGCCACGGCCTCAAAGTGATCGCCAGAGTACCAGTGAAATGCGATTCCAGATATGGCGGCTTTACTTATTTCATCTGACAGTATGCTTGCGGCTCTGTCGAAAACCCGCTCTTTATTGTGATCCCACACATTAATTCTTACATCGGACAGATCCTTATTCTTAAGTGCAGCATTCAGGTATTGGCAGGCAAAAAGCTTCTCTTCTTCGCTTGAATAAATGCATGAATCCCATGTCTGAACGGCCTTTGGCTCGTTCTGAACCGTCAGCCTGTTTACCATAATTCCGAGTTTTCGATACTCTTCTACATATCGGGTCATCATATCCGCCCACATCCCATAGTATTCCTTCTTCAGGGAACCTCCGTGGCACATTTCCCCGTTTGTTTTCATAAAATCCGGGGGACTCCACGGTGAAGCCAGAAATGAGATGTCAGGGTTTTTTTCAAGCGCTGCCAGAACCATCGGGATGATATATTCTTTATCGCGTTCAATGCTGAAAGTCGCCAGGATACGGTCATCCGGATCGTTTATATAGCTATAACTTCCCAGTGAGAAATCACAGCTCTGAATATGTGTCCTGCAAAGGGAGTAAGAAGATCCGTTTTTGCCGAAATACAGTTCGATAACCTTGTCACGGTCCGCTTCACTCATCTGAGAAAAAGTAAATGCGGCTGACTCTGTAAATGCGCCTCCGAATCCAATTATTTCCTGCCGCTGCACCTGTGGATATACTTTTAACAGCTTATGTTCAGCGTCGGGCATTTCTTCAAAAACGAGTCGTCCTTCCGTCATGAGCTGGTCATTCCCGGTCATGAAATAAGTGATATCTTTCATGTAGTTCTCCCTTTTCAGACCATACCCGTCTGAACTGATTTAAGCCGGACGTCCAATCCTGTTTTTTTATCCTACGTTACTTACATGCTCATCCAATCCCTGTAAAACAGATATACGGCGTCTGAAAATCCAGGCAGCGGTTCGTGGCCGAAATCAGGATATATCAGCATCTGTTTCGAACTATTAATATGGTTATATGCAGCAAATTGTGTTGACGGCGGGCAGACGTCGTCGGATAGTCCTGTACCCATCAGGACATCAGCTCGAATCCTGTCCGTAAAGTGAGAGACATCAATGTAAGAAAGTTTGCTGAAGATCTCCTCCTCCCTGAAATGGAGGGGATCGAACATCCTGAACCAATTCTGAATGTCTTCATAGGCTTCCCTGGCGAGGTCCATATCCCAAACCCTCCGGTAGTCACATAAAAAGGGATACATAACTGCTGCTTTTCGTATCTGCGGTATCAGGGAAGCGCAGACAAGGGCCAGGGCTCCGCCCTGTGATCCGCCCGTTACTCCGACGCGTCTTGAATCCGTTTCGGGTAAGTTCATAATTATGTCGGCAAACTGTGCCGTATCAAGAAAGATCTTGTAGAAGAGCAAATCTTCCGGGCTTCCCTCGATGCCTCTGGTAACGTGTCCGTTGAGCGTATTCCCCCTGATGCCGCCGAGGTCTTCTGATTTCCCGCCCTGACCGCGGCATTCGAGAGCAGCACAGCAGAATCCTGCACCGACGTAATTCAACTTATCCGACCAATCACCGCTGCTGCAGGTATACCCGTGAAACTCCAGTATGACCGGGCAGTTGGACTTTCCCGCCGGACGGAGGTATTTGCCATAAATCTGCGCCCCGCCGATCCCGGTAAACCAGATATCAAAGCACTCCGCACCCGGGACATGGAAAGCAGCGGGAATCATTTCAAACTGCGGGCTGATATTCCTTATCGAGCGCAGCCCGCGCTCCCAAAAAGCATCAAAATCCGACGGTTTCTCCGTTGCTCCCTGATATTTTTCCAGCTCCGAAACCGGCATGTCTATTCTCGGCATAAAGTCCTCCTGTTAACATCGGATGCGTATCGGTTCAGATTATATACAGATATGGCATTTTCTGAGAAAATTTGGTTCTTCATTACCATCGTGCCGCCCATATCATCAACAGCATCGAGGATAGCCTTCAGCTGTTCATAGATAAACAGTGTATATTCGTGTTCTTTTTCAGGATATTGGTGCTTATTCCAGGGGAAGTCTTCCCTGCACAGATTGATGTATGTTTTTTCCGTCCATTCCCTGCGGCCATGCCAGAGCAGTATCGGCTGATCCGTTCCGAACAGGATCTGTTCCGGTCTGAGCGCCTTGAATGCTGCCCTGTATACTTCAGGATTAATGACGGCAGCGGTATCGAAGTAAATATGTGATGCAGCGTCACCGAGCATCCTGATTCCGTCTTCAAAAAAACAGAGATTAAAACAGCGCCCAAGGTGAGCGAGAACAAGACGGATATTCGGGTAGCGTTCAACAATTGTACAGATGTCGCGGATGTTATCCGGGTCAGCCAGACGAGCTGCCCGGGGGAGATGGATGAGCACGGCTTTGTGATACCGGTCGGCAATTTCGAAGTGGCTGTGAGGCATATAATCGAAAATTCGAATTGCATCTGCCGGAATACCCTGTGCGAAGCTGACATAAGGCTTAAAGCCCGAAAAATCCCCTTCCAGCAGAGTCCTCTCAATATATTCCAAATCCCATTCCGGTCTTACGGACATAAGCGCATGGCCGCCGTTGCTGCCGGTAAATCGGCGGATCAGATAATCATTATTTGCCTTCATATCAGCTTGTTCCAGAGGAAAAGGAAGAGCCAGAAGATCCGTTCGCCGCCCGGGGAAAAGAATGCGGCTTGTTTCACGGGCCTTTTCTATCGGCATGACATAGCCGCACTGCAGGGCCCAGTCATCTTTGATTGATTCGTTCGTAACTCCACTGACATGTTCAGCAAGGTTGATGTGAATATGTGCGTCGATAATGTGTTCCGGAAGCCGGTCTTGCAGATACTTACTGTAAAATCGCTGATCCTGTTCGTCCCTGTGAAAATAATCTTCCATCTATTGGCTCCTATTCCTCCAGGCTCAGCAGGGCATGCATGCCTCGAACGAATTTTAAATATTTTTTTTCATAATATTCATAAACTGCGGTTTCAGCCTTCGGGTATTCTGTCAGATGTGCCATAAGACTGAGTGCCTGGTCATAATCGGCAAACATCCCGCATCCCACACCTGCGATGGCTGCGGCTCCGATACACGGAGCATCTTTTACATCAACGACAGACAAAGGTTTTCTTATGACGGCTTCCAGTATGGCCAGCCAAGCGGCACTGTTTGCAGCTCCTCCGATGACCTTAAGGCGCAGGATGGGAATATTGTTTTTTTCAAAGTCCTCAATCATGTACCGCACTTGAAAAGCTATTCCTTCCATACATGAAACGGCCAGATCAGCTGCAGTGTGGTGGAGCTCCATTCCAATAAAAGATGACTTGCATTTATTCTGCCATATTGGATAGCCGGCACCGTTCAGGTATGGATAAAATAACAAGTTTGCCGTTCTTTCCCGGGAGTTGAATGCATGTGCATCGATATCTGCATAACTTAAGTCACCTGAATTGGACTTGAGCCAGTCGAGAGCTGCACCGCCTGTCGGTATTGTTGCCATTGCGCCGTATACACCCTGCAGAACGTGCGGACCCGGAGATATATAGGTTGTAGTTGATACAGCATGATCAACGGTCGCCAGGATAGCCCACGCCGTTCCAGTAGAAATCATCAGGTCACCCGGATGAAAAGCCGTCGCACCCAAAGATCCGCAGTACTGGTCATGCGCCCCCTGATAAACGGATGTGTCAGGCCTGAGTCCAAGATCTGCCGCAGCGCGGCTCGTGAGTGGCCCCAGGAATGTCCCGACAGGCATAATGAGCGGCAGTTTGTCCTGATCAAGCGAAATGGAGTCCAGTATTGCGGCATCCCATTTCAGTGTATGAATGTTCATCATCTGACGCATGGCTGCATTTGTCGGATCAATGCTCATGACACCTGTCAGACGAAGCTGAATATATTCGATTGTAGATATAAAATACTTCGCCTGAGCAAGCAATTCTGGTTCGTTTTTATTGAGCCATCGTGTTTTGGCCATATCCAGTCCGGCATCGGCACTCCAGCCGGTCGTTTTGTATACGTAATCCCTGCCAAGCAGTATATCGAGCTCTCCAGCTTCATTTGCGGCCCTTGAATCCATCCATGTTATGGCCGGTGTCATAGCAGATTCCTGATGTGACAGCAGACAGGAACTCCCACCCTGGGTAGAAAGGGCAAGCGCTGTAATGTTTACGGCGTCATAGCCCTTAACTGCCTGCAGCGTTGCTGAAACGAGGGCTGTATACCAATCCTCAGGATCCTGTTCGACACGGCCGTCCCCATAAGAGGTGTAACCATAACCTGCATATCCCCTGCTTAAAACGGTTCCGTCTGCATCAACCAGGATTGCCTTGCAGCCTGTTGTTCCTATGTCAATTCCCAAGACATTCATTACTTACCCTCCGGGAAACACTTATTATGAACAGGATGAGGACAGTTCCTCAACAGAATGGACTGTGAATCCAAAGCAGGACGCGACCTTGCTGTTGGTACATGACCCGAAATATGTGTTGACGCCGGATGATAGCTCAGGATATTTGGCAATTGCCCCCGCCAGGCCTTTGTCAGCCAGTGCAAGACCGTACTTGAGCGTTGTGTTCGTAAGTGCCAGAGTTGATGTGACCGGCACGGCTCCCGGCATATTTCCGACGCAGTAGTGCAGGATACCGTCAACCAGGTATACAGGTTTTTCATGATAGGTAACAACCGAGGTCTCAAAACATCCGCCCTGGTCAATTGCGACATCAACCATCACGGCGCCGGGTTTCATTGTTTTCAAATGGTTCTTCGAAACCAGCTTCGGTGTGGCATCACCGGGAATCAGGATCGCACCGATAACCAGGTCGGCAGCTGCCAGTTCGCCTGATATGTTGTCCGGGGTCGAATAGAGTGTCTGAATCATATTTCCGTACAAATCATCAAGAAAAGTCAGCTTATCTAAGTCAATGTCCATAATAGTTACATTGGCACCCATTCCGACTGCCACTTTCAGAGCATTCATTCCGACAATACCTGCACCGAGAATGACAACTTTCCCCTGTCTGGTTCCGGGAACGCCGCCGAGCAGTACTCCGCGTCCTCCGAAAGGTTTCTCCAGATATTTCGCGCCTTCCTGAATGGATAGACGGCCGGCAATTTCACTCATCGGCTTAAGGCATGGAAGTCCGTGGTTCTTTTCTATGGTTTCATAGGCAACGCCGATTGTTTTACTTTCCAGAAGGGCGTCCGTAAGTTTGCGGTTGGCGGCCAGATGGAGGTATGTATAGAGGATCTGCCCTTCCCTCATCAGCGGGTATTCTTCAGGCAGCGGTTCTTTGACCTTGATGATCATGTCCGAACCGCTCCAGACAGCCTCCTTGTTATCGAGGATCTTAGCGCCTTGAATCTTATACTGCCCGTCCGAAAAACCTGCACCTGTTCCGGCACCGGTCTCGACAAGGAATGTATGTCCATGGCGGACATACTCGCCAACATTGTCCGGGGTTACCCCCACTCTGTACTCATGGGACTTAATTTCTTTTACACATCCGATAATCATAATTTCTCCTATCTATTCCTTGTTAGATTTGCCGGGCGGGATAATTCGGGTGCGATACCGGTATTCAGTACTGAATATCCACTGCACGTTTTTCTCTGTGCGACTGCAGCGCAGCGGTTTGCAGGGCATGGGACCATGTTGTTTCTTCCGGTGTAAAGCATCCGAAATCAATTGCCTGCCCTGATAATTCGAGTACAAAGGCCGCCCACATCTGAAGCACCGCATCTGTAAATCCAAATTCAAATATAGATCCGGTTATCGTCGGGAACTGCGGCTGGTAGCCAATAATAACGCGAGTCCATGACTGTTCTTTCCCGGAGGACTGGGTATACCAGAATGCATTGGGGTCTTCCGTGCTGAACTTGACTGAGCCTGAAAGGCCGTCGACTTCGATAAACCAGTCATCCGTACTTCCGGGGGACATTCTTTTGGTTTCAAGGCGCATCGGAAAGGTGTAGCCGTCATATGATACATCGCACATCAGGAGGGCATTGTCCCAGGTCTCACATTTTGCTGTGCTGCCTTTCCCGTCGGGCCGTTCATCAACAATTTTAGATAATTGCGAAAAGACGCTGACGGGCTTAAATCCCATGCGGAAAGGAACATGCTGTGTGTGTATGCCAAGATCTCCCAGACAGCCATACTCGCCGTTTATGTCGATTTTTCTTTTCCAGTTAATGGGTTTGCCAAGATCAAGATCGCTTGAATGGTTGAAACCTGCCCTGACCTCGATGATTCTCCCGACTTTTTTCTGTGATATCCATTGAATGACCTTCTGGCATGCCGGGTAGAACGGGTACTGGCTGGAACAACGGACAAATACATGTGGATTCGCTTTTACAGCCTCCATAATTTCCTGATTCTGTAACTGATCCATTCCAAAAGGTTTTTCTCCAAGCAGGTGTTTACCGGACCTGATGATTTTTGAATATGCATCTGCATGAAGAACATGCGGCAGTGCACAATACACTGCATCGACTTCATCCATCTCTATAAGTTCATTATAATCCTTATAGGCACACTTTAGCGTAGATATATGTTGTATAAACCATGCCCGTGCCTGTTCATTTGTATCAGCAACGGCAATGATCTCAATCTGAGGCATTTCGGGTATGTTAAGGTGGCACCAGCGCGACGCCGCACTGACAAATTCACGGCCCATCAGGCCGCAGCCGATAATTCCAAATCGTATTTTTTTCACTGTAATGCTTCCTCCATCTGATCACAAAGATACTGCATCAGCTTCTCTGAAGAAATCAGAGGCAGCTTTGCAAGGACAGCCGGCGGACAGTTCGCCTTGTAAGTCTGGGCACTGATGTCGATTCCCTTCCGGTTCAGACGTGCTGAGAATTCCCGGGCCTGTTCCATCGCAGAAAAATGCAGGCATGAAAGCAGACCAAGGCCTTCTATTCGTGTGATCTGTTCAGGATGACGCTCCATAAGACCCTCAAGCATTGTCTGCCACATATCTCCGGCTTCTTCGATGGCGCCGGCGTTCGAAGAAGCGAACTCCATCGTTATCAGATAGGAAAGACTCGCAAGCTCTTCCTGGCCGTTTGTAACCAGCGCGCCGAATTGCGTCAGGTTATCCATCTCATAGGTAGTGATTATCTTGGATGCAGGGTACTCGCCGCCGGGAAAGCCTTTGCCCAGTACAACAAAGTCCGGTTTCAGATCATAAAGCTTAAACAGGTACATCCCCCTGTACCACATACAGGACTGGATTTCGTCAACAAGCGCCGGTGTATCCGTGTCAGCACAAAGCTTATATGCCGCCTGCAGGTATTCCCGAGTCAGCCTGATTCCGCCGTAATTCATCAGAATAATCTCATGAAGGAATCCTGCTGTCTTAAAATCACCCGAATTATAGAAAGTCATCTTCTCAGCAAAATCCTTAATATCGTTGATTCGGACACCGACAACTTTGAAAAGAGACGCACCGTCTGCCCCGTCATAAAGACAGGGCCAGAGCCCCCTCATCATCTGGGTCATCATGGTGGTACCGTGGTAATTCGCTTCATTTCCGCCTTCATTGTCTCCCATGACAAAAAATACCGGGATCTTCCCCTGATATTTTCCGGCCTTCTGCTGAGGATCAATCGAGTAGAAGCGGGCAAGCATCATTTTGACTCCGGCTTCGACTGCCAGACTGCCTGTCTCAAGGTTAATCACCCGGTTAAGCACTTTAGGTTCTTCAGCTGCAAGAATTGAATCGAGCTGACCGCCGTTTTCTTTAGGAAGCCCCGATATGGTGCGTATCAGTTCTTTTTCCATAAGACGGGTAATATACCCGCGCGTATTATTATGTGTTGCGTTAAGAATACCGATCTGCCGGGCCAGGGTTATCAGCCGGTAGCCTTCAAACCCGTGTCCGAGTGAAATGTGGTAATGTTCACTTTTGGCTGCAAGATACAGCCTTCCGTCCTCCCCTACCCTGAAAGGTCCGATTCCGCTCAGGGGCGCCGCCTCCAGATGAGAGGCCTTGTTATATGACATAGTCCCCGCCCCGCTGTTTGTTACACAAATACCGGCGGTGATCTGCGTTCCGGTCATAGGAAGCAGGTCGTCGAGATAGCTGCTTCGCCGGCTGCTGAAAAAATCGACCGGCTGATGAAGCAGTGCATGTGCCTGCCCTGCATCCATACCCTGTATAACAGCGGCACAGGCTGCCAATGCTGAAGAATAATCATTGCCTAAAAGATCTGTAAGTGACCGGGAAATATTATGAAGCATATTCTTACCCCCGCAGGATTTGAACTTCAAATCCCATCATTTTTCCGAAATGAATAAGTTGTTCGAGTACGTCGCCATACATCATTACCAGGTGATGTGTCCCTCCGCTTCGGCTGTAATTCTGAAGCAGGTTTTCTATCGGGATATCAGGTGAGAACCACCCGTGAACACTTTCTTCCATGGCATCCGTTCCCTCGATTTCCTTAATGGATCCCGGTACGAGGATGAATCTGAACTGAGAATCAGTAACCGGGGCAAGATTGACAAGAACTACCTTTCCAGCCTGATACCTTCCGTAGAGCACAGCCGGATTTTTTGCACTTGTAAAAGGAAAATCCATATATGTCATCAACGGCGCACCGGCCAGAATACCGGGATTCACTTCAGCCATGTGGCTCATGAATATCGTCTGCCCCTTCCAGTCCGGGCAGAACATTTCCGAGAAAGTCAGTTGATCCGTTATTTTTGAAAGAGCCCCGTACAGGCCTGCGGTAAGGACATCACCTTCTCCGGCATATCCAATTCCGCGGGACATGCCCTTATCAATTTCAAGGACAGGCATCGCATCGAGGCCGACGCTTTCGTCAAGATCCATAAAATTCACTGTCAAGGCAGTGAGTTTCTGTTCCGTGATCCAGCGCCTGATGATAAGTCCTGCCATTGTCGAGTGCAGGTGCAGGGCGGTGTCAGATTTCAAGGCTCTGTAGGATCCCTGATCAAGCAGCATTTCGCGTGCCAGATCATCCTCTGATATCGCGTTCCTGTATACTTTGGCGGCAGAGGCATCGAATGGTACGGTTTTCAGGCCAATACGGGCTGCAAGAACTTCCTCGGGGACCTGAAAGTCGCCCATACCTGTGAATGGCTTCCCGATTGTCCCGACCCTTGCCCGTTTAAAATGCAGGGCAGCATCTGCTGCCACACAGATTTTATATATTCTCTCAAGTAAATCACTGTGTTCAATGTGGCCCGCCTCGATGAAATATGTTATACCTGAGCGTGTCATGAGATTACACAAGTCCTGAACCCCGTGTATGCCGTGGTTGTACATGATGGTTTCCACAGGTGTGTTCTGATCAAACGAAAAGTCCGGTGTCGTGTCCATTACAACAATCGGAACCTTCAGCCGGCGCAGCGCGGATATACTCTCCAGAGAAGGCGAATAAGCAAGATGCAGGGTTATGACGGCACAGACATCCTCGTCTATGAGTGAGTCGGCGGCGCGATCAAATTCTTCGCTGACACGGCATATCGGCTGGCATACGACATCGATATCGAGTTCGCCAAGCCTCTTCGAGACTTCCTGCGTGAATGCTTCGATCCCTGGCTGCGCGTACGGGTCAGTCTGATCATATAAGGCAAGGTATAGAGGCAGCAGGCCCACTTTTATTCTGTTCAAAATTCTCCCCCCCGGTTACTTCGATTTTTGCTTTTCTTCCCATTCTTTTCTGACTTTTTCGTACACGGCATCCGGAATGACCGTATCTGTCCGGGAGCAGAAAGGCAGCAGCTGGTCGCCTGCTATATCAGGATTCGTGCACCAGTTGTCATCCCGGTACATTTCCCTGGCATTCTTATCGCGAAAATCCGGAACATCTATGGGTATGTTGCCGCCGCAGATGGAACGGTATGCCAGGATCCCGGGCAGTGCCATATCCAAAGCCTGATAGACGTCAATACAGTTGTCGCCTTCGGGACGTCCGAGCAATTTTTCGAGGAAATAATGCATTGTGTAAAAGTCACCGCCGCCATGTCCGGCAGTCTGCCGGGAAAGCTCAGTATCAACCTGCGGCTTCGGCCGGTAACTGAACTCCGTATCTGTGAGATCATTTTTTTCCTGATAGACATACAGGCGGTCAACGCCGTCATGCCATCGGTTGGACTCCATCATTCCGGTCGAACCGTATATGGAGTACCATACCGATGTAGGTTCCCTCTTCAAGTATCCATGGAGGCTCTTCACGGTTGCACCGTTACTCATCTGTACGATAATCAGTCCGGAAGTACCTCCGGGAAATCCAAGCGCTGCCATGTTGGCGGCATTTGCCGTCTCAAAGCCGACGACCCGTACGGGACGGGTCCCTGTAATAGTTACGATCGGCCCGAGGCTGTGAGTACAGTAATATGTGGAATACAGGCGGTTGCGCCAGTGGCTTCTGTCACCGTATGTGATATCGCCCCATATGGACTCACAGTCGTGCACATATTCGCCTTCGCCGTGCATGAATTCGCCGATATCGCCGGCCATGTATCGCTTTTTCATTTCCTGTGTGGCTGCAAAATAGCAGTAATTCTCTGCATATGTATAGGTCATTCCGCTGGATTCAACAGCTTCAACGAGATCGACAGCCTGGCTTAATGTCTCAACAGGCAGCACTTCACTGCATACATGCCGGCCGGATTTAAGCAGCCGTACCGCAAACGGGGCATGTTCATTGGCATAATTGGCAAGGACAACCGCATCCATTTCATGTGCAAAGAACTCATCGAAGTCTGTATAGCAGGCAATGGAGATTCCGACCTCTCCGGCAAGTTTCTGACACTGGTCCAGGAGCGGCTGATACTTGTCACAGATCGCAACAAGTTCTGCATCCGGGTGTTTTGCAAGTACATTGATCATAGCCATGCCGCGGTATGCTCCGAAGACACCGATTTTAATCATTTTATTCATTTTTTCTCCTTTATGAATAGTGTCCGTCGGTTTAATCTTTAACTGATCCAACCAGAAGACCTGCAATGAAATACCTCTGCAGAAGCGGATAGACAAGAAGGATCGGGACAATCGCGATCATTGTGATCGCCATCTTGATGCTTTGCGGGGTTACCGCTGTAATCTTTGTCATCGCAGATTCCTTGGATGGTGTATAAGCTGCCATATAGTTGTAAAGAATATACTGGAGCGGATACAGCTTAGGATTGCGGTAATTGTAAATCTGCGTATCAATGTACGAGTTCCATTGTCCGACAGCCGAATAGAGTGTCACGGCAGCCAGGACCGGCTTGCACAGCGGCATGATAACTTTCCAGAATATTTGAAAATCGTTGGCTCCGTCGATATAGGCAGACTCTTCAATGCTGGACGGCAGACTCTCCATGTAAGACCGGATCAAAATGATATTGAATACGTTCGCCATGGCCGGAACAATATACACGGCAAAGGAGTTTGTAAGCCCGAGGGCTTTCATGACAAAATAAGTAGGTATGAGTCCGGCAACAATGTACATGCTGAACAGAATATATCTTCTGAAGAAACGGATGCCGATAAGGCGGCCCTTGCTGAGCGTATAGGCAGCCATGGATGACACGACAACCATGGTAAATGATCCGACTACGGTCCTGGAAAAAGAGATGAACAGTCCGTTCAAAACATCTGAATTACCAAGGCATACCATATACGCGTTGAGGGAGAAGCGTTTCGGGATAAGAAACATGCCTGTTCCGACACTGGAAGAGTCGCTTAATGAATAGACCAGTACGTACCAGAACGGATATATCATGATAATCAGGATAAATAGCATGACCAGCGAGTTCGTTATTGTAAACGGCAGGTCTTTTCGTATACTTCTTTTCATTTTTCACTACACCTCTCCATTCTAAAAGAGTGATCGGCCGTAATTTTTCTTGGACACCCTGTTTACGATAATCAGTAAAAGAATGCTTACTCCAGTCTTGATAATACTTACGGCTGTTGCATAGGAATAATTGAAAAGCTTCAAGCCATAACGATAAATGTAATAATCAAAGACCTCCATTTTTTCCATGTTCATGGAGTTTGTGAAAATGAAATACTGGTCAAGCCCGTTATTTAAAAGCCAGCCGGTATTCATGATCAGCAGAACCATAAGGGTCGGAATCAGGTTTGGGACGGTAATATTTATTATTTTGGCCCAGCGTCCTGCACCGTCAATCTCCGCAGCTTCATACTGCTCCTGCGGGATTCCGGCGATTGCAGCTATGAAAATAACACTGTTGTAGCCAAGAGAATTCCATGTATTGACACCGACAATCAGCCCCCAGGAGTACTTGGGATCACCCAGGATATTCAGTGGCTTGCTGATGATGTGCAGGGCCATAAGTGTCTCGTTAATTGCACCGTTGGATACGGAAAAAAGGGAATATACTACGGCATAAAGGATGACCCATGACATGAAATAGGGCAGAAAGGTAGCGTACTGGACGGATTTCTGGAGCCTTTTACTGTTCACTTCCCTAAGGAGAATGGCAAACACCAATGCCAGAAACAATCCGATGAGAAGGGAGAGGACATTCATGACCAGTGTGTTCCTGATAACGCCGAAAGCTTCGCCGCTGTCCATGAAAAATTCTTTAAAATGCTTAAGCCCTACAAAGGGTGCGCTCCACATGCTCAGTCCAACCTGATAATCCGTGAACGCCATGATCCAGCCAAAAATTGGTGCATAACTGAAAAGTGTAATACAGATCAGAGCCGGAAGAAGCATGAAAAGCAGATAACGCTGATTGTATATTTTGGTCATTTTTTGCTTCCGGCTCAGTTTAATTTTAGGTGCAACATAAGCAGCGGCTAATTCTTTTGCCTGCATATCGGCTCTCCTTTCATCATGACATAACTATTTTTGAAGATAAAAGGGGCAGAGCTGGCGCTGAGCGTCGATTTCTCTGCCCCTTCATCCATCTGATAATTATTTCATAGAGTCAAGGTTTGCCTTGTTTGCAGCGAGGATTTCATTGTATTTGTCGACAACCTTCTGAATATCCATCTTGTTGTACTCGACCATAAGGTCAGCAAGAGTAGCTTCAAAGGCTTCTTCTGTTTCAGCAGTAATGAGCTTTGTACCTGCCGTTACACGCCATGTCATGAATTTTTCATTAATCTTAGCTTCTTCAGAATTCGGATCAAGTGAACATGTGCTGGCTAATCCGCTCGGTGCAATTTCTCCGGTTTCCAGCCAGTATGACTTGGAATTCTCCCAGCCAAGCGCTTTATAAGCTTCTTTCTGACGGTCTGTCAGGAAGAGTTCATCCATGTAATTAGGATCAAGGGACAGGTTGTACGCGATTCCGTCATCACCCTTCTGCTTGCAGGTTCCAAGCAGTGCCAGGGCTCCGTTAAATCCGACTGTCTCGCTGTAAGTGGGATCAGTCGATATCTTGGTCAGGTAATCCTGTGTCGGTACTCTCTTTCCGTCAACGATGTCATACTGTTCGCCTTCGATTCCGCTCTGCAGGAGAATCTGGCCTTCGTCTGACATAATCCAGTCGATGAGGGCGAAAAGGCGATCAGGGTCTTTACAGTTCTTTGTAATAATAACCGAGTCAAACGGGCGGGTTGTCTCTACCCGGATCTGGCGCTTAAGACCGGCAGCTTCCTGGTCGTTGCTTCTGATGGGCATATTGATATACTGCATATTTTCATTGCCTTCAGCTGCGAGCTGTGTATTGGCTCCGCCGATTTCCCATGTGATGTACCACATGCTGAGGGCACGGCCTGATGTTACCTTGGCACGGCACTGATCAAGGGTATCCGTAAAGGAATCCGGGTCAAGAAGCCCGGCGCGGTACAGGCGGTTGAAGAAGCGCAGGTTCTGAATGAAGTCCGCATTTGTGAATGCCGGCTCCCATTGCTGTTCGATCTGATTCCAAAGCACCGCATCATTTGTTCCCTGGTCATTTGTGATGCCGCCTTTTTCAATGAACTCAGTTGTAAGCGAAGGTCCCCAGGATTCAGCAAGGGGAATTACCATGCCAACGGTTTTTTCGCCATTGGTTGTAGGGTACTGTTCCATCGCGGTCTGAAGGAAATTGAACCAGTCGTCTTCTGTAACCAGGTTGGGCCATCCCTGAGCTTCAAGAGCATCCGTACGGACACCGATATCGTTCATTTCAGGGTTGACGTCGAAATCCTGCGGCTGATTGATTTCCCATTTATAAAGCTTTCCATCCGGACTTGCCACTTTCCAATAGGGAATCTGCTCAGCGAAACGGTCCGCAAAATATTCTGAATTTGCAACATAATCATCAAGGGAGATTGCGGCTCCGGCAGCTATGTATTTTTTCACCATATCATCGCCTTCGAGGCGCATGATTTCAGGATAGTCCCCGGAAGATAGCATGAGATTCTGTTTTTCACGCTGGTCACCTGTAGTCGGAATATACTCAAAGACAATATTGAATTTTTCTTTGATGACTTTGCCGATCGCTGTGTCCGTACTGTACTTAACGGTAGACTGCGGGTCGGTCAGGATTTGGATCGTATACACATCATCCTCAGTTGCTGCTGCCGGACTGCTGGAATCTGCCTTTGTCGTTTCAGTAACATCTGCATTAAGTCCGCATCCACCTACCAATGAAGTAACCAGAGCTAAGCTGATAATTGTATTCACAATTTTCTTTTTGGAAAAAAATACCTTCAACACACCTAATTCCTCCTTATCAAGAAAAATTTGTTCATGGGCCCTGAACTTTATGGTTGAATTATAGAAGAAAGGCGTTGTCAATATACACGAGAAATTGCACATGCACGCATGGATAATTGTATATATTCACACAAGCCGCATGCCGCATTACTCCTTTGTCAGACCCGACCGGTAATCGCTTGGTGTCAGACCCGTCCGGCTTTTGAAAATATGACAGAAATGATTGACGTCACTGTAGCCTACCTTTTCGGCAATATCTGAAATCATTGCGCTTTTATTCTGCAGATGTTTTTTAGCAAGATCAATTCTGCAGTCGACCAGGTACTCGTTAAATACCATACCTGTCTGCTGCTTGAAGAGACGGCCGAGATACGCTGGATTCAAGTAGTAGCGGGAGGCAATGGACCGCAGGCTGATTTTGTCATGACAGTTCGCGCGTATATATTCCAGAACGGGGGCGATAATATGATTCACCCTTATTTCATCATAAAAAATAAGACTCTCCTGTCCGGAGAATGCATTTACATCAAAAAGCAGAAGCGCATCCTGATATGATTTCGATATGTCTTCAGGTAACCGGGCTTCGCTTCCAACAGCAATTTTCACATTTTCTCCGAATTCCGTGCAGATCCGGCTGCCGATTTTTTCCGCCCAGGTTTTTGAAGAACCGGAAGCTTTGAGTGAATGTGCCAGTATCAGTACATACCTGTTTTTCTCGGGCTGTAATATCTTCATCACGATGTCACCGCTCTGATAAGCAGAAACAATCTGTTTTATATCCGTGAGCATCCAGGCACTTTGTCCTGCCGGATCAATCACGAGTGTGCGGAAGGAATAATCAGAGTATTTGAATCCGGATACTGCAAGTTTTTCTATAGAGTCTGCAGACAGCTGGCCGCCTTTAAGCAGCTCATTCCAGCTGCTCTCCGCGAGCAGCGTCTGACTTTCCTTCATAATTACTTTTTGAAAGCTGCTTTCGTCCATTTTGATTTTAAGATTTCTGAGTGTGTTTATCAGCAGCTCTTCATTAATCGGCTTAAGAATATACTGCTTCACACCGAACTCAACTGCGACCTGTGCGTATTCAAAATCGCGGTATCCGCTCAAGATAATCGTATTTATCTGAATACCCTCCTCAGCGAGCCTTCTGATCAATCCTATACCGTCAAGTTTGGGCATGCGGATATCCGTAATCAGCAGATCATATGAGTTCTTCTTAATGAGTGCCAGAGCCTGTTCCCCGTTATTAGCCGTATTGGCAATATGAAAGCCATATGTTTCCCAGTCAATCAGCAGGGGCAGTCCCCGGCAGATCGCACGATCATCATCAACTATCAGACATTTATACATGCAGCTTCCCTCCTTGCATTATTTGTGAACATTATTCAGAAGCGGGCTGCCGGTCAACAGGAATCCTGATAACGACATTCGTTCCCCGGTTCAGCTCACTGGTTATTGCCAGGCCGTATGAAGCGCCGAACATCAGGATAAGGCGCTGATGTATATTCCTGAGCGCTATCCGGTTATGCGGACGGCTGGACTCGTTGGGCTTTCTGTCATTTAAGTTCTCCATGATTTTATTCAAATCTTCCTGTGAAATACCGATCCCGTCATCTGAAACACGGATACACATATCCGAGTCCTGCATATAGGCAGAAACCTGTATCGTACCCGGCTCCCCTTTCATTTCAATGCCATGATATACGGCGTTTTCGACAAGCGGCTGAATGAACAGCCTCGGGATATGAATACCAAGCAGTTCGTCAGGAACATCAACTATCAGGCTGATGCTGCCGTCAAACCGGTATTCCTGGATTTTAAAGTACATTTTTACAAATTCAAGTTCCTCTGCCAGGGAATAGTACTCCCTTTCGCTGTCAATCGCGATCCTGAAACTCTCAGCAAAAAGTCCTACGATCTCAGCATTTCGCCTGTCGTTACCGATGATAAGATTCATTCGGATGGTTTCGAGTGTATTAAACAGGTAGTGCGGGTTGATCTGTTCCTGCAGCGCAATAATCTCCGCTTCCCGTTTTTCCGTCTGCAGCTTCTGATAATTCAGTTCGGAATCTTTTATCTTAAGGTTGGCAATCAGTACTTCATTGATCAGCTCTCCGGTTTTCCCAACCATATCGGAGAAATGCTGTTCGATAGACCCGATTTCGTCAGCACCGGACGAGTGAATTTCTATATCATAATTGGCAGCGACAACCTGATTCATCTTCTTTATCAGCCCTCTGACGCGTTTTGAAATGTTGTCCGACACCCACAGAACTAAAAACAGGGAAAACGTAATGCACACCAAGGCAATGGCAATGCTGGTTATCCATATTCGCTGAACAGAATCAAGAATCGTCCCGGCCGGGATCAGTGAAATAAGCTTCCACCCCGAAATGCCAAGTTCACGGCTTTTGATATCCGTTTTGATTACTGAATACTCACTCCCGAGATACGTACAGAAAGTATCGTTTTCGAGGCTGCTGAACGTCCCTTCAAAGGCCTCCTCTAAAGCCCCTTCTTCTGCAAAAAGATACTGGCGTTCCGTTGAAGTTACTATCTGCCCCTTATCGGATATGAGAAAAATGATTTTACCTGACTCCTGCTCTTCGGAAATCAGTGAATAAAGCTGCGACTCCTCGTAGAACACGGCAAAGACACGGTTAACAGTATTATCCGTCATACTTTTCAATTCTCTGTAACAGCCAAAGTAATGAGACCGGTTGGCATCGTTGATTCGATCAGATACAACCCAGTGAAGACCGGAGGTACTGGCATCCTTTGAGGTCGGATACCATGGCTCCTCTCTCAAATCCGAGAGCGAATTACTCATTTCCTCGGAGTGGGCGATGGAAGTGTTGTCTGAATATACGCGGATATATGTATCCAGGTTATCCATCTGAATTCTCCGGATAGCCGGACTGATGTACGTCCTGAAATCAATGATTGCCAGATAATCTTCTTTGTAATCCGTATCGACATATTTCATAACGCCTGGATCAGATACCAGTCCGTTCACAACACCGGAATAGGAACGGAATTTACTCAGAAAGTTGTCCTGGAGCTGATTGTGTGAAGAAGTGGAGAGTGCAAGGTCATGCATAATGGTCATTTCGTACAGTTGGTTCGTCAGGAAATAGCCGAGGCTCATGATCGGGATAATGGAGACCAGCAAATAAATGACTATCAACTTCTTTTTAAGGCTTATATTATTCAATATGCTTTTTTTCACAAAAAATATTCCTCCCCCATTTGTCAGGAAAAGACCATAAACGCATTGTAACACAAGGCCCTGCTGCATAGACCAAGAGAAGCAAAAGATTTGAACACACAAAACAGATTGGAAAAAGCGTGTTTCTCAGTGTGATATATTGGGAATAATTGAAGTTGTATCACCGGTGTGCTAGTATTTTTAGTATCAGTGTAAATGACTTTCATCGAAAAACAGCTCGCTGATCCCGTTGAAACAGCACTGCATGCAACACAATACTTTTTCTGCAGACAGCGCAGCAAAATCGTACAGGAGGATTACATAAAATGGAAAAAAGAGTAGTAAACTGGGGTATTCTGGGTTGCGCAGGCATAGCTGAAGGCAGGGTCCTTCCGGGACTTTTGCAGGCCTCCAATGCACATCTTTATGCAATTGCAAGTAGAAGCAACAATGATAAGCTCCGGCATTTCCAGGAGAAATTCAAGCCGGAAACTGTTTATACCAGCTATGAAGCCCTTCTTGCCGACCCGAAGGTTGAAGCGGTTTATATTCCGCTTCCGAACGGCCTTCACTTTGAATGGGTCCTAAAGGCAGCCGCCATGAAAAAGCATATTCTCTGTGAAAAGCCTCTCGGCATTTCAAGACAGCAGGTTGAGCAGATGAAAGCAGCATGCGATGAAAACGGCGTCTTCCTGATGGAGGCGTTCGCATATCGTCAGAGCCCTTTGACCTTGAAAGTCAAAGAGATTGTTGATTCGGGAATACTTGGCAAACTCAAGCTAATCGACTCGAGGTTCGGGTACTATCTTGCAAACGAAGCCGACGTCCGTCTGTCTGAATCGTTAGCCGGCGGTGCAACATACGATGTCGGATGTTATAACTTGAATCTGATCCGCTTTCTGGCCGGGTCAGAACCGGTCAGCATAAAGGCGGCCGGTGTAATCTCGCCAAAATTCGGTGTTGATGAGGGAAGCAGTATACTGATGAAGTTCGCAGACGGGCTCGAGGCGTATGCATACTGCAGCCTGGCCATCTACCCGTCCTGTCATTATACGGTTACCGGTGAAAAGGGTACACTTACCGTTCCCAATGAATTCAACTCCAAGGGAATGACTAAGATCGTTGTTGTTACACAAGAGAAAACAGAAGAAATCAATATTGACTGTCCCGATAACTATATGCTTGAAATAGAGCAGTTTGGAAGGGTAGTTACCGGTGAAGAAAGCCCTCTTATTACGCAGGAGGATTCTCTGGGTAATGCTGCAGTCATTGATGAAAGCCTCAGGCAGATCTTTGGGAGATAAGATTCACCGGATTTATTTATTTAATTCATAAAATGCAAAGCCTCGAAGTTCAAATCTGAGCTTCGAGGCTTTTATCTATGTCATATTATTCCTGTGAAAAGGAAATTAAGAACCTTTATGGAAGTTCGATGACACCTTCGTAGTCGCATTTGAAGGTCTCTCCCGGAGCCAGTGCTATGTGCCCCGACTCATACATGGCACCGTCAAGAGTTACAATTACATCCTGTACTCCGTAGGCACTTGCAACGGTATTGACCAGGCATCGAAGAACGGCGCCTTCCATACTCGCTCCTACATTCAGCTCAGCTACATAGTTTGCGGACAGGTCGATTGTAACAATATTGGTTGCGGGATCGAGTCTGACCGAGTTAACCGAGGAATTCTGCCCCATCACGGGAGCAAGGTCTTCAGCAACCGGCATCTGGAAATAA
>DIEQ01000123.1 GCA_002418705.1 Mageeibacillus sp. UBA5770 | reverse complement strand
TGCAAGTTCCCATCACATGTATTTCATTTTAATTATCACAAAGTCATTTTGCAAGCATTATTTGCATGATTTATAAATTTTTTAATCATATTTACTGCATATAATAATTCCACTGCCAATTATGTTCGTTATTCTATCCCGATCATTTTCATCAGATAGCGCGCATTTGCAGATACGGATACTCCGGGTGTCAGCCGATAATCGAAATGGATACCTTCATCATCATATGATTCTGAGAAATGATAATTAGCAAGTTCAACCCCGCTTTGGAAATCCGGGGAACACAACTCATAATCGTGTGTTGACATAAGTCCGATAATCCATGGCTTGGACAGATTCTTCAAAACGATCTTTGCGCCGTCTGTCCTGTCCCTCGAATTCGTTCCCCTGAAAATCTCGTCGATAAGAAACAGCAGAGGTTCCTGGGTACGGGCTTTGCAGATAATTGTCTCAATTCTCAGGAGTTCTGCGTAAAACGTGGACAGTCCTTCACCAAGGCTATCCGCAATACGCATGGATGATCCAATCTGCATAAGCCCCAGCTGCAAAGAATCCGCACAGCAGATTGTACCGGCATACGCGAGCACAGCATTTGTTCCGACGGTTCTCAGCAGAGTTGTCTTTCCGGACATGTTTGATCCGGTTATCAAAACAATGCCCTTTGGCAGCGAAAAGTCATTTCGGACCTGCCGTACAACAGGTATCAGCGGGTGTCCCATGCGCACAGATTCAAAATATGCCCGGGGAGTACCCACCCCTTCCATCGCTGAAAATGTTGGGAAAGAGCATTCCGGATATACATAAGTAAGAGTTGTCAGACTGGCAAGGGCTTCCCACGAACCAAGGGCTCGCATATACGTTTCAAGATGACTGCCTGATTCCCTTTTCCATTTTTCAATATAATACACAATATAGTTATCATATAGCAGAAATGTATTGAGAAGAAAAAACAAAACTGGCTGGCTTCTGGCCTGCATAAAAAGGCAGATTTTGTGAAGCTTCTTAACTCTTGCCGAAGCTGAATCGGATTTATCAGAGTCCGTACTGAGCAGGGTATTTCTAATTTCACACAATAGTTTTGAAGAAGATTCTGCTTTTTCAAGGTCTTCGAACAATTCGGCATACGAGGAAAGTTCCGAATAGAAATCGCCGACAGAGGAAAACACAGGCTTATACTTCTGATATTTAAGAGCGACCATAATTAGCTGAACAACAATGATCAGGACGGGAACGGTGTTCGGTACAAGGCCAAGGGAAGAAAGTACAGCGGCAGCGAGTAAAGATAGTGTAACCAATGCAGAAATCACACAGTCCCACCTTGTGACCAGCTGCTTTTCTCCGTCTTTTTTTCTGACATAATCCAAAAGCTGCGTGGGATCCTCAGCACTTCGCCTCGAAAGCCGTCCTGCCGCCTGAAATTCCTGAAGCATGTGAAAACGCTGTGACAATTCGCGGACGGCTTCCTGGCGCATAAGTATTTCTTCAATCGATTTGTCTTTATTTTGTGCTGACAAGAGATATTCAGCAAGACTTTTTCTTCCATACCAGGTCTGGGCCACGGAAATCAGATGATAAACGGATCGTGGTCCAAACAAATCCAGATCATCAGAAAAATCGTGGTGACTATCCCTGAAATCCTCACCGGAATCCGGCAGTTTTTCAAACATATGCTCGCTTCTTGCCTGATACTCTTCCTGTATCGAAACAAGCGCTTCAAGAAGTGATATTTCTTTTTTAAATCTATTGTGTATTACAACAATAATAAGAAATGCGGCAAACAGAATGCCGAATGAAAGAGCTGCATATAATGGGAGTTTTAAAAAGAAAAGCACGCCCGCAACAATAACAGATGCCACAAACAGCACCATACGTACGTTACTATATTTATCCGAAACAGCCAGTTTTGCAGCAAGCCTGTCCGTCAATTCACTGCGCCGCCCGGCAAACAGCTGATTCCTCTTTGTGATTCTGATATCTTCCACTCTTATTCCTCCTTAATATCCAACAGGATACATGAATAATTTTAACACACAGGAATGAACAAACATGGCAATATAGCGGCAAATTGGATAGAATAGAATCTACCGGAAAGGTAGGTTGCCTAATGAATATGACTGTGTCTGAAACTGAATTTCGAAAAAAGAGTACGTTAGCCCTGTTTGCCGCCTATTATCGCCCGAATATGAAGCTGTTTTTGCTTGATATTTTTTGTGCGTTTGTCATTGCAGGAATTGACCTCTGTTTCCCGATGGTTTCCAGGCACGCCCTCCAGAATTATCTGCCGCAGGAAAATTACAAGGCCTTTTTTCTCGTAGTCGCCGGCATACTGGCAGCATTTATATTAAGGGCATGCATGCAGTTTGTTGTGAATTACTGGGGACATATTATGGGCGCTAATATCGAAATGAATATGCGGCGGGATCTTTTCTCACATCTTCAGAAATTGTCTTTTTCGTTTTACGACAACCGAAGGACCGGCAACCTGATGAGCCGAATCCTTCCGGATTTATTTGATATTACAGAGCTGTCACATCACGGTCCCGAAGATCTGTTCATTTCCGTGGTTACACTCACAGGATCGTTTATCGCACTGCTGATGATTAATGTCCGGCTTGCCGTCATCCTGATGATTGCCCTGCCGGCCCTACTGATCTTCACTGTCTTTCTCAGAAAGCAAATGTCAGGTGCTGCAAATCATTTGAAGCAAAGTACAGCCGTTATAAATTCAGAAATAGAATCAAGCATCTCCGGAACGCGCGTCGCAAAAGCTTTTGCAAACGAGGATTACGAAGCTGAAAAGTTTATGAACGGAAGCCTCATGTTCAAAAAAGCACGGGCCCGGTTCTATAAAGTAATGTCCGCATTCGCAACCGGTATGGAGTTTATGATCAGTATGCTTAACCTCATTTCAATAGGGTTCGGAGGGTATTTTATCATGAAGGGACAAATGACCATTATTGATCTTGTCGCCTTCACTCTCTATATTTCGGCTTTCTTGTCACCAATACGAAAGCTTACCAACTTCGCGGAGCTGTTCCAGTCAGGAATGGCCGGGTTTTCACGGTTTACAGAACTGATGCGGGAAGAACCGGACATTACGAATCGCGAAAACGCAGTCACACTCAGCGATATAAAAGGTGAAGTCATCTTTTCGCATGTTACCTTCTCATACAGTAATGACGAGACATCGGATAAGGTCTTATCTGACATCAATCTTCTGGTGCCTGCCGGGAAAACAATTGCTGTTGTCGGACCCTCAGGAAGCGGCAAAACAACACTTTGCCATTTGATTCCTAGATTTTACGAAGTCCAGTCAGGTGAGATCAGGGTTGACGGGATTGACATACGGGATATTGAAATCAGGTCACTGCGCAAGAATATCGGCATTGTTCAGCAGGATGTCTTTCTGTTTGCTAAAACGATTATGGAGAACATCCGATATGGCAATCTGTCCGCCACGGATGATGAAGTTATTGAGGCGGCAAAATCTGCCGAGCTTGATGATTTTGTTACAACTCTTCCTGATGGATACCATACATATGTCGGCGAAAGAGGCCTTCTTCTGTCCGGCGGTCAGAAACAGCGAGTCTCTATAGCCAGGGTTTTTCTTAAGAATCCTCCCGTACTTCTTCTTGATGAAGCAACTTCTGCTCTCGATACACAGACAGAAATACGCATTCAGCACGCCCTTGAAAGACTTTCAAAAGGCCGGACATGCATAATAATAGCCCATCGCCTGTCAACGATCCGGCGAGCGGACGAAATTGTATATCTGAGTGAAAACGGAATCGAAGAACAGGGAACGCACGAAGAACTCTTAAAAAGAAACGGCCCGTATTCGGAACTGTACCAGGTTCAGTTTGACGCTGCCCCACATGCCTGACAATTGTTGTCAGGGTCGATAAGTTCGTCGTCCGGACGCACATTGGGAACCGGTTTATCTTTCTTATCACTTGTCGAAGAACCGGAGCTGCCCTTGGACTTTTTAATTCTTTTGGGTATCGCTTCGTCGAGTACGGCTCCTATGCTGTCGTGTATCGTCAGCATAGCCTGCAGATCGAGATATGTTGAACTCTTGTTGATAATAATAACCCTGTCATGAGGAAGGAACTGTGCAAATGTCGCAGCCGGATATACGGTCAGAGACGTTCCTCCGATGATAAGAAGATCGGCTTTTTCAATGAAGGCAATCGCATTGTCTATATTATTATGGTCTAGATGTTCTTCGTATAATACAACATCCGGGCGAATAATCCCGCCGCATTTTGAACATCTGGGGATTCCTTCGCTGGCAAGAATAAAATCAAGGGAATACGGTTCAGAACAGGACATGCAATAATTGCGGTGTACCGAACCATGAAGTTCAATCGTTACCTTACTGCCGGCCAGCTGATGCAGATTGTCAATATTCTGCGTAATAACAGCTTTGAGCTTTCCCTGCTTTTCAAGTCGGCATAATGCCTTGTGTGCTTTGTTGGGCCTGGCGTTCGGATAGCATAGCTTCCGCTTATAGAAATCATAGAATTCTTCAGGATGTTCAATGAAAAAAGTGTGACTGATAATATCTACGGGACGAAAAGAAACACCGCTGTCCTGACTATAGATACCATGTCCGCTGCGGAAATCAGGTATACCACTTTCAGTAGATACGCCTGCCCCCCCCAGGAAAACAATATTATCAGATTCTGCTATCAGTTCTGTCAGCTGCTGGATTTTCTTCTCCCGCGCGCCTTCATAACGATCGAGTCTAGTCTCCACAAATAAGTCCAATCTCCCAAGTCAGTTCCTGCCGCCCAGCAGCTCTTGTCCCGGGTCTAAAGTCAATTTATTCCGTTGCCCATTCCGCTGTCCTGCATCTGAACATCATCCATAATTCCCATTCCCGAAGCTCCGAACATCTCTTTACCCATAATACGCTTCTCATTGCGCTCGCGCTCAACAATATTGCTTAAGAGCTTACGGATTTTCTCGGAATTCCTGACGTTCTTTATCAGCAAATGCGGGTTGGACTGATCTGCTGTGAGAAGCAGAATCGAACCTACGCCAAATATTTTCTGGCCAAGTGAGCGGGACAGCTTTACATCCAGGACACGATATAACAAAAGTTCATCGATTACTGAATTTAGAAAACCCCGTTTGACATAAAGACGATTATTATCGAGGCTGTAACAGGTAAAAGAAATCGGTATCCCAAGGTATCTTTTACGATCTTTCCAAAGAATTTCCTCTTCAATCAGCAAATTTTTAACTTGCTCTGATTCATTTTTCTTCGCCATGGCGCACCTCCGGGTAATTTTGCTCAACAGTTAATTCATTATAGTATTTCAAATGACATTCGTCCATTACTAAATGTTATTCTAATTAGCATTCTATTTTACGTTCAATGAAGTTTTCATGAAGCAGTTATCTCGACAGCAACATCTGCGCCTGTCGTCGGCCAATCGACGGGGCAAACCTGAAACAGATCAGACCATTTGTGGTCCTTTTTCAAAAATTCGTCTGAACGGTTAAGATACAGCTGTGTGGCATAGTCACCTGTATCGGGTATCGGGTCGTCCCACGTTACATCAACATGGTACCAGACATTGTTAATCAGGACCTGGTTCCATGCATGTGCAACAGCAACACCGTCTGTACCGTATGCAACGCCGGAGACTACCCGCGATGTAATTCCTGACAGTCCAAGAAGGAGTCCCATTGCTTCAGAATATCCCTGGCACTGTCCCTTCCCGTCAATAAGAACACTCGAAGCAGAAGCCAGAACATCAGGGTTTCCTGTCACACTGTATTCCGTATGAGTCACAATATAATCATGGATGGCGGTTTCCCGCTGAACCTCAGTCATATCCTCAGTTGTAATCTGCTCCAGGATACTGACAGACTTATTGTATAACAGGGTAACGGATGAGTCGTCAAACACCATTTCTTCATTATTCAGGTTCTTGTCTAAAATCTGTCCTGCTGCATTGTAATTGAATATCAGTCTCATCGTACATGGTGATTTATCGTCATATTCGATTTGAACTTCACGTGACTCATAGGTCGAATGCAGGGCTCCGTCCTGTGCCAGAGCAGACCAGTATTGTGTAAAAAGATCATAATTCTCAATCTGGATATACGTTTCCGGTTCAAACTCATACAGACTTTTTTGAAGGACAAAAAACAAATCCTGCTTGCTTCCGATCTCCTGGACGGACGTATCTTCCGATACGTGGAACTCGCCCTCCTGAGGCACGGGAGTAGGTATAAGCTGCGCGATATTGTCTTCTATTACAGCAGCAAATGTCTGATAGGCTTCATGAGAAATGTCCGCAGATACACAGGATGCAGCAGAAAAAAGAAATACAAAAAACAGCATCAGGGACGCAGCCCGAATACATCTCTTTTTGAATCCGGCGCGTTTTATTATTGATACCATATCAGATAATGTAGGGAAATCAGATCCTGCTATATAAACACCTTCTTTAAAGAATGGGAAATGTCCTACTAATAGAATAGCATACTGATTCAGCCTAATAAAGACCGGAGAAAA
>DIEQ01000104.1:6278-6415 GCA_002418705.1 Mageeibacillus sp. UBA5770 | reverse complement strand
GAAGCAGCAGTAAAAGCGACCATTCGCTGAATACCGGGAGAAAACAACTCATCCCCCAATCCCAATTCCTCGTCACGGGGAAAGAATCCGTGGTGACAATCCTCACAATAATAGTAGGCCCGCTCTTGAGTCAGTTC
>DIEQ01000104.1:0-6177 GCA_002418705.1 Mageeibacillus sp. UBA5770 | reverse complement strand
GTGATCCGCGTTCAATATGCCTTCCAACATCCGAGCAGCGGTTTGAAGGGCAATGGTACGGACTGTTGTTTCTAACTCCTCGAAACGGATCGTCGTTCTCGAGTGGTTGTGCCCCGGCGACTGACGGCTCAGGCGGGCAAATTCATCGTCAATTTCCTTCGCTACGGCTTTCTGGAGCCCCTTTTTTCGGCCCCTTTGAGGTCGCTATCGTCGGTATCCGGGTGTTCCAGTTTCGCGTCGCATATTTGCGTATTGGTTTCTATCAAATCGGTAATGGTATCCCGGAACCGGTGGTACTCCGCTATCTGTCTTTGCGTCTCGTCGACGGCAGATGCAGGAATGATTTTTGTAACAGTTTTTCCATTGATCGTCCGCGTAAGAGACCAACTGGGCCCATGGCCTTTTTCCCCGGGCTTCGCGCAATGACAGTACGGTTTTCCGCATTTACGATATCGGCCGACAAGGGTCCCCTGGCGAAAGTCACCGAACTGTTGGAGCTCTGTAAGAAGAAGTGCCTTATGGTCAAGTAATTGCGCAAGAACGCTATTGATCATAGTATTCCTCCTATACTGACAGCTGAGCTACTGTCAGTATAGCGCATAAATCCATTTCTGTATAGTAATTTAAAAAAAGGCAACTAATTTGTCGTGCACCCATATGAAAGTTTTTTCTTGACAGATAGAAAATAGTAATGTAGTATTAGCCTTCGTAACCGATTACGGTAACGGTTACGTAAATTGGTGCTCACATTTTTTTCTTCTCTCTCTAAGGAATAAAGGGGGACACAAATAATGGCCCTATCGTAAATATTTATTACCACCCGATATGGAAAGGGAATTTTGATCTTTTAGATCACCGATTATCAAGTAGCTATAACGAATGGCGTTTGATTTAAGATGAATTCATTTCCATAGACAAAATAATCTCATGGAATTTTAAGATTCTTAATCTGCAAGGAAAAGAAGGAGAAATATCATGGCAATTGAAAAAGCAATTGATTACAAATTGAAGGTAAAACCTGCATATATGCAACTGATTCATCGATCAGCCTATGAGGGAGCATGTCGCCATGGGCCAGTTGAACGGCTAACTACAGAATTCGACACTAAAATCGCCTATCAAAAATTTAAGGCTTTCAAAGATATCTTGAATACGAAATATTCAAAGGACTATATCCAATTTTTAGACCCTGAACTAATCACGTGGACGGATGAGTTTATTCTTAGAAAAAATGAGATGGAAAAGCTGACGAATGCACTGGGCAAGACTGATATTTTCTTATTTGATGGCCTTTTCAATGAATTCCCGGCCATGGAAATTGCCGAGAGCTTCAAGGCGCCAGTAGGAATAATCGGTTGCTGTGCGAGTACAGATGGTGCGGCTGGATTGAGGAATAGGGGGCTCGAGGCATATGGCTATATTGACGCCGACGATGCCAACAGACAGTTGAAATATATGCAAGTGAAAGCAGCGATGAAACACACCAGGGTCCTTGTTATTCTAAAAAATGATATTGTTTCCAAGGGCGTCATAAGTACCATCACCGATTTACAAAGTATTACAAAGGATCTTGGAGTAAAATTCGCTTTTACTAATGCAGAAGATCTCTTCGATGCTTTCCGCAACTGTACTGAAGAGCAAAAATCACAAGCAGAACAATTAGCAAAAGAACTCCAGAACAATGCTGAAGAAAGTAACATGACCGTTGAAAATATCGTAAATTCCGCAAAATTCTATATTGTAATCCGCGCCCTCCTTGAAAAGTACGAATGTAATGCCTTCACTATGCCTTGTTTTGAAATATGCGCGACAAGAAAATTCAATGATGAACTGAAATGTACTCCATGTCTGGCCCATACTCTCCTTAGAGAGGAAGGGATCCCCTCGGCATGCGAATCAGATGTAAATGCGTTGATGGCGATGATTGTCCTTATGTATTTGACAAGAACGTCTACTCATATGGGGAATACTCATCCTTTATCCAACGAGCTAAAAACTGAAGATTCCAGCCCTCTTGGCCTTGAATTAGTACCTGAAATTGAAGGGAAGAAAAATATAGTTTCGACATGGCACGCAGTCCAGCCCCGCAACATGCATGGTATTGATGAACCAATGGATCCGTACTCTATTCGCGCTTTTACCTATTCTGGTTGGGGGGCGACACTCAGGCATGACTTTAATAAAGATATTGGAGAAAAAATTACCCTCGTTCGCTTCCATCCAAATGGTAAAAAAATGCTCGTTGTTAGAGGAAAAATCGTCGCGGGTGCCGGTAAGGATGCAGAAGGTTGTCCTTCTGGAATTTATTATACCGTTGAGAATTCAAGAGACCTTTTCAAAAAAATGCTTGACTTCGGTCATCATTATACTTGGGTATATGGTGACTATGTTGAGCAACTTCAGGAGCTTGGAACGGTTCTTGGCCTTGAGATTGTGACTGCATAATTTTATAAGAGGAGTGGAAGTGATTATTTCACTCCTCTTGCCTTTATATATAAATATTATTGGTGATGAAAGTTATATGGCTGATGAAATTCTTGCAAAGATTTTAGAAAGACAAAAGATCAATAATGAGATAGTGAGTAAGTTATTGATGGAAGATGGAAAAAATGAAGCAATAATAACCTCACTTCTAGAGAAGTATATTCAAAACAAATACATCCTTGAGGAAAAAGACCTTGAAAAAAGAGATATCATTCAACTGGCAAAGCTTTCAATAGCCAGGCTTGCAGGAATTGATTTCTCTCAGGTGAAGTATAAAGATGGGAAAGATTGCAGTGGGGTAAATTCTTTTGTCGCTAAAAAAATATTATTGTTGATAGCACTGGAGAGAGACTTAGGATTAAAATTACCTGACGAAGAGTCAGGAGATATTGAGACTATTGATGATCTTGAAAAACTTGTTTCAAGATGTATGAGAGAAAAAAATGTTAGATCCTAGAATTATCAGGAGGGATTTCCCAATACTTAAGGAAAAAATCAATGGTTATAATCTTGTTTATTTCGATAACGCGGCTACAAGTCAAAAACCATTACAAATAATTAACTCAATATCTGAATACTATTTAAATAGTAATTCCAATATTCATCGAGGAATACACACACTTGCAAACAGAGCTACCGAAGGCCTGGAAAAGACGAGGGGAAAAGTTGCAGGTTTTATTAATTCTAAGGCCCCGGAAGAAATTATCTTTACCAACAATGCAACTGATGCCCTCAATACAATAGCCTATGGTTTCGCAGGCAAATTGCTCTCCCATGGTGATAGCATTCTAGTCACTCGACTTGAGCATCACTCTAACTTTGTTCCATGGCAACAACTTTGCATAAATAGGGGTTTCAATTTTAAAATTGTTGACCTTGATAAAGATGGATATTTGAGTATGGAGGATTTCCGATCTAAGTTGACTAAGGATGTCAAAATTCTAGCGGTAAGCCAGATGTCGAATGTAACCGGGATTTTTACTCCCTTGGAAGAAATAATCAGGTTAGCTCATATAAATGGCTCCTATGTGGTTGTCGATGGAGCACAGGGAATTGCTTACCGCGGTGTTGATGTCCAAAAAATTGATTGTGACTTCTACTGTTTTTCTCCTCATAAACTATACTCCTCCATGGGGCTGGGAATTCTCTATGGTAAAAAAGAATTACTAAACGAAATGAAACCTTTCCGTTATGGAGGAGGGATGGTTGATACTGTTCTGGATTTAAAAACATCTTTTTCAGAGATACCTTATAAACTTGAGGCCGGGACCCTAAATGTTGCAGCTGCTTATTCTCTGTTTTCAGCACTAGATTATATCGAAAGTATCGGATTAGCTAATATTTATAATCATGAAAAAGAATTGTTCGCATATGCTCTTGAAAGACTTTCTAAAATACCTGGAATAGAAATCTACGGAAAAGGAATAAACCAGACCGGTTTGATATCTTTCAACATTAGCAATATGAATTGCTTCGATGTTGCGCTTTTTCTTGATAATTATGGAATCGCGGTAAGATCAGGAACTCATTGTGCTCAACCGCTCATGAATCATTTTAAAATACCAGGAACAGTACGAGCTTCTTTTGCGTTATATAATACTAAAGAAGAAATCGATTGGCTAATTGAATGCCTTAGGAAATTGATCGCTGTTTAGGAGTAGAATAGTGACCGAACTTAAAAAAAGGCTTTCTATTTTAAAAGATACATTCGATCGGCTAGGTGATTGGATGAACAAATATTCCTATATAATTGCCTTTGCGAGCAAATTTCCTTACGGAAAGGTTGCCAGAACAGACAATAATAGAATAAAAGGATGCCAATCCATGGCATGGATTAGTGTCGACCTAGATGAAAATGGTAAGATTAATTGTGATGTAGATAGTGACTCCCTGATAGTACTTGGTATTCTTGGTTTGATGGTAAATGCTTTCAATGGGCTTCTCCCCTCAGAAGTAGTCGATTTTGATTGTGATTTTCTCGAATTATTAGGAATTAAAGACAAGATGGTTTCAACAAGGGTTGTTGGGATTAATAAAGCTGTTGAAGTAATAAAAACTTATTGCAGGATACAACTTAAAGATGACTGACTTATTATCTAAGAAAGTATTATTCATTGTATGATTAAATTGATGATTACAAGAATTGGAAGAGAGTAGTACAAATTTTCCTTGACAGATAGAAAAGAATGATATATTCTGCTTCGTAACCGGTTACGGAATCGGTAACGGAGAAATAATGGAGCAAAACAGGAAAGTCACGATAGCCGACATAGCTACCCGGTCGGGTGTTTCCAAGACGACGGTCTCCCGCGTGCTGAACGAGAAGCCCGACGTGGATGCCAAGACGCGCAAGCTCATTTTGAAAATCATACAAGATACCGGTTTTGTGCCGCAGAAATCGGCTATCAACCTCGTGAAGGGGAAGACAGGTCTCATCGGCCTCGTCGTCCCTTCCCTGACGAATCCATACAGCTTGACGGTCATTCAGGGTGTCGCGGAGGGAATCGCCGAAACGGATTACGAGCTCGTACTCTACACGACAAGCCTGATGGAAAAAAACCAGAAACGATTCATTCCCCGCCTCACCGGCAATGTCACCGACGGGCTGGTCGTGCTGCTGCCCAGGAATTTCGAGAAATACGGAGATGAGCTCTTCAAAACGCATTTCCCGACGGTGCTGGTCGATCACAGAGGTGTCGGGGGTGTCGGATCCAAATTTCCGAGCATCACGGCAGCAAACAGGCCGGGGGCCTACGAGGCGACAAAATACCTCATCTCTCTGGGACACCGCCGCATAGGTTTTATTACCGGAATCATGGACTTTGGGTGCAGCCGCGACCGACTGGAAGGATACCGTGACGCCTTGCGTGAGGCGAGTATAGATTTCGATTCCGAACTGATCGAATACGGCGATTTCTCAAGACACAGCGGTAAGGAGTGCGCGATGAAACTGATGGGGATCTCCTCGAGGCCCACGGCCATTTTCTGTTCCAACGACGAGATGGCCTTCGGGACGATGGATGTGGCGCGCGACATGGGAATACGTGTTCCGCAAGACCTCTCGGTCATCGGCTTCGACGACCTGCCTACCGCCGGATTTTCCGTTCCCGCCCTCACGACGGTTCGGCAGCCTCTGCACGAAATGGGACGTTCGGCCGCATCCCTGCTTTTGGAGCAAATCAGCGGAGGAGCCCCTCGCAATAAGGACATAGTTCTGGGAACCAGTTTGGTAATCCGGGATACATGTAGCAGACATTGATTTCCTTTACTCACAGGAGGAAAAAAGATGAAGAGGTTTTTCGCAGTCGTACTCTGCGTGGCGATCGCCATGGGCGGAGTACTCGTGACTTCCATTGGCGCCCAAGAAAAGACACTGACTGTCTGGGATATCTATCCGGCGGGAACACCGTTCAGGAAAGTTCTGGACGGCGCGATTGAGCGGTTCAAGGCCACCAACCCCGGCTACGAAGTCCAGGTCGTCAGCTACGGCGACATGAGCAACTATAAGATGAAATTCGCCACGATGCTCGCCGCCGGCGCCAGGGACGTAGACGTTTTCCAGACATGGGGAGGCGGTCAGCTGGCCACGTACGCGAGACGGGGACAGGTCCTGGACCTTACGCCGTCGATGAAGAAAGATAACTGGCAGGCGAGATTTTCCGATGCCGCGCTCGAATTCGTGTCTGCAGACGG
>DIEQ01000080.1 GCA_002418705.1 Mageeibacillus sp. UBA5770 | reverse complement strand
TGCAGGCCGTGCGCGACTTCGAACAGTGCCTTATGGGAGCCCGGTGTGACAGCATGAAGGAACTAAACTATAACGACAGGAAGGCGATCCATAACCTGAAGTACTATACCTGGGTTGAGCAGCAGGGCAGGACCGTGGAAGATCTCAACGACCTGTGGTACAACGAGGACAAAACATGGCAGGGCGTTCATAATCAGGCGGACCAGCTTGATGAACTCATTAATGAATTTAACGAAGCTTCCGGTACACTGAAAGGCATGTAATATGAAGAATGTGATTTGCGCAAAATGCGTCAGGTGCGGAAATGAATATTCCGCAGAACCCAATGTGACCATCTGCTCGTGCGGCGGCATTCTTGATATCCAATATGATTATGATTATGCAAAAGCCCGGATGACTCCGCAAAGCCTGGCACAGCGGCCTCATACCATGTGGCGTTACCGTGAAATCCTGCCTGTAGAGGAGACAACTCCGGACACCCCCCTTCGGGTCGGCTGGAGTCCTCTATACGAGGAAAAAAGGCTTGCGGAGCAGCTTGGCATCAAATCCCTTTATATCAAGGATGACGGTCAAAATCCCACGGCTTCACTGAAAGACAGAGCTTCTGCAATGGCGGTAGCTAAGGCATGGGAGGCGGGAGCAGACACAATTGCCTGCTCATCGACCGGCAATGCCGCATCCTCTCTGGCCGGAAATGCGGCAGCAGCGGGACTTACTACTTATATTTTTGTACCGTCCCGCGCACCTAAAGGCAAAATTGCCCAGCTGATGATTTTTGGCGCGCACGTAATTACGGTCGAGGGATCATATGAAGATACGTTCCGACTCTCGGCTGAGGCTATTGATCACTGGGGCTGGTACAACCGAAATGCAGCGGTTAATCCCTACCTGTCTGAAGGTAAGAAGACGGTAGCTCTCGAAATATGCGAACAGCTGAACTTTAAAGCACCTGATTTTGTGGCACTCTCCGTCGGGGACGGCTGCACAATTGCAGGTGTCTGGAAAGGTTTGAAAGACCTGTATGCCATGGGTCTGATCGATCATTTACCCCGACTCATTTCCGTCCAGGCAGAAGGCTGCTGCCCACTCAACCGCAGCATCCAGACAGGCAGGCCGTGGGCGCCTATGGAAGAGAATACTCTGGCTGATTCCATTGCCGTCGGTGTCCCCAGAAATCCCGATAAGGCTTTGAACGCAATCCGGGAATCCAATGGAATTGCCATTAACGTGTCTGACGAAGAAATACTGGATGCCATGCGCCTTCTGGGTCACACCTGCGGAGTGTTTGGCGAGCCTGCCGGAGTGACAGGTACTGCAGGTCTGAAAAAGGCCTGTGAAGCGGGACTGATTCCATCCAGTGCAACGGTTGTTTCCATCGTAACCGGCAACGGCCTCAAAGATGTAAACAACGCGATTCTTGCGGGCGGGCAGCCGATCTGTATTTTGCCTGATATGGATATACTGAAGAAAGCTTTTGCACAAGAGGGCCTGAATCCGTAGTACCTGACAAGGAGAAACCCATGAATGTATTTGATATTGTCGGACCTGTGATGATTGGACCTTCCAGTTCGCATACTGCGGGTGCCGTCCGTATCGGTTATGTCGCCGGCCTTTTATTAGGCAGGCCTGCTGTAAAGGCTGAGATCCGCCTTCACGGATCCTTTGCAAAAACGTACAGGGGGCATGGTACGGACAAGGCTTTGATTGCAGGTATTTTAGGGATGCTGCCTGATGATGAACGGATTCGCACAAGTCCGATGCTTGCCGTGGAAGCAGGCCTTGAAGTAACTATTATTCCCGATTCAATAAAGGATGCACACCCAAACACTGCCCGTATCATCTTAACGTCTGCAGACGGCGAACAGATTATCGTCCAGGGTTCCTCCATTGGCGGCGGAAATATTATCATCAATCAAATCAATGGATTGGAAGTGGAGTTTTCGGGGCAAAATGATACCCTGATTGTTCTGCACAGGGATACAGCCGGTGTAATTGCGGAAGTATCTCAATATCTTGGGGAACTTGGAATAAACATATCAAATTTTCGGCTGTCACGCAGTCAAAAGGGCGGCATAGCAATTATGACGATCGAAGTTGACGGCAAAGTTGACCCAATTATGAATGAGCACATAAGCGGTATGCCGAACATACTCCGCTCGATCGCGCTGCGGCTGCACTAGGAGAAACAAATGGATTATTATGATAACTTAGAGCAGCTGCTCGAAGAAGCAAGCGAGAAACATTGCGGGCTTTCAACTCTTGTATTACAGCAGCAGGCTAAGGAGATGGAAAGTACTCCCGAGAGTCTTTTTGAACGAATGGAACATCAGTATGATGTGATGACCCAGGCCGTTCAAAAAGGGATGGCAGCCGGAGTTCGCTCCAACAGCGGGCTGACAGGCGGAGATGCACACAGGCTTGCGCAGCAGATCGACGAACATAAACACCTTTGCGGGACTTTTTTCGCCGGTGCACTGGCTCGTGCGATAGCCGTGGCAGAAATTAACGCTGCGATGGGGTGCATTGTAGCAGCTCCGACAGCCGGTTCCTGCGGAATATTACCTGCTGCTGTGATCACGATGCAGATGGAAAAGGATATCTCAAAAAAAGACTGTATCATGTCACTGTTTACAGCGTCTGCCGTCGGCATGGTGATCGCCAAAAACGCATGCCTGTCCGGTGCACAGGGCGGATGCCAGGCTGAGTGCGGATCCGCCAGTGCCATGGCCGCTGCAGCGGTGATTGAATTGGCGGGAGGCACCCCGGATATGATTGGACATGCCGTAGCTATTGCCATTAAAAACACACTTGGACTCGTGTGTGACCCTGTAGCAGGTCTTGTAGAAATTCCCTGCATCAAGCGTAATGCTTCCGGTGTTTCAAATGCATTTGTCGCAGCTGAACTTGCGCTGTCCGGGATTAAAAGTGCAATACCTGCTGACGAAGTCATCGCTGCAATGAAGAGTATAGGAGACAGTATGCCCTCCTCGTTGAAGGAGACGGGAGAGGGGGGACTCGCCGCAACCCCGACAGGACAGAGGATCTTCCGGCAGATTTTTGGCGAGGATCTCGCAGCTCATTAAGTGCAGCAGACCGCAGATGGGAATTAGTTCATCTTCTGTTTGAATTCTATAGAAATTCCATCGGGATCATAAACATAAAAATATCTTGTTTCAGGATCAGGATTTCTTACATCGGAAGGATTGAGTCCGTTTTCCTGTGCTTTTTTGAGGATACCATCAAGATCCTCGGTCTGAAAACATACCGTCATACCCTTTGTCTCAACGTAGACAGAATTTGGCGCATACACAAGTTCAATCTGTGTTGCACCTTCTTTATCCGCAAGAAATACGACTTCCCAATCACCATGAGGGAACCTTTTCTGCGTCTTCAATCCGATGATGTCTTCATAAAAATGGACGGATTTTTCAATATCTCTGACTCTAAATGTTTAATGAAGAAAATGCATATTATTCTCCTTTAAAAATTGGATTTTTTCAATTTTATTACAATTACGCATCTTGCAGTCTCATTGGCCTTGCAATCCCAGATATGCTGCGTAACCTTGTTAAAATTCTCCTCCTTATATATAATAGAAGAATATTATATCTATACAGCCTCATAAGCACGCAATGCAGGTCTGCTATTTATTAGCAAAGAGGCGAATATATGGATTTTTTGACTAACCTGATTAATTTGTTTATTGCTCGTAAAGAGTTTTTTCTGCAGCTTGTTTTCCAACATATATCACTTAGTGCGACTGCGATCCTGATAATAACCGCAATTGGGATCACTACCGGAATTTTCATTTCAAAATCGAAAAAAGCAGCCGATATAGTGATTGGGGTCACGAATTTCCTGTATACGATCCCGTCGATTGCTATGTTTGGCTTTTTTGTATCATTTACCGGCATCGGAAACACAACAGCCATTATTGCCCTTGTAATTTACGGCTTGCTGCCTGTCATTAGAAACACCTATGTAGGGCTTAAGGAAGTGGATGACCAAATTATCGAAGCAGCTGTCGGTATGGGGAGTTCACCCTTGCAGCTGCTTTGGAAAGTGCAGTTTCCATTGGCACTCCCGGTAATAATTGCAGGAATACGCAACATGGTAGTCATGACAATCGCTCTTGCCGGAGTTGCATCGTTTATCGGGGCAGGAGGATTAGGCGTGGCAATATGGCGCGGAATAACAACCAATTTTGACGAAATGACAATTGCAGGCAGCCTCCTGGTAGCACTGCTTGCAATATTCTCAGATGCCCTGCTGGGCGTTCTTGAGAAAAAGCTGTTAAGGAGGACGACATGAAAAAATTCACATGCATTCTTTTGGCCATGTCTGTTGTATTTGCTCTGGCCGGATGTCAAAAAGCGGAAAAGAAAGTTGTTATCGCTTCAAAACCGATGGCGGAAAGCTATATAATTGCCGAAATGATGGGACAGCTTATTGAAGCGCACTCGGATATTAATGTGGAATATAAAACAGGTATTGGCGGGGGCACATCCAATATTCAGCCGGCTATGGAAGCCGGAGAAATTGACATGTACCCTGAATACACCGGAACAGGCTGGCTTTTTGTATTGAAGAAGGATCTTATTCGTGATCCCGCAGAACTTTATGCTGAGGTTGCTAAGGGATATATGGACTCCTATAACTTTAAGTGGCTCGAGCTCTACGGATTCAACGACACCTACGCGCTTTCGATGGATCGTACGGTTGCTGAAGAAAATGGCATCGAGACGTATTCTGACCTTGCCGCCGCCAGCTCTCAATTTACACTTGGAGCTGAGTATGATTTCTATGAACGGGAGGACGGCTATCCGGGTTTGGTTGCAGAATACGGATTTGCATTTAAAGAGACGAAGGATATCGATATCGGCTTAAAGTATAAAGCCATCGGTGCCGGGGAAGTAGACGTAATAAACAATTTTTCTACTGACGGTCTCTTATCTGAGTATGATCTCAAAGTGCTTGAGGATGACAAACAATTTTTCCCTGCCTATCAGGCCGCAACGGTAATAAGACAGGAGACACTCGACAAGTATCCGGAACTCGAAGGCATATTGAATAAACTCGCAGGACAGATCAGCGACGAAGAAATGCAGCAAATGAACTATTATGTCGAACATGATAACAAGGAAGCAAAACTTGTCGCTAAAGAATTCCTTGAGTCGAAAGGTTTATTGTAATGACTCTTATTCGGTTTGAAGACGTCAGCCATTCTTATGAGACTGATAAACCGGTCATCAAGAAATTGAATTTGTCTATCGAAGAAGGCGAGTTCGTTGTGTTGATCGGTCCTTCCGGCTGCGGTAAAACAACGATTCTCAAGATGATGAATGGGTTGGTTCATCCAACCAGCGGTCAGATATACATCAAAGGCAAAGAAATTAAAGAATGGGACTCAATTACGCTGAAGCGAAAAATGGGCTACGTGATCCAGCAGATCGGTCTGTTTCCGCATATGACTATCGAGAATAACATCGTCTATTCACTTGATATCCAGAAAGCGACAGCTGAAGTTAAGCGAAAAAGGGCACGCGAACTTATTAATCTTGTAGGACTCGATGAAAGTTATCTTCCAAAGTATCCAAAGGAACTAAGCGGCGGACAAAAACAGAGAGTGGGAATTGCACGTGCGCTCGCGGCAGATCCGGAAATTATCCTGATGGATGAGCCGCTTGGGGCAGTCGATCAAATCAACCGCAAAGTACTGCAGGAAGAAATCCTGCGGTTATACAAGACACTCGGCAAAACAGTTGTACTGGTTACCCATGATATTGAGGAAGCCATAAAGCTCGGCACCAAAATCGTTGTCCTGCGCGACGGTGAAATCATGCAGGCGGGTACCCGGGATGCGATTGTGTTCCAAAGCAGCGAAGGTTTCGTGACCGATTTTCTGGGAAACAAAGGATTTCTTTCTTATCTGAATATTGCCGAAATCAAAAATTACCTCACGATCCCGGATAGCGAAGCGGTTAATACCGTACATCAGAAACCGGGGAATCTGTGCGTCAGAAATAATGAAAAGTTAATTGTCGGGATAAGAATGTGCCTGGAGTACGGCGTGACCAGTATTTGCGTAGTCGATGAAAAAGGAAAAAGCGTCGGGCAATTTGAACTGTCCTCCTTATCCAAGCTTGCATTCTGACGGTAGAACTTCGAAGAACTGTTTTCAGGAGGTACAATTATGGGTAAATCTTTTGACCTTATTGTTATCGGTACAGGGACCGGGGGATCCTCGGCTGCGAGGAAATGCAGAAAAGCCGGCTGGACAGTCGCGATCATTGACGAGAGACCATTTGGCGGAACATGTGCCCTGCGCGGCTGCGATATGAAGAAGATCCTGATGGGAGCCGCAGAAATTGTTGACTGGAACAACAGGATGCAAGGTAAAGGAATAAGTTCGGATTCAAAGATTGTCTGGTCTGAATTAATGGCATTCAAACATTCCTTCATTGAAAACTATTCGCAAAATTTCGAGAAGGGGATGGTTGATGCGGGGATTGAAACCTTTCATGGAACTGCCCGTTTTATAACAGATGATGAAATTGAGGTTAACGGAAAAATACTCAAGGGGAGCCATATTCTTATAGCAACCGGCGCCCGTCCAATGCCTTTATCAATAATTGGCGAAGAAAATATTGTATTCAGTGACTATTTTCTTGAAATGAATACTCTGCCGCCCGATATCGTTTTTGTCGGCGGAGGAATGATTTCCATGGAGTTTGCCCATATTGCTGCCCGTGCCGGGTCGTCCGTTACTATCATTGAAAGACAGGATCGTCCGCTTATGAACTTTGATCCTGACCATATAAGCCTGCTTATGCAGAAAGGCAGTGATATTGGAATACGCTTTATGGGAAATGCAGTCATTCATTCCGTTGAGAAAGCCGGCGGGAAATTTATCGTTAAAGGGGACGGAGCCGATGGCGAATTCCTGGTGACATGTGATCTGGTGGTTCACGGTGCAGGAAGGATTCCCAATATCGATCAACTCAGCCTCGAAGCAGGTAATGTGAGCTTCAGCAAGCGCGGCATAACGGTAAATGAATATATGCAGAGTGTCAGCAATCCTAAAGTATATTCTGCAGGGGATGTTTCGGATACCAAAGGACTGCCGCTTACACCCGTTGCAAGTATGGAAGCAAGCATCGTGTCTAAAAATCTGCTCAAGGGAAATCATGTAACACCAGACTACCGTATTATGCCCTCTACTGTCTTCACGATTCCGAAAATAGCATCTGTTGGTCTGTCAGAAGAAAAAGCGCGTGAAATGGGATATGAGTGTTATGTAAATAATCTCGATATGTCAGCCTGGTATACATATAAAAGAACCAACGAAAAATATGCGGCTGCAAAAATTGTAATAGACAAAAAAACAAATTGTGTATTGGGTGCACACTTTGTAAGTAACGAGGCGGACGAGCTGGTTAATCACTTTGCTGCCGCCATTCAACAGAATATTGAACTGAAGGAACTCAAAAAAATGACATATGCCTATCCGACTGCTGCATCAGATATTATTTATATGCTATAAACTATATATTTAGAAGGAGGAAAGTAAATGGTACACGCAACCTGGAATGGAAAAGAACTGGCAAAAAGCGATAGGACGATTATGATAGAAGGAAATCAGTATTTCCCTAAAGAAGATGTAGCCCCCGAATTTCTTGAAAACAGTGACTATCATACAAGGTGTCCATGGAAGGGTCTTGCAAGCTACTATGACATCGTAGTGGATGGAAAGCGCAACCCGAACGCCGCCTGGTATTATCCGGAACCGCTGGAGAAAGCGACGATGATCAAAGACTATATTGCGTTCTGGAATGGTGTCGAGATACGGTTTGACGGATTGTGATAACCGATACAACTATTGACAAATTTCCCGGGTCTATATAAAATCAAAGGCAATTCTATAATTTAAACCGATGAACAAGAGTAGTAAATCAGCCTGCGAATCGCAGCGAGTGGCCACAAGTGTGAGGGCCATATGACGGGGCTGACTGAATGGACTTGTGAGGGTGACCCGAAAGCGGCAGATTTGCAGGTTATTAGGCGTCAACGGGAGGCCAGCCCGTTATCCGGTGGACACGTATCAGCAGGTGCGTGAGCGAGTGAGCTTTAGAGATGAAGCTAATTTGGGTGGTACCGCAGGACGATCAGTCTTGTCCCTTTTTTGGGATGAGGCTGATTTTTTATATTTTGAAGGAGATTTGAATATGTTTATATTTACAAAACGATGGCGGCAGTGTCATGTATGATGAATTAGAATAACAATAATTTAGAGTGAATAAGGGAGAAACAATATGAAAAAATTAATAACTATTTTACTTGCCATGGCATTTATTCTCACCATCGCAACCGGATGCAGTAAGAAAATACCGGTTATCGGGATTTCACAATATGGTGAACATGCTTCGCTGGACAATTGCAGGGAAGGCTTTATTCAGGGGCTTAAAGATGCCGGACTTACCGAAGGCAAGGACTTTACCATTTCGTATCAGAACGCCGGATTTGACGACGCCATCGCTGCACAGATCGCTCAGAACTTCTCCAGCAACAATGTTGCGCTCATGTGCGGCATTGCAACACCTTCTGCAACCGCATGTTATGCAGCAGCAGAAGATAAGGATATTCCTGTAATCTTTACTGCTATTACCGATCCGGTGCAGGCAAAGCTTGACAGCGGCAACGTCACGGGAACAAGCGATAAGCTTCCTGTAGATGCCCAGCTTGACCTGATCCGTCAGCTACAGCCCGATGCAGATACGATCGGTATCATCTACACGACAAGTGAACCGAACTCAGTATCCGCAATTGCTGACTACGAGTCGAAAGCTTCTGCCTATGGCTTTGCGATCGAGGCCATCGGTGTTACGCAGCAATCTGATGTCACACAGGCTGCTGACACGCTGATTGCAAAAGGTGTTGACTGCTTTTCCAACCTGACAGACAATAACGTTGTCGGCGTTCTGCCCTCTGTCCTTGAAAAAACGGGAGAAGTCGGTATTCCGGTATATGGAAGTGAAGTGGAACAGGTAAAACTCGGCTGCGTTGCTGCGGCGGGCATCGATTATTATCAGCTTGGCATGCAGACCGGTGCAATAGCGGCAAAGGTCTTAAAAGGTGAAGCAAAAGCCTCAGAAATACCTTATGAGACAATCAGCGAGTATGGAATCTACATCAATTCCGCAGCACTTTCTGAAATGGGCATTACACTCCCGTCTGCTATTGCTGACAAAGCTATTGAAGCTGAAAAAGCCTGACAATAATCTGATAATTTAAAACCTGATAACAACAAAAGTGAATGAAAAGGCGCAGCATTCATCCGCTGCGCCTGCGTCCACTCTTAATTGAAGGAAGAGAGCCGCATGAGTAATTTTTTTGACCTGGTCGTTGGCACAATGACGCAGGGACTTATCTACGCACTGCTGTCATATGGTGTATACATTACCTACAAAATACTTGATTTCCCGGACCTGACCGTCGACGGAAGCTTTCCCCTGGGGGCAGCAGTTACCGCTGTCCTGTTAACTAAGGGCTTTGACCCGTATCTTACGATACCGGTGGTCTTTGCCGTTGGGGCGGCGGCCG
Organism: Mageeibacillus sp. UBA5770; assembly: GCA_002418705.1. Next base: position 14,560 of record DIEQ01000080.1, on the reverse strand, counting down.
GCCTCGCTACCGGGCTGATACATGTCAAGCTCCATGTGCGCGACCTGCTGGCCGGTATCATAACGATGACAGCGCTCTTTTCAATTAACCTTCAGATAGCCGGATCTAATCTTATTGTGGACAGAGAAATCAACACAATCTTTACCGCTGCACCTACAATGGCGCTTTTTGGCGGTGCTGCACTTATTTACAGAAAGCTGATTATCACTTTTATCATCGCAGTTCTTTTCAAGATCCTGCTGGATATCTACTTTAAAACCAAGAGCGGTCTTCTCCTACGGGCGGTTGGAGACAACAGCGTACTGGTTACGACACTGGCCAAAGACAAGGGAACCGTCAAAATCATCGGCCTTGTTGTTTCCAACGCCCTTGTAGCAATGGCGGGAAGCATTGTCTGTCAGGAACAGCGCTCCTTTTCGAGTACGATGGGAACCGGACAGGTGGTTTTCGGACTTGCGACAGTCATCATCGGTACGACGCTTTTCAAGAAACTCAGCTTTGTAAAAGGGACAACGGCGGTCATGATCGGCAGCATACTTTACAAAGCATCAATTCAGACCGCCATCAGTCTGGGTCTGCCGGCCAATCTGCTCAAGTTCATTACGGCGGTCCTGTTCCTGGTGATCCTCGTTATTGGCAATCATCAGAAAAGCGGGGTGAAGAAAAGTGCTTGAACTCAAAAATATTACGAAAATATATAATCCGGGTACCATTACGGAAATGTGCCTGTTCAATGAATTTAACCTGACAGTGGGTGACGGTGAATTTCTTTCCATCGTCGGCAGCAACGGAAGCGGCAAAACCTCGCTTTTGAATATTATATGCGGGAGCATTCCTATTGACGGCGGACAGGTGCTAATCAATGGAGAAAGCATAAACCGCCGATCGGATTATCAGCGTTACGAAAAGATCGGCAGAGTCTATCAGAATCCCGCAATGGGAACATGTCCCAATATGACACTCCTGGAGAATATGTCTCTGGCCGACAATAAGGGAAAACCTTTTGGACTTGGGTCCGGAGTCAACAGGGCGAGGCTGACATACTATAAAGATCAGCTCGCCATACTGGGGCTGGGTCTTGAAAGCAAAATGGATATAAAAGTGGGCTCCCTTTCCGGAGGCCAAAGACAGGCTGTGGCACTGATCATGTCGACGCTGACCCCTGTAGATTTTCTCATCCTCGATGAACATACGGCGGCGCTTGATCCCAAGACGGCAGATACGATCATGGAAATTACAGACAGAATTGTAAAAGAAAAAAATCTCACTGCCATGATGGTCACGCACAATCTGCGGTATGCCGTGGAATACGGCAGCCGCCTGATCATGATGAATAATGGCGGCATCGTCCTTGAAAAGGCAGGAGCCGAGAAGAAGGGCCTGAATGTTGTTGATATCCTGAAAATATTTACGGATATCAGTATCGAATGCGGCAATTAGCCGGACCGGCTGCGCATTATATGATTAATTTTCGAGATTCCGATAAGAAAATGATTTTGCCGTTCCAAAAACGATTTTCATATAGTCTCAAATCTTTTTGTTTGGCTTTCGTAAATCTTCACAGTGATTTTCGACCAAGGAAAATTAAAACACAAAATACGAAATGAAAATCATTTTCTAAAAATGATCACAAAAAGCACAAATTCGACTCCTCTAAAATTTTGTTTTTCGGCAAAAAGCACAAATGACAATTTTCATATGGGTTGTTAAACTGAAAACAATTGAATAATCAACTCGGCTGATCATCATAGAATCAAGGTAATGAGCACAAGCAAATATCGTATGTTTGCTGAATTACAATTGCCAAGGGGGGCAAAGTTAATATGGCTTCAATTGATTTGAACTGCTCCGGGACTTCAGAAACGAGTGTGGAACAGCAGATTGAAAAAAAGGAAAAAAGAAGTGAGTTCCTGACCAAATTTCTTATGACTTTCACCCTGCTTGTTATGCTTTGTGTTTTGATTTTTGCAACAATTGCTTTTTAATTTACTGGCCTCTCAAAACAAATTCGTGTAATCAATGACCCTGTACCGATGAGAACCAGTACAGGGTCATTTTTGCCTGATATATAGCTTTGTTGTGCGTGCAGGTACTGATATGCCAACATTGCATAACTTAATTAATGACTCCTGAATCATGAGGAGTTTTATAGTAAAATCATAAGTGCTTTAGTCATAAGTTAGATGGTAATCAATTATCAGGAGGAATAAAAAATGGCATTGATACAGGTTAATTTCCTTTCGAAGACTCTTATGAGAACCGTACCGGTGAATGTCATATTACCGGTAGATAAATTGGCTTTCCCCGGAATGCCGGTTAGAGAAGATAAGCCGTACAAGACATTGTATCTGCTCCATGGTGTTTTTGGAAATTATACGGACTGGGTATCCGGAACGAACATCCAAAGATGGGCCGAAGAGAAGAATCTTGCCGTTGTGATGCCTTCAGGCGATAATATGTTCTACGTAGATAATCCGGGCGTCAACAATTATTACGGAGAATTTATCGGCAGGGAACTCGTTGAAATTACAAGAAAAATGTTCCCTCTTTCACACAAGAAGGAAGATACTTTTATCGCAGGTCTTTCCATGGGCGGGTACGGCGCCATTCGAAACGGGCTCAAATACCACGATACATTCGGATGCATTGCGGGCCTATCATCTGCTTTGCTGACAGACGGGATAGAAAACAGGTCAGACGATGTTGATTTTTTCATAGAGAGCCGTTCATATGCACAGGGGTGTTTTGGCGATCTGACAAAGGTTACTGACAGCGACAAAAATCCCAAGTGGCTGGCGAAGAAGCTGGCTGAGGAGAAAATCGAGTTGCCCAAAATATATATGGCATGCGGAGACAGTGATTTTTTGCTGGCAGCAAACCGGGATTTTAAAGAATATTTAGAAGGTCTTGGTGTTCCGGTTACCTTTGAAGAAGGGGTGGGAGCACATGAATGGGATTTTTGGAATCGATATATAAAAAAGGTTTTGGATTGGCTGCCTCTTGAAAATAACGATGCCGGAATTAACAGCGGAAATATATCGCTTTAAAGTACAGCCATTCCGATTTGACGCTGCATGATATCAGTGATAATTACTTGCTGCTTCTTCGGCTCTGCGGGCTAGTTCGGCACCGTAATCGGTCCAGATACCCTGTCCCCAATATCTGTAACAGCTGGTCTCCGCTGTCAGTAATTTGAATAAGGCATCGCGATAAAGCGGATCATTGGCGGACACTCCGGGAACCAGGAGCTTTTCACTGAACTTTGCACTGGCCCGTTCCATAGGAACCAGGACGTTTTCATAACCGCGTACCCAAGAGATGTCGTCAGTCCAGCTGCCGCCATCGATATGGAAACGATCATCCGATTCCCTGATCCCGGCAATGACGTCCCGGATTTGTTCGTGACCGTCCTCGCCGGGTTTCATTATTTCCCAGATGCGGTGCTGGCCGACTGGCTGGATTGCCGGCAGATCTTCCTGACGGATGCCGAGAGAGAGAATATATTCCAGATACTCCGTTACGTTCACGATCGGGACTTCGGTTCCCGAGCACTCACGTATTACGTCGTGGTATTTCGGCGGGAATTCGTTCATCATCACGCCGCCGTTCTCACCATCCGCTGCCTGAGTGACCAATAGTGGGATCTCCTTGCCGGCAAGTGTTATATGGGACAGTGTTTTCGCCTCAAAGTATGGCTGCATCTGCCCAATGAGTTTGTTATCACTACCCTGCGTCTTGATAATAGCTGCGATTTCAGCAGTCTCTCCGGCTGTGTTCGTACATATCAGCCGGTGAGGCAGGTGCTTATTCTCAAGTGGAGCTCCGGAGAGCTGCTCAACAGAATTCTCCTGCACCATGACCCACTCATAACCGCAGTCGACGAGTGTCCTGACGAACTCATATGCAATGTCAGGGTGATTGGGCAAAGCCATTTCAGCGGGGAAAAAACCTCGTACCCGCCCGAGGGCTTCAAGTCCGAAGATTGCCGCAAAATGGTGCTGCCAGGCTCGCACATGTAGGCGGAAATCTTGTGGCGGCGTTGATGGTGCGACGGCATGTCCCCAGGTGCAGCCTACCCACTCAACCGCACCGCTATGCTTTGAATCGGCAGTGACCGTCTTGAGCGCTTCAATCACATCATCGGCACCCATTGTGCGCAGTCCATGGAACAAGGTTCCGGAGAATTCAAGCATGACTCTGGGCTTTTTGCCTTCCCGGATGAGCTCTGGGACGAATTCGGCCATCCGCTTGTAGCACCAGCGGAATACGGGTGCGTTGTGGTTGTCGCCAATCCCCCTGTTCTCGTCCATATGCTGCAGGTTGCCGATAATGGGTGCATTTCTTAGATCGTCACTGCCTGCCGGAATCAGCGGCTGATGCATATGAAGCTCGATTGCGAAAGCTGACCTGATATTGGCCAAATCTATTGATGTACCCCTGGGATAAACCGGGCCGGACATTTTTGCTGATCTGATTGCGTCGTCGATTTCCTGCTCTCTCCCACATATGTTAGGTAAATGATCAATGTATTCAGGAAAATCACTCATAATTCCTCCACAGTCTTTACCTCTGTTGGTTACCAACATTTTTACACGTAATGTCCATGACAGCTTCTTTAACATCTATTATATCTTAATAAGATGAGCGATGTTTGATTGCGAAAAAAGTATGATAAATTTGATATTTACAGTCCGCACACACCGAAATATGCTATAATTTAGACGTAATAAATTCGCAATACATCATAGTTTCTATAAAAAAGAAAGGAATTTCTCCATACGCAGGTCTGAAAACAACCGTCAAACCAGTGATCAGCACCTGAGCAATCTAAAACCCGGGAGACCAGGGTTGAAAAATATATTCAGCGAATTCTGAGCGGCAAGGGAATAGACGATTAAAGTATTCGATAAGATAATCATACTGATATACTTGGTGAAAGCCTCGGGTTGTCCTGCTGGAAAACAGGCTTACAAATTCGTGGCTTTACATTTATAAGGTGTTTAGCCTTATTATATTGAATCGACTCATACAAAATGATTCTACTCATGCATCACGAATTAACTTGTGCAAACAAGAAACAAACTATTCATTTATCAAGCTGATTTTATTCAAAAATAGAAGACGTAAACATGAATCATAAAATACTGATTGCATATTTTTCCCGTGCCGGCAACAACTACGTCGGCGGCAGCATCGTTAACCTGCCGGTTGGAAACACCGAGGCTGCAGCAAAGATGATTGAACAGCTGACCGGTGGTATACTGTTCAAAATTGACCCGGTGAACAAATACTTAAATGACTACACACGCTGTACTTTTCTGGACAGGTATGACTTTACCGGTAAAAATATCCTGCCGCTATGCACTCACGAGGGCAGCGGAATGGGTCACAGCGAAAACGATATCAGGAAGCTCTGCCCTGGAGCCAATGTCCGCAAAGGCCTTGCTATCCGTGGCGGCAGTGTCAAAAACGCCGAAGCAGACATCGAGCGCTGGCTGAAAACGCAGGGAATTTGATTATTAAATTGCTTGAAGGAGAACGAAAAGTGAATAAACAAGTATTGGTGCTGTCCGCCAGCCCGAGAAAAGGCGGTAATTCTGATAGCCTGTGTGATGAGTTCGTTCGCGGAGCAGTTGATGCAGGAAATCAGGCAGAAAAAATATTTCTTCGGGATCATACAATCAATTACTGTACAGGCTGCGGTGTATGTTATAGCACTCACAAATGCGTTCTGAAGGACGAAATGGCTGAAATACTTGAAAAGATAGTCAGAGCTGATGTCATCGTTATGGCTACACCCGTATATTTCTACACAATGGATGCCCAAATGAAAACACTGATCGACCGAACCGTGCCGAGATATTTGGAAATTTCGAACAAGGATTTCTATTTCATCGTAACCGCTGCTGATCCGGATGAAAGTTCGCTGGAAAGAACCATTAATGGTTTTCGGGGATTTACCGAGGATTGCCTTGATAATGCTCAGGAGAAGGGCATTATTTACGCTGCGGGAGTGTGGCTGAAAGGCGAAGTCCAAGGCAGTCCTGCCATGAAACAGGCATATGAGATGGGAATTAAGGTATAGGCATGCCAGAAAATTGTAGCTGGTTATGGCGAATAGGCACCCGGCAAAGGAGCAAACAGGATGAAAAAATTAGGTTTTGGCTGTATGAGACTCCCGATGAAACAGGGAATCGAAGTAGATTATGAACAGTTTAATCAAATGATTGATGCATTTTTTGATGCCGGTTTTAACTATTTTGACACAGCCCGAGGTTATATTGGAGGGAAGAGTGAGATTGCCCTCCGGGAATGCCTGGCTAAGAGATATCCAAGAGATTCCTATATCCTTACGGATAAGCTGACGACTCATTTTTTTCAAAAAGAAGAGGAAATCCGCCCTTTGTTTGAACAGCAGCTCATCGACACAGGCGTCGAATATTTTGATTATTATCTTATGCATGCATTAAATGCTGATTTTTATCAAAAATATGTCAGATGTCATGCCTTCGAGATAGCAAAGCAATTAAAGGGAGAAGGCAAAATCAGGCATATAGGTATTTCATTTCATGACAAAGCCGCTGTTTTAGAGAAAATCTTAAGTGAACAGCCTGAAATTGAAGTTGTACAGATACAGTTCAACTATTCGGACTACGATGATCCGGGTATTGAAAGCTATCTCTGTTATCAGGTATGTGAAAAATATAATAAACCGGTCATTGTGATGGAGCCTGTCAGAGGCGGCGGACTTGCTAATTTACCAGACGAAGCCCGAAAAATCCTGGATGCTTTCAACACGGAAGCCAGCCATGCCAGTTATGCCATTCGGTACTGCGCATCGTTCGAGAATGTATTCATGGTACTAAGCGGGATGAGCACAATGGAGCAGATGGAAGACAATATCAGCTACATGAAGGACTTTATCCCGCTCAATGACGAAGAATATCAGCTCGTCGACCGTGTCAGAGATGTCCTGAAAAATCAGGATACAATCCCCTGTACAGCCTGTCAGTACTGTGTGGATGGGTGTCCGATGAAGATTGCAATTCCAGATCTTTTTGCATGTTATAATGCCAAAAAGCAATACAATGACTGGAATAGTGACTGGTACTATGGCGTCCACACCAAAGGAAAAGGAACGGCTGCCGATTGTATCAAATGCGGTAAATGTGAAGACGCATGTCCGCAGCACATAAAAATTATAGATAATCTGGAAGTAGTCAGCGGAATTTTTGATAAAAGAAAATAAATATTAGAATCATGGGTGACTGTCAGTCATCAGAATCGGCATCCCATTCTGCAAATGTGCCGGTATAGGCATCTATTTCAAAATCGAATTCCGTTTCGCCGCTGACGGCGCTGCCTTTATATAAGAGGCGCCCATCATCTTCGTCAAGCTCGATTTCGTCAATTTGGGCATCGGGCAGCCTTAACAGAACAAGCGCTTTGACACGGTCAATGCCGATCACAATTTGTTCAGGCTCAGGTGTTACAGCAGGCAAGTCTGGCTGTGTTTCTTTTGGAGTTTGTGTTGGCACTGATGTTGGTGCAGCAGTCGCTGACGGCTGTGTTTCAGATGAATCAGATGAGGGATTTGTTATATCCGGATTTGGGTGTGTTTCATTTGCGAAAGAGCTTTCAGAAGTGACATAACCTGCAGCTGTGGCACCGGAAGATTTGGATATCATCAGGGACTCATCCAGGTTAATGATATCCAGCAATGGTTTCTCAAGCTCAATTGGTTCCCAATTTCCGTATTCTTTCCAGTCGTCTTTATAAAAGCTAAAGCCAAGTTCATCTCCGCTTACAGCATCAAGAACTAATGAATACTTGTTGCCATCTTTATACAAATCCATCTCGGCAGAAAAATGTCCGCCCGTATATACGATGTCAAGATCCTGAAGCACAGCTCCAGGGACTCTTTGGGATCCAATACTTCTGAGTTCCGTCAATGTCAGCAGGCCAATGTCATCTCCGATCTCAGAAGGAATAACTTTGGGTCTGCCAAATTTGATTGTTCGGGCTATCACTGTGCCGCTAGAAGAATCAAGCAGAAATATTCCTCTGCTGTCACCGGTGCTAAATGTAATCGATGAATAATTTTGTTCCGGATCCTCACTTAATGTCATATTGTTTATATCTGCATCAGGGATCTCGTTCTTGATGATTTTCATAAGGGAGTCCTCATTTAAAGCTGCCGTTTCCGGAAAAAAGTCTGCAACTTTTTGAGTTTGGATTTTTATTACCTGCGTGCTGGTTTTATCTACCTCAATTTCACTTCGTTCCTGCTGAAAGGAATCAAAGAATCGCAAGGCATACATGTGATCATTTTCATAATATGATAGAAATTCCGCGTTGGAAGGAAGATACTGCCGCGCTGCTGATTTTGCATTGTTTAGTGAATACAGCCTGACGAATCCAATGCCCGCCAGGCCTGCAACAAATGTAAGCAACAGTATAACTGCACCCAGGGTAAGTTTCCTTTTACTCAAATTGATCGTCATTCATAGCCTCTTAGTCGTCATCTTCTTCGTCATCGTCATCATCGTCATCATAACCATCATCGCCATCATCGCTATCGTTGTCATCATCATAATCGTCGCTGTTGTCGACTTCGCTGTAGCTGTCATCATCTTCGTCGTTCTCTGGTTTATATACTAAAATGGTTCCTGAGTTTGCATCAATTACAAATTCGTACTCATCCTGACCGACGTATGCTTTGACTTCATAAACAAGTATACCATCATCTTCATCGAGCTCCAATTCGCTAATTATGGCACCAGGGGCTTTTGATAAAACGATCTGTTTGACAGCTTCTGAACTGAGGTCAGCCGCAGTAGAAGAGATTGGCTGTTTCGTCGCTGAAGAAACAACATCAATACCTGGGGTCACCGGGACTCCTTGAATGTCCGTAGTTGTTTGCGTTGACTTAGGTGTTGCAGAGGTAACGATATCGACACCGCCGGCTATTTGAGTCGGGATTCCGGTCGCCGTAAGGGTTCCCTTGGGTGTCGCTGAGGTTGTTGTGTCAACGCCGGTTATTTCCTGTGTCCCCTGAGATGTCTGTGTTTTTTTAGGTGTCGCAGAGGTTTCGGCATCAACATTCGCTGTTTCGTCGTATTCCGCAGCATCAGAGTCAGCATCGTTTTCGATTTCTGTTTCATTACTCGTATTGCCGCTGAGTGCCAATTTATTATATTTATCAGCTGAATTATTTGAATTGTTGGATATTGCACGGATGAACGAATTGGCAGTCAGGCCTATAGCTGCAAAAACAATTACAGTAGTTGCGATGACCAGGATTTTCTTCATTTTCATATTTTTCCCCCTCGTTATGGTTGACAATATGCATTCTGTGAGTGAATTTACTATGTTGTCTTCCAATTATCATACCAAGCATAAATGAGAGGAACATTAAAAAACGTACTCCCTGCAGAACCGCAAATGTACTATGCTATACTTGAATTAATTACTTGATTCCGGATCTGAGAGGAGAGGTGTTGCACGAATGCGACTTTTATTGGTCGAAGATGAAGCTGATTTAAGAGATATTACGGCCAGGCGCTTAACCTCCGAAGGACACTGTGTTGATGCCTGTGAAGACGGAGCTGCTGCTATTGAATTCATCTCTGCGACCGAATATGATGTCATAATATTGGATATCATGCTGCCTAAAGTCGATGGACTTGCCGTGCTGAGTAAATTAAGATCAGATGGTCACACAACCCCGGTAATTTTGCTGACTGCAAGAGACTCTGTCGAAGACAGAGTCAAGGGTTTAGACAGCGGTGCAGATGATTACCTTATAAAGCCTTTCTCATTTCAGGAACTCTCTGCGAGAGTCAGAACTTTGCTGCGCCGGCAGCCAATATCACTCCAGTCAAATATACTGGAGGTTGCAGACCTATGTATGGATCTGAGTACCCATACGGTTACGCGGGGCGGTATTCCAATTTCATTATCACAGCGCGAGTTTGCTTTGCTTGAGGTTCTCATACGTAATAAAGATATTGTCTTGTCGCGTAATAAAATAGAACACAATGTCTGGAATTTTGATTTTGCCGGTGGGAGCAACATCATTGATGTCTATATCCGATATTTGAGAAAAAAAATAGATGCAGATTATGATGTTAAATTGATTCATACCATTCGCGGCTCCGGCTATGTAATTAAGGAAGACAGCTGATATGGTAAAGATGTCGATAAAGACGCGTGTTACCCTTTTCTATGCAGCTGTACTTATATTAATTACACTGCTTATTTCGACACTCTTTCTGCTTGCATTGAATCAGGAAAATAACAATATTTCTCAGGCAACATTGGAGACGGCTGTCAAAGAGTCGTTTGACAATATAATTTCAGAATCGGATTGGCTGGAAGTCAGTTCTGATTTTGATTTTTATGTAAACGATGTATCTCTGGTACTTTACGGGCCTGAAGGCACGCTGATAATGGGAAATACGCCGGCTGATTTCCCCAAATCACTTCCGTTAATTTCTGATGAGCACAAAAGTACTATGACGGATCAAAAAGCCTGGAAGGTATACGATTTATACAAGGAATATCCCAATGGAACCGGCATATGGGTCCGAGGGATATACTCTCTTCAAAACAGTTCGGCGTCATTTGACGCTGTACTCAGAATCATGTTGATTGGACTGCCTATTGTCCTTTTATTCTCGATTTTTCTGGGATATCTGGTAACACGGCGGGCTTTCCTTCCAATCTCACGTATTCAGAAAACGGCTGAGGAAATAGCCGGAAACCGTGATCTCTCCAGACGTATCGCGCTGGAAGGTAATACAAAAGATGAGCTTTATAACCTGAGCCGGGTTTTTGACAAAATGTTCGACCAGATTGAAGCAGCATTTAACAAAGAAAAACAGTTTGCATCGGATGTTTCCCATGAATTGCGAACACCCATATCAGTCATAATCTCACAGGCTGAGTACGGTCTGGCAGAGTGCCAGACAGACGACGAGTACCGGTCCTGCCTCAAAACAATCCTTAACCAGGGCGAAAAAACAGCACATCTGATCGGAAGTCTCCTCGAAATATCACGTGCTGATAATATAAATGCTGCAATGATCAAAGAACCTTTAAATCTAGCCGATCTCTGTGACATAGTGATCGAAGAGCTGGCAGATAAAGCAAATGAGCATGGCGTTAGCCTAATCACGAAAATGGATCGGAATATTATTATAAATGGAGATCAGACACAACTTCTGCGTATGGTCATCAATTTAGTTTCCAATGCGATCACACACCGGCAAAAAGAGGGAATTGTCATCGTAGAACTGCACAGAAAATCTGGAAGAATCAATCTTTCGGTAAGTGATGACGGAACAGGAATTGCACCGGAAAACCTGGATAAAATCTTCAATCGATTTTTTCAAATCAATCCGGCCAGATCCAGTAATCTGGCGGAGAATTCCGGGCTGGGGCTGCCCATTGTAAAGATGATAGCTGAGGCTCATGGAGGCGAGGTGAAAGTGCAAAGCTCACTTGGTTCAGGAAGCACCTTCGCCGTCAGTTTTCCCGATACATTCTCCCCCAATAATAAAAAAAATTAATAAAAGAGTTCAAGCACAAAATTTAGGATAACGATAATAAAGATAAATAACATGGATTATTTTTGAAATTTGCCGGGAGGTAGGCATCATGGCTCTTTTAAATATAAAATGCCCTAGCTGTCACGAAAAAATTCTGGTTGATGATTCAAAAGAAAAAGGGTTTTGCCTTTACTGTGGTGCAAAGCTTCGGGTTAAGGACGAAATCCAGCGATTTCTTGATGAAGACAGCTGGGGATATCATGCTAGCAAATGGAAACAGCGTCAACAAAAATATAGAAATCAGGTGGATCCATTCGTCAATACCGTAAGTGCGATTGTGATAATAATTGCTGTAATAACGATAATTTGGCTGATTATTGCAATGGCTTCATGACGAATGAAAACCGGCAATATTATGAGCTGTGCCATTCCATTCACATTGTTTGATAAAATAAATTGACTTCATGTATCGGAATACTGATATTCCGATACATGAAGTTTCTTTAATTAGCCGAGTTGAATTAAACGGTTATCATTGCTGAGGATTTCTGTTTCAAAATTTAGTAATACAGGTTCCTCGGCAGTTCTTTAGCTTGAGAGATCCAGTCCTCAAGTTGTTTTTCGGTTGGCAGCTTTTTGACGAATTTATACTCTTCATTTACTGCGGTCAATTTGACGAGAAGATGGTCTGCTTTGCGTTGAGCAAGTTCTGGAATCGTGTCAACCCCGGCAGCCTCGAGCAGATCAGCATACTCGATGCCAACTCCTTTGATACGCGCCAAATCGGCCCGGTTAGCCCATTTGAGAATGACTTTTTCAGGGACATCGATTTTCTTCGCCAAATCGGTCCGGTTTTCTTTCGTTGCTGATGCTGCCACCAACTCTTCAGCGGATGTAATTCCTGCGGATTTCAGCTTTTCCTCCATTGTCTCGTCAAGACCTTCGATTTCATTTAGCTTAGTCATACACAAATCTCCTTTCTAATGAAGCCGCTGTGTGTTATTTTCTTCGACCACGAATTACATTGAACAGGAAAAGTAATAAGACCGCTCCGCCGACAGCAACCAAAAAAGAGTAAAAATTGAATCCGGTCATGCCTTCTATGCCGGCAAATTGTAAAATGTATGTTGCAGCAAAGGCGCCAATAATACCAACGATGATATTTGCCAAAATTCCCATGCGTGCATTATTTTTGGTTAAAATACTGGCAACCCATCCGGCCAAACCTCCGAGTACGATCCATGCAAGCCAACCCATAGTATTCCAATCCATTTTATTCACCTCCTGATTATTTTTTCGACCAAGTCGAAATACTGTTATTCATCGGGAATAATCATTATGATCGTATTTCTCATCATCTGATTCATCAACCCAATATCCTTTGTAATCATAATGTTGATAGAGTTTGTCCTCATACTCACGGGTTATCGGTACATTATCTTCGTATTCAGGTGCATCTTTGATTGTCTCTTTCAATAGATTTACAAAGACTTTCATTTCTGTCCAACTAACGCGTTCGATCCACTTTGGCGAGATTAATACTTTTTTGCCTGGAAGCCAGTTCATTGTGTTGATTACTAAATAACGAATCGCCCAGGTTTCATCGTCAATGATAAAATCTTCGATGTGTCCAACCTCGTGGTCAGAAGCCTGGACACGATGGCCTATAACATCATGTGTACTGAATAAATTTGGATCCCATGAATATTCAGCTGCGTAGGGTTCGCTGCGTTCATTCCTGTCACGCAGAATATAAGGTTCAAAACCCCATCGGTACGGACCCTCCCAATACATAGGAAGTTCATAGTAACCGTGGTAGTCTGCCTCGAATTGACGTGATACTGGCTTGTCATTGTCGAGTGCCGGACCTTCCTCGATCCTTATTTTTGTCAGTTGAATGTCAATATTATGTTCTTTTGGACTAACTGCACCTAAAGCATAAGGCGAAATAAGTACCTGTCTGCCTGTCAACCAGGTGCCTGTGTCGGCAATTAAATAGCGGATTGTCCAGTAACGATCATCAAAGTAGAACTCTTTGACCTTGCCAATTTCTCCTTCGAGACTGTTTAACTTAAAACCAGTCAGTTCCGTAGCTTTATAAAGCATAATCAGACTCCTTCCTCAATATAATTCTCAGTTTACGCTATTTGAATAATGAACAAGATGTCAAATATATTTTAACACCCTTAGTTAAAAAGTAACAGGTTATAAATATAAATATTGCATGAGATATGCATTATGCCTCGCACCGTTCAAACTATTTTTTCGAAGACACTACTGATTCGAATGTGTTAAAATAATTTATATTCGTATGTTTTTAAAAAGTGATAAGAAGTAATATGTTGGAAGTCAGTCAGCATATACATGAAGCCGTACAGAAATCATTAAGAAATTCTGTGCGGTATTTGTTAATCAGGGAGTATCTGCATGAAAGAAATTAAGCTTGTCTATAAATTACTATTGAGTCATATGCGCAAACATGATGAGAAGTATATGCAAATTCAGATTAAAGGGGAGGTAATTCATATTCCTACCCGCAGTGGTGAAATCCGGGCTCTGATATACAGGCCGCAAACAGAGAATGCTGCTAATCCGGTATTTTTCGATTTTCATGGCGGAGGGTTTGTATTTGGATTGCCCGAAATGGATGATTCATTTTGTCAGAAAATATCTGAGAATCTTGAGATTGTTGTAATCAGTGCCGATTACCGTCTTGCACCGGAATTCCCTTATCCTGCTGCTTTGGAAGATGCATATGACGTTGTGGCATATGTTCATGGCAATCCCTTTAAATTTGGCATTGATCCTGATCGAATGGCGGTCGGAGGGCATAGTGCGGGTGCAAATATATCAGCAGTTGTGTCCATGATGGTCAAGAAAAGCGGTGAATTCAAGCTGCGGTGCCAGGTTCTTGATTATCCCGCTTTGGATTTTCAGACGGATGCCGACCTTAAAGAGTCACCGCTAGGCAGCATTCCGCCGTCATTGATGGAGATGTTTGAAGCTTG
>DIEQ01000091.1 GCA_002418705.1 Mageeibacillus sp. UBA5770 | reverse complement strand
CGGAGTAAGATGTCGCCATGGCTAGCGCCATGCCTTTGAGACCTCTGATATCATATGCCGGCAGTTCAAGTCCTTTGACATGCATCGCATATTTTTCTGTGCCTTTGCCTATGATCCGGGCCGCTCCCATTGAACCCTCAGCCAAAATGTTGCCAAAGCCTTTTCTTAGCGCAATGTCGCCTAGTATTTTTACCATGGCATCGCTATTGCCAAAATTCAATTCATAACCGTTTGCTTCTTCTTTTGTGATGAGACCCTTTTCGAATAGCTCCATAGCAAAACCGACAGTCACACCCGCTGAAATTGTATCCATGCCATATTCATCACTGATATGATCCGCCATGATCAGCGCGTCCATGTCTTTATTGCCGCATTCGCCGCCGAAGCTGAAAATCGTCTCATATTCGGGCTCACCGACAATGCCGGGATAGTTGCTGTCATCTCTTGTCTTTTTCAATTGCCCGCATTTAACTGGGCATGTGTAACAACCCCGGTTTCCTATTCTTCTAATATTGTTGGGTTGCTCACCGACAAAAGCAGAATAGTCTTCACCCGTTGTCATAAAATTCTTCGATGGATAAATGCTCAACGGATCCTGAAAACCATCCGTATCACCAATTGTCCCCGTCGGTCCCATGAACTGAAGCCCTTCATTTGCTCTATACTCCCCAGCCAATTTTTTTAAGACAGTTTTATAAGCCGCATCATCTGCGATCTTAATGTTGTTTCGGCTGGCAGCCCTGATGGCGATGGCCTTCAGGTTTTTAGAACCTTGTACCGCCCCGACGCCCGCTCTGCCAAAAGCTCGCATTTCATTGTCATTGATGATGCTTGCGAATTTGACCAGATTTTCGCCCGCAGGACCAATCGTGGCGATCTTGAGATCTTTGTCCCCGTTCTCAGCCTTGATTGCTTCCATACACTCCGAAACTTTTGTCCCCCACAGGTGCCCCGCATCTTTCAGCTCCGCTTTTCCCCCGCTAATCAGCAGATAGACGGGTTTTTCGGCTTTACCTTCAACGATGATGGCATCATACCCGGCAAATTTCAGCTCAGCCGGAAATGCGCCGCCGGATAGACGGGATGTAACCGTTCCGGTCAGCGGGGACTTGGTCACACAACAGCAACGGGTAGTACAGATGAATTTTGCACCGACAAGGGGCCCCGTGCTAAATATGAGTTTGTTATCCGGCCCTAAAGGATCCGTACCGGCAGGCACTTCGTCATAAAGATACTTGATCCCGAGTCCCGTGCCGCCGATGAACTTTATAAACACTTCATCCGGTATTGTTTCTTCCAAGATTCGCATTCGCGTCAAATCGACCCGTAGCAATTTTCCTGTTGCTCCACCTAACATTTTGATACCTCCGCATAAAATTACAGAATATTTTATATATTTAGACAAATGCAATTACTATACCATATAATATAATCTCGTTGCGTCCACCATTCTTGCCGTTTGCAATTCTAAAAAGCATTTAAATCTTTCCCATATTGCGACTAATTGCTTTGGGTGTTTCAATTTGAGACGAAAATCTGCCTGTACTTTTCAAATTTTGGATTTAACTTACTTCTATTCCGTCACCCGCATGATAGGAGCTACGTACAAAAACACCACAAGAAACATGTTTGAAGCCTTTTTGATATGCGATGACACGATATTTGTCAAATTGCTCTGGATGGATGTACTCCACTACATCGAGGTGGTCTTGAGAAGGACTTAAATATTGACCGATTGTAAGCATATCGCAGTTGACCTCTATTAAATCATCCATGAGTGAAATGACCTCTTTTTCAGTTTCCCCTAGTCCCACCATGATTCCTGATTTTGTTTTTATATCGGGGTTCAGTTCTTTTGTTCGATTCAACAACTCCAATGATCTATGATAATTGGCTTCGGGTCTCACAACAGAATAAAGCGACGGAACTGTTTCCAAATTGTGGTTCAATATATCCGGCCGTGCATCAATGATTATTTTAAGAGCCTTCCAATTTCCTTTGAGATCCGGGATTAGCAATTCTATGGTGGATTCCGGGTTCATTTTTCGGGTTTCAACGACCGTACGGGCAAAATGCCGCGCCCCTCCATCCTCCAGATCATCTCGAGTCACTGATGTGACAACGATATGCTTTAATCCCAGAATTTTCGCTGCCTCTCCGACTAGAAACGGTTCATTGGGATTTAGCAGTTCTGGTTTACCGTTTGGAACGGCACAAAAGCGACAATTCCTTGTGCAATAATTTCCCAGAATCATGAATGTAGCTGTCCTATTTGCAAAGCATTCGTTGCGATTAGGACATATCGCTCCTTCACATACTGTATTTAGGCCTAATTTTTCTATCAGTTTTTCTGTTGATGCAACCTCCTGGGAAAAACTGATCTTCTTTTTTAACCATTCGGGTTTTCTATTTGTCTCCATCATTTTATCACTTCCATATCCATATTATTAAAATTTGCTTTAACAAAAGAAATTTCGAAAACCATTTCGAAAGCAGTTGCAAGTTTGTTCTTTATCTCTTCTATATCTACATCCTCGCAAGAGTCAACAAGGTTTCCAACATCAAATTCTTTTATGCCACAAGGGTTGATCATCCGGAAGAAACGCTTGTCGACATTCACATTAAATGATAAGCCATGCGTTGTAATCCATCGCTTTGCGTGGACTCCCAAGGCCGCAACTTTGGCATCTTTTATCCATACACCTTTATACTCTTTTTTCCTCGAGCCTTCGATCCCATAATCCCTAAGAATTATTATGACAGTTTCTTCCAACGCATTCACAAACCAGTGAACGTCCTTTTTAAGGCATGCAAGATTGAAAACCGGATATGCCACTATCTGTCCGGGCCCATGGAATGTGATGTTTCCTCCACGGTCAATATCGACAACCTCAACCCCTTTTTCATGAATTTCCGATTCCGACAATAGCAGGTTTTCTCTGCCGCCCCCGGTCCCAACGGTAAAGACAGGCTGATGTTCCAATATAAATAGAATCCCGTCCGATTCACCTCTCGAGACGATTTCATAAGCTTTTTTTTGTAATTTTAAACTGTCTTGATAATTGATCGTGCCCTCTATTCGAACCAAATTAAACATAACTCTCACCTCATTGGATTTAAAAAGCAAATATTATGCCAACAAGAAACGAGGCGCAACTATCTCATCTAGCAAAATCGGCTGCGTCTAAAAAACCATTGAGATATTCTCAATCGATGAAATGGCGATGATCAAGTTCGCCTCAGCGAGAAACCGAATAAGGTTCCTTATACTTCTCGCTCTTGGAACCGGCATGCGCAAAGGCGAAATGCTGTCGCTCCGGTATGAAGACATCCGAAATGGCAAAATATATGTAGACACCACGATGTCGATGCCGACTCACGTTGAGTGCGTGGTTCTGCTGCAAAGAAAACACAGCAAGAAGTCCTGAGAAATCAGGGCTTTTTCTCTTTAAGAACTTTAGCTCACTCACTTCGGTTTCGTTTTTTGTCTATTTGATCTTGGAAATCACTGAATTCACTTGATAATTCCCAAAAGGGATGATTCGTTCAAGAAGTTGTTCAAGCTCAATTTTGCTTTCTGTTTCAACTTTTAAGAGGTAGCACCCGCTGCCACTGGTTCTACAGGCTTCTTTTATATTGGACATAGTATTAACAAACTCTAAAAATCCTTTATGATTTTCAGAAACCAAAATGACTGTGATGTAATCTTCATGGGATGTGCTGAAAAGAGCCGTGTCTATAGCGGTATAATAGCCTTTAATAACGCTGACTTGAGTTAAACGCTTGATTCTTTAACCTACAGCCTGTCCTGTCATATGAATTTCTTCACCGATTTGGCACCACTGGATTCGAGCATGAGCGGAAAGGATCGAGAGTATTATTTGATCGATCTCATCTAATTTTATTTTTTCATGCTCCAATTAAATCACCTGCCTTTTAAATATTGTATCACTCTTTAATGGTGATTGTTTCGAGGTTCGGTAGGTAAATGGGATTTTCCGAGTGGAGAGCAGAGGGGGCTTAGAGAGACGGTCATTTCTTTAATAGAGTCTTTGCCAGAAGACACCTTCGTATACCCTTCCCATGGCGAAGCAACGACTATAGGGGATGAAAAAGCCATGAATGGGTTTTATCGGTTTTGTAAAGCTAAGGGCTTGTTCTAGGGAGCTAGAAAAGCATTGTAAAATAAAGGTTTTCTTGAATGAGTTACAGAAGAGTAGCTCTTAGAATTCTTTATCTTCGATCTGACAGGACAGAAGGATGTCCTTTGGCTTTGGATCGGTGAAAGCGAGAGCAGCAATTTTTGGCTTTCTGTGATGAATGAGCTGAAGAATCGAGGGCTGAAAGAAATCCTGATTGCATTTGTTGATGGTCTTAGCGGTTACTCGGACGCCATCAGAACGGCTTATTTGGGCGCAGAGATCCAGCGCTGCATTGTTCATCAAATACGAAGCTCCACGAGCTATAGATCCTACAAGTATCTAAAACCTTTCGTAGCCGATCTCAAGCTCGTTTACAAGGCGGCGACAGAAGAAGGCGCCTTGCACGAGCTAGACCGGTTTGAAGCAAAGTGGGTATCGAAATATCCCAATGCGGTTCGTTCGTGGCGCAACAATTGGCTTGAAACAAACACGTTTTTTAGTACCCTCCAGGAATCAGAAAGATCATCTATACGACAAACGCCATCGAAAATTTCAATCGCCAGCTCCGAAAAGTAACCAAAAGCAAGGCGGCGTATCCTTCGGAGGAAGCCCTTCTAAAATCACTCTATCTGGAGATTCGGGACATCACAAAAAACTGGACAGGTAGAGTTCAAAGTTGGGTACGATTCTGGATCAGCCGATGGTCTATGTCGAAGACGGAATTTCCTAAAATGACATACTTTAATTAAAATCACCGCTCTCAAGGAAACGGTTTTTTTGGTGTCCGCAAAAAACGTTGACATCCCTTGGGAGCGGTGATATATTTCACTTGCCAGGGCATTTGTCCATTTCGTGCAACTGGTGCTGTCATCTCACAGATCATCCTGAGAGGATACACAAATCTCAAACGCGCCCACAAACTTATAAAATTGCTAAGAATGATTATGTTTCGCTAAATATATCTTTCTTTAAAATCTCTTTAAAACTTGGCTGTACAGCACTTCTAATAAGCATATATGCAATTCCTATGGCTATCCAAGACAATCCCATTATTTTCGCTACAGGCGACATCCCAACCAAAACATACCCTGTTACTATTATTCCAAGTAATGGAAACACTATATGGTGCCATTTACCTTTTTTGTTAATAATATGAAAATGGATAATTACTGATGCATTCACCCCCAAGAACGCAATTAACGCTCCAAAAGAGACTACTTCAGACAAAGTACCCACACTTATAAATAATCCACCCATAAATGTAATAACTGACATAAAAATTATAGTTCTAACAGGCGTTTTGAAACGTACATTGATTTTCCCAAATAAAGATCTTGCTAAGACGCCATCTCTTCCCATACCATAAAGCAATCTACTTGCTGAAGCCTGAGCCACTACTCCCGCAGCTATTACCGTAATGACTTTTAGAGTTACAGCTATTGTTGTATATGTAGTTCCTCCAATTAAATTGCCAAGCTCTATCATTGCTGTATTCGGCGCTTCAAAGAGTGTATAATCAGGCATTATTAATTCACCTACATAAAATATTAACAATAAAATTACAGTATAAAATGTAGCACAAATAAATAGAGCTTTACCAATATTTTTTACTGTCTTTTCCGTACTATCTTCTGCCATTACAGTAATTGCATCAAAACCCAGGTATTGAACAATCATTATAATTGCCCCTGCCGAAACAGCCATTAAATTGAAATTATCAAAATCAATAATTGGCTTCAATAAGTCAACTTGAATTTGATTAACTATTAGATATCTTATTCCCAAGAAAAGGAATAAAAATACAACCAAATACATCAATGCAATAAAAATTGCATTGGTTTTAGACATAACTTTTGACCCCAAAATATTTATTGCAGAAATTAGTATTAAATAAACTGCCAAATATCCCCAAAAAGGCATAATGCCAAATTGCCTTGATGCATACATTGATGTAATAGTCAATATTAGCATTGGTACAAAAAAGTAATCCAATATTAATGCCCAGCCAAAAATAAAGCCTGCTTTACTCCCCATAGTTCTTGATGTATATGTGTATGCAGCACCTGCCATTGGATAGACTTTGACCATTTGACTATAGCTGTAGCACGTGAATATTACAGCAATAAAAGCTGTAAGGCACGATAAAATTGGTTGCCCTTGAGAATTCGTAGTTATTATCCCATACATTACCAATGAACCTAATGGTCCTAAATATATCAAACCAAATGTAACAAGATCAAACGTACTTAGTTCCCTTTTTAATTCTTGCTTATAACCAAACTTCTCAATATTAGTATCCATAATCCTTCTTTCTCCTTCTAATTATAAGTTGAGTTTAAACTCCCGGATCCGAGATTTCTTTTTACTTGCTCATCACAAAATTACAGTGTACTTTCAAGGTATGCAAGACCATATTCCAATGCATCCATACCTTTATTTATTTCTTCTTCTGAAATCAACAAAGAAGTAGCAATTCTTAATGTATTAGGCATAAATCCTCCAAAAATAGCTCCTTTTTCCATTGCCTTTTTCCTGACTATCATAGTAGGCGGATTGGGATAACCATCTCCGGGCGCCCAATTTCTGTCTGCATCTATAAATGGGGTATTATCACAATCCTTAACAAGTTCCATTGACCACAATGCTCCGCAACCTTCAACAATGCCTACACATGTAAACTTTTTCTCCATTTCTTTTAATCTTTTCCCCATTATTTCTTCTATTTTGTAAGCTTTTTCGGGAACATTATTCTCTATCATAAATTCTAGATTCGCTACTAAGGCCGCCATCGCTAAAGGATTTGCCGCATAGGTGCTCACTAATTTCAACCATTTAGTTTCAAAAAAATTAGACATTTCTTTATTTATTACCACGGCACTTACAGAAGCTGAATTAGCTAATCCTTTACCTAAAATCAATATATCCGGTGTAACGCCATAATATTGGTATGCAAACCATTTGCCTGTTCTTCCAAATCCGGTAATGATCTCATCTGCGATCCAAAGGATTCCCAAATCTTTTGTCATTTGCCTTATTTGCCTTATGTAATCCTTCGGTGGAATAATTGATCCTACACCCTGAATGGGTTCAGTAATAAGTGCTGCAACAACATCAAGACCTGTAGCTAGAATTCTCTGTCTCAGTACAGCTACACAAGGATATTCTCCTTTCATCTTAATGCATTCTTCCCTTTTATAACCCAATTGACATCTAAAACAAAAAGGCGCAGGGCCAACCACTACAGGTGCTGTCGTCGATTGTTGATGGTTTGATATTTGGGTATTACTTACAGGATCCCAATAATTATTTCGCGCGCTCCTAACGGTCGTAAATGATACTGCAGTTCCAGTCCATCCATGAAATGAACATTCTCGAGTTGCAATAATAGGTTTTCCCGTATATATTCTTGCTAGTAATGCTGCTACCTCCACAGCATCACTTCCGTCACTTAAGAACTTCATTCTTCCCGCCCAATTATCAGGCCCTATAATATCCTCCATTAATAATTTAAGCGCTTGAGCTTTATATTCATTTAAATAAACATCAACTAATACACCGTACCTATCTACACATTCTTTTACTTTTTCTCTGATTTTTTCATGAGTCTGTCCACAGTTAGCATTTACAGCTTGATTTTGGAAATCTAAATACTTTTTACCATCCGGTGTCACCAAAGTATCTGTTCCCTCTGTTCGTTCAATTGCAAAGGGAACATAATCTGCCTCTGGTGTTCGATTATGCATATAATACTTCTTATCATATTCCATTAGCTTTTCCCATTCTTTTTGACTACTCATTTTTCTCCTTCCTGCTTTGAAACCTACATGAATTTAGTTGAATGCGACAAATCAAATTCAATTCAGATTATCATAGAACTTTTGATTGATACAATTTCTTCATCTGGCCTAACTTTAAGTTGCGTTTTAGACTAATACAATCTTCTTTATTCGCCTTTTCTATATAATGATTGTTAATACTTCATATTTTTTTCCGCCCCCCTCTATCTAAAGTAAAATCAGCATATGATTTGTCTCTTATTATTTTATGCAAATTAGGTGCCACAAACTTTTAGTTTGGTCGCATCATTGAATACCTCGTTTTTTATCAACGCTTTTGCATATTTATCAAATTTTACAATGCCATTAATATTCTCGGGCAGTACCATTATGAAACACTTTCAGACATCGCAGTACCAAAACGATACCACCTTATAGCTTTAATATGGAATTTCTGCATAAAGGCGTAAAAAAATTGCATGCTAGAGCGGTGGGGTAACTGCGATACCTATTCCTATACTTCCTTGACAAGAACGACTTGCTATTCAGTGATGGCGAAAAGATTATAGAAGACAATACCTTGGTTGCTATCACCATAACGATTGCAGAATCAAAGCCGGAAGAAAAGGAAGCCATGCTGAACCTGGTTATGAACTTTCTTGAGTAAGAATATGTTAGTGATCAGCACTCCACACATGTGGATGCAGAAGGTGTAAGGAAAAGAGTCCGGGAAATCTGGAAACCAAAATCCGAAAGCAGTCATAGGATAGTCCCCTTCCCGACTGATCTTTCCCGAGAACTTGATGCGCATAAGGCGAGACAAATTGCTGAACGTATGGCAATTGGAATTGGTGGGCAGCCGGAGTACATTTTCAATACTGAAACTGGTTTGCTTTACGACACTACCAACATTTATGTTGCATATGGCAGATTGTTGAAAAAGGCTGGAGTATCACATAAGAAGTTCCACGCATTCCGCCAAACCTATACTACTCAGCTTGTTCGTGCCGGGGTGCCCTTCCGACCGTCCAGAAGCTCCTAGGTCATAGCAAAATCGATATGACAAGTATCTATGTCCACACAAGTTTGGACGATATGACTGAGGCTGTTCAAGTTATAAATGCTTGGTTCCAATAGTTCATACTTTTCAAACAGTGTGAAAATAATGGGAAAATCCAAAAATACAATAAAAATACAGACATTTGCATCTCTGCGAATGTCTGTATTTCAATGTTTATGTAATTAAAACACATCCTACCTTCTACTGTTTCTTGCGATAGAAGTAATCCTGCGATTCTAGGCTGCTGCTGATACTTCGGCACTGCGGGCTCTGGCAGTGCCTCTACTATTAAAGTTCTGCGGCATTTTTCAAATCCTTTTTAAGTCGGATGCTCACCCGGAAGTTTCCTTCGGGGAATAACGTCTCCTGCTCCCGGCATCTTGTCAATTCTGCCCGGATGAGGCCCTCTACAGCATCTTTCCCGTATGCATCAAGCCTGAGGTATGCGGTCATGGTTTCCTGGAAATTTTCCTCCGCTGCCCAAATGCCAAGCTGCTCAATGTCCTCCTCGGTCATTTTCGGTGAAGAAGCGTCACTAGAGTATCCCAAGATATAGTCGATCCGCTTATCAAATATATCCGAAAGCTGGTTCAGTGTTACGTAGTTCGGCTCTCGCTTTCCTGTCTCCCACATTGCCACTGTGCCTTTGGACACTTCAAGGATTTCGGAAAGCTGAACCTGGGTAATGCCTTTTTCGGTACGTATTTCTTTCAGTCTATCTGCAAACATTTTTTATCACCTCACGTCGCAATATTATCACTATATGTGAGTATTGTCAAGTAGTATACAACATATTGTTAGATTGTGTGCTATCGTTTTTTACTTGCAAGTAACTATATGTGAGATTGTTTATTGACATTTCTCACTATATGTTGTATCGTTAAGTATAACATCTCACAAAAGGAGGGAATTTCATGGAAGAGAAAAAACTAAAAATGCTGACGGTAAGGGAGACAGCCAGAACCGGTATTCTGCCGGAACACGCACTAAGGCTACTACTGAAAGCAGGAAAGCTACCTGCCATCTATGTTGGCAATAAGGCTCTTATCAACTTCAACAAGTTGTGCGAGCAATTGTCCGAATTGAACGGGGTAGATTTGAGCGAAAGGAGGTATGACGAATGAAGATTTTGATTGAATGCTCCCATTGCGGCAAAACGCTTGAAGCCAATATGGATGGAATCATCCGCACGCTACTCGAATGCGCCGAAAACAAAAGCATTTACAGCGGGGTTCTGTGCGAGGAATGCGCTGAGGATATGGATGAGGAATTCTAAGCGGAAAGGAGGCGGCGGCTATGGAAAAATTGAAACAGCAGAAGGTCTGGGTATGTTGGCGTTATGAAGTTATCAAAGGCCGCCGCACCAAGGTGCTTTATTCCGCAAAGGGATATAATACCGGAACAAGCAAGAAGCACAGCGTAGCGTGGGTCACTTATGATGAGGCGGTAAAAGCTAACGATGCCGGCTTCTATAACGGAATAGGCTTCGTCCTGCCGGCTGGAGTCGTGGCAATTGACCTTGATCATATTGATAAGGAAGACCGCATTGCGGCCGATTTGAAAGGACGTCTCGCAACATATGCGGAGCGTTCGCCTAGCGGAAATGGCCTTCACTTTATAGCCACAGCGGACTTGTCCAGGGTTCCGCAGTCAAACGGAAAGCTGTCCCCAGAATATTACGTCAAGAATCCACATAACGATATGGAGGTTTACTTCGGGGGGCTGACCAACCGATATATGACCTTCACCGGCGATGTCATAAATGATTATCCAGTCATCGACATAACAAGTGATATTATGCCTATTTTGGACAAGTATATGAAGAAAACCAACTTCAATAAATCAGATGCCGCAAGCGAGTCCGCCTTCGAGGACTTTGACATTATCGCCAGCGCGAGGAAGGCAAAAAATGTAAAGAAGTTCACTTCCCTATTTGACAATGGGGACATTTCCGGATACGGCAGCCAGTCGGAAGCCGATCAGTCGCTTTGCAACATCCTCGCTTTTTACACAGGCGGTGATTCCAGCCGAATAGACTCCCTTTTCCGCCAGTCCAAACTGTACCGGGAGAAATGGGATCGAGATGATTACCGCGCAGCGACCATAGAAAAAGCCATAACCGGATGCGGCGGCAAGTTCCATATGGCAAGCAGGCCCATGCCTTCATACATTTATTATGACAAGGGGGCCAAGAAACTTCGTTTAAACTGCCCCTTGCTGGCAAGGCACATTCGGGAGAACCTTCATTACATCTTCGTCAAAGACAGTGCCAAAGGCGGCGTCCTTCGTTATGTCTATGAGGACGGATGCTACAGACTCTATTCCGATGAGATGCTGAAGGGGATCATCAAGAGCTACATTGTGGACTACGATGAGAACATCCTGCGCATGAGCGATGTGAACGAAGTGTTCCAGCAGATTGCCACAGACCTGGTGTTCAAATCAAACGATGAGCTGGATGCAGACGAGGACATCATCAACTTCCAGAACTGCATCCTTCGTCTGTCGGACATGTCGATGCTGCCCCACAGCGCGGATATGATGTCAACTATTCAGATTCCCTCCGACTGGTCGGGCAAGCAAAGTGCCACTCCAGTGTTCGACCGCTTCATGTCGATGCTGACTAGCGGTGATCGGAAGCTGGAGAACCTGCTGATTGAATTCATGGGCGTGTGCCTTTCCAATGTGAAAGGCTGGAGAATGAAGAAGGCCCTGTTCATGGTAGGACCCGGCGATACTGGAAAGTCGCAGCTCAAGAGTCTGACCGAGCGCCTGCTTGGCAGAGGGAACTTTGCGGGGATCGACCTTAAGGAGATTGAGGCTCGTTTCGGAACAGGCAACATCTATGGCAAGCGCCTTGCCGGGAGTTCAGACATGAGTTTTCTGACCGTGGACGAGCTCAAGACCTTCAAGAAATGCACTGGCGGAGATAGCCTGTTTGCCGAGTTCAAAGGGCAGAACGGCTTTGAATTCACCTACAACGGCCTTTTGTGGTTCTGTATGAACCGGCTGCCCAAATTCGGCGGGGATGACGGCCAGTGGGTATATAGCCGCATCATGCAGGTGGAATGCTCGAATGTCATTCCGCTTCGGAAGCAGGATAAGCATCTGCTTGACAAACTGTACGAGGAACGCAGCGGTATCGTCCACAAGGCTATACTGGCACTGAAGCAAGTCATCGCCAATGGGTATGTGTTCTCAGAACCGGAGAGCGTTGCCGACGCACGGAAAGCCTATATGGAAGAAAACAACACGGTCATCGCTTTCTTCAAGGAATGCATGGTGCAGCGGCCAGATCTGAAAATCAAGGATGGCTGCACCACAGGCAAAGTCTATGAGGTTTACAAGGCTTGGTGTGCCGACAACAATCATGGCTACAGCAAGACTGCGAGGGAGTTTCGGGCGGAACTTGCCGGATATGTTGGCACCAGCTTTTCCGCTATGAGCGTCAGGCGCGGAAACGGCGGAACCTTCTACCGCAGATACACCCTGTCGGATGACGCCAAGGCAACCTACCGGAAAGCTTACGGCTATGACGATGCTGAACTTTTCGCATAATTTTAGTGACAGTAGTGACAGTAAGGTGACAGTAAAAAAGAAGAACTGTCACCACGCAGAGCCTCTATTCCCAATGCTTTCAGAGATTTAGTGACAGTAGTGACAGTTCTTTTAACTTCTCAGCCGGAAAATGAAAATATATATATATATAAATAGAAATATATATACTGTGGAGATGGAGTTGAAAATACTGTCACTACTGTCACCAAAGTGCCTTAAGCCGTTGGTATTACTGGGTTAATCCGGTGACAGTTGTCTTAGAGAACTGTCACCTAACTGTCACTACTGTCACCAAATTACGGTGACAGCAGGAAGCGGGCTGTGGATAATTAGCTGCTTGCCAGAGGCCCTAAACGCATTTAGTCAGCCCGCCGCCTTAATCTGCGAAGTCATTAGCCTGTTTTGGAGGGGGGATCAAATCTCCAAACGCGCTCCTCCGGGAAGCGGGCGTGGCCTCTCGTGTGAATTTTTGAAAAATCAAGAATCAAAAAATTCAAAACACCTTCCTTCCTGCCCCGGAGGGGGGAATCAAATCTCTACAGCCTCACAACCGGGCAACGGGTGCTGGGTCACGCGCACAAAAACGCGAAATCAAACGGGGTATTAACCCCCACTGCCCTGCCTTCTAATTTTAGGAGAAGTAGCTATGAACAAACAAGAGATATCCTCGCTGAATGTAATGCGTTCCATTGGTAAAACCACCGCTGAAATAGCATCGGCGTTGCGCATATCCATCAATACAGTCCGCTCATATGTCCGCAGATATCCACCTGCTGATACTGCTCAGAGTATCTGCCGGTATTGCGGGAAGGCGGTGCTGCAGACGACCGGCAGAAAGATGAAGCTGTTCTGCTCGGATAAATGCCGCAACGCGTGGTGGAAGAAGCATCCGGAAAGCATCGAGCGAAAGGCATATTACCGCTTTAGCTGCGAATTTTGCGGAAAGGAGTATGAAAGCTATGGCAACAATAAAAGGAAATATTGCTCCAGAGCCTGCTACGCAAACAGCCGAAAGGCTCATACGGTATCAGACGCTTCTGGCTCTGCTGGACACGATCTATGAGCGAAGCGAAATAAACAGAGAAGTTCGGGAGACCGCCGGTCTGCTCATGGCCATGAAATGCGGACTCAATAAGACAAGCATTTTTATCTGAAACAGACTTGATTTATCCGACCGGAAGAGCGATGTATGTAAGTACCGTAAGATGATACAAGGAGGATAGTCATGGCACGTACAGTTCAGAAAATATGCTTTACCCCGCCGATGCCAAGGCCGGTCCGGGTAGCAGCCTATGCCAGAGTGTCAAGTGGGAAGGATGCGATGCTCCACTCGCTTTCGGCACAGGTGGATTACTTCAGCACCTACATTCGCCATCATCCCGGGTGGGAATATGTCGGCGTATATGCCGATGAAGCGAAAACCGGCACCAGGGAGAGCAGGGAGAATTTCCAGCGGTTACTTACCGACTGCCGCTCAGGAAAGATTGATCGAGTCATCACAAAGCCTGTTTCCCGGTTTGCCCGTAATACAATCACACTTTTGGAAACGGTGCGCGAACTCAAGGAGCTCAGTGTAAGCGTCTATTTTGACGAGCAGAACATCGACACCTCAACTTCCGATGGTGAACTCATGCTGACCATTCTCGCCGGGTTTGCGGAGGAGGAAAGCCTGTCCGCCAGTGAAAACCAGAAATGGCGTGTCCGCATGAACTTTGAAAACGGAAAGCCGTGGCGGTACTTCATGCTAGGCTACAGGAATACGGATGGCAAGCTGACGGTCGTGCCGGAGGAAGCGGAAATCGTAAGATCAATTTTTTCCGATTACCTTGCCGGAGGCGGCATTCCCACCATTATGAAAAGGCTTAACAGGAGCGGCTTTTCCACACAGAGCGGATGCGTATTTCACAAAAGCGCCATCGATCGCATCCTTCGGAATTACGCTTACACAGGCAATTTGCTCCTGCAAACAAAGTTCCGGGAGAATCACCTGACCAAAAGGACGCTCATCAATAACGGCGAGCTGCCGAAATACCACGCTTCTGATACGCATGAGCCAATAGTTTCAACGGAGACCTTCGAGGCGGTACAGCAGGAACTGCGGCGTAGGAAGGAAAAATATTCGTCAGCCGCACCACGTAAGACTTATCCATTCAGCAGCAGGATCACCTGCGCCATATGCGGGAAGCACTACCGCAGAAAGGTGACTGCCACAGGGCCAGTTTGGATATGCTCTACCTACAACACCTACGGCAAGGAGAAGTGCCGGTCCAAAGCCATACCGGAGGACATGCTGCTTTCGGCTGCCGCTGAGGTCGGCGACACGGACGAAATAGCGGCGATCACTGCCGAAAGAAATAAAACTTTGGTCTTTGTCCTTACAAGTGGCGAAACGGCTTTAAAATGTTGGCGCGACCACTCGCGTGCAGAAAGCTGGACAGACGAGATGCGACATGCCGCCGGACAGAAAACGAGAGAAAGGAATGAGAAGAATGCCAAAAGCTAAGAATGTGACTGTTATCCCTGCGACTCTCAGTATGCATACCAAGACTCCGACCGCAGAGACAACAAAACGCAGGGTTGCCGGGTACGCCCGCGTATCCACGGACAGTGATGAGCAGTTCACCAGCTATGAGGCACAAGTGGACTACTACACGAGCTTTATCAAGGAAACCCCCGATTGGGAATTTGTCGGCATCTATACTGACGAGGGTATCAGCGGCGTCAACACCAAGCGGAGAGAGGGTTTCAACCGCATGGTGCAGGATGCGCTTGACGGAAAAATCGACCTTATCGTTACAAAGTCCGTCAGCCGATTTGCCCGCAACACCGTAGACAGCCTCACCACCATCCGCAAGCTGAAGGAGGCTGGCTGTGAGTGCTTATTTCAAAAAGAAAATATTATGACTTTTGATTCCAAGGGAGAACTACTGATAACCATTATGAGCAGTCTTGCCCAGGAGGAAAGCCGCAGCATTTCTGAAAATGTCACGTGGGGTCAGCGGAAACGTTTTTCGGATGGAAAAGTGAGCATCCCTTACGGGCAGTTTCTCGGATACCGAAAAGGCACCGATGGTCTGCCGGAGATTGTACCCGAAGAAGCAGAAGTTATCCGCATCATTTACCGGCTTTTCATGCAGGGTAATTCCACAAACGCTATAGCCAAGCATTTAACAGCAGAAGGCATCCCAACGCCGGGCAGTAAGACAGAATGGCAGCGGGCAACGATTGAAAGCATTCTCGCCAATGAGAAATACAAGGGTTCAGCACTCCTGCAAAAGTCCTTCACGGTTGATTTTCTAACTAAGAAAACAAAGGTCAATGAGGGTGAGGTACCGCAGTACTATGTAGAGGAAAGCCATCCAGCAATTATCGATCCGAAGGAGTGGCAGCAGGTGCAGGCGGAGCTAGCAAGGCGCAAGAACAGCGGGAAACGGCACCGGCAGACAAGCCAGCTCTCAGGGAAGATCATCTGTGGAGACTGCGGTGAGATCTATGGCTCCAAGGTCTGGCACTCTACGGATAAATACCGCCGTACCATCTGGCAGTGCAACCGAAAATTCAAAGGAGAAAACAAGTGCGAGACGCCGCACCTCTACGAAGAACAGCTGAAAACATTATTTGTTGACGCCATGAGCGAATACCTTTCCGACCACGAAGGCACTATTGCGGATTTGCAGTATGCTCAGCGGTCGCTTACCGACACGGACTTTATTGACGAAGATATCTGTGCCCTGGAGCATGAACTCGAGATCACTTCTGAACTGATACGGATCTGCATCAACAGCAATGCATCAAACACCATATCAGAGGAAGAATACCGTGCTAAGCACATGGAACTGAGCCGACGGTTTGAGGAAGCGGAAAACAGGCTGAACGCTCTTAAAGATCAGCGTCAGCAGATGAAAAACGATGCTATTGCAATCGGCGGTATGCTCTTTGAGCTTTCAGAACTGGCAAGCCTGCCGATTTCTTTTAATGACAAGCTGTGGAATGCTGCTATTGAGCGGGTGATCGTCTACGCTGACGAGCAGGCCGTATTCCACTTCAAAGACGGGAAGGAGATCACCCAAACGCTGTAACGGCAGGATGCATTGTCCTTTCACTCCCTTATGTTCCATTGGTATGATTATGAAAACAGCGGCTCAATGCATGGAGAAGTGTGTCTCCGGCATTGAGCCTTACTTTATACTATATTTGAAATATCAATAATTTAACGATACATAATTTTAACGATTGCAAATGCCCATACCCTAGCCATACCTTGAGAAAATTGTATCTTTTAGCGGCGAATACTTCGAACACCTCATATTGGCAGGACTTAAACCATCGATTTCGAACTCATTTCTGCCGCTTTTCAGACAAAAAAAGAAAAAACCGTAGTTGATATTGTATCAACTACGGTAACTGTTATGGTTGCGGAGGCAGGATTTGAACCTAC
>DIEQ01000076.1:163-53473 GCA_002418705.1 Mageeibacillus sp. UBA5770 | reverse complement strand
AAAGGGCGATGTCTTAACCGCTTGACCAAGGAGCCATAGTCTTTTGTTTTTTTGAGTGTTCTCTCAATGGGACCTACAGGGCTCGAACCTGTGACCCTCTGCTTGTAAGGCAGATGCTCTCCCAGCTGAGCTATGCTCCCGAAACCGTTACTGGAGCGCTCACTTTGGAGCGCATAAAGGAGTATACTTGAAACACTTTGGCTTGTCAACATGAATTTTTAGACTTTTTCAATTTCATTATTTTTATAGTTTTTTATATCTTTAAATCCTTGATATCACAGATTCGGCAGCGGTTAAATTCCGAATACTCTGCAGGCGTTCTCCATAGTGATTTCAGCCATCTTCTCCGGAGTCACACCCCTCAGCTCAGCCATTCTTTCGAGTATGTATCTGACATAGGCAGGTTCATTTCTCTTTCCGCGGAAAGGAACCGGTGTCAGGTACGGGCTATCTGTCTCAATGAGCAGCCGGTCTGCAGGGGCCATCTGAATGACATGAGGCGCCCTCTTACTGTTTTTAAACGTGATTGGTCCGTCAAAGCCAAGATAGAAGCCATAAGAGAAAAGCTTCTCTGCGACCTCCTCACTCCCCGAAAAGCAATGGCATACACCCGGAACAGCCCGAAGCTTCCCTGCCTTCCTGTATTCGGCAAGGATCAGGAGGGTATCCATAACAGCATCACGTTCGTGGAGAACGATCGGAATATCCATCTCAAAGGCAAGATCGAGCTGTCTGCGAAAGACATGGCGCTGTACATCCCTCGGCGAGTGATCATAGAAGTAATCGAGTCCTATCTCACCCAGGGCGACGATACGTCTCTGTACGCGGTCACAGAGCCACTTACGGAGCTGTTCATGGGTCTCATCGGTATATCCCGCAGCTTCGTGGGGGTGCACGCCTATCGTGCACCAGAGCTGAAGTTCGGGTGAGTTCTTTTCTGATACAATGCGCATCTCATTGATACAGTCTTCAAGGGAAGCGCTTGCCAGAATCAGCCGGGTGAGTCCTGCTTCTTTTGCATGAAGCAGGACCTCATCCAGATCATCAATGTATCGCTCATCATTTAAATGTACATGGGTATCGATCAATTCCATCAGGAGACCTCGGCCCCCGGACTGGCTTCACCGTCAACCGTGACAAGGCGGAATCCTTCCGGCGTCTCCGCGCAAAGAAGCATGCCATGGGAATCAAGGCCCCGCATTTTTCTGGGAGCCAGATTGGCAATCAGTATTACCTGCCTGCCGACCAGGTCTGATGGTTCATAGTACTGGGCAATTCCGGACAGAACCTGCCGTCCGCCCATACCGTCGTCCAGCTGTACGCAAAGCAGTTTGTCAGATTTCCTGACCTTCTCGCATGAAATGACCCTTGCGACCTTTAAGTCCAACTTGGCAAAATCATCGATGGTGATTTCAGGTTTGACCTGAACTTCCGGGGCAGCAGGCGCTTGCGCCTCCTGTTCAGACGCATTGGAAGGGCTGAGAAATGCATTGAGTTCTTCAATTTCCTTCTCAAGATCAATTCTGGGATACAGTACATCGCCCTTAACAACCGTTAAACCGGCTTTAAGAACACCTCTTTTTGAGGCATTTTCCCAAAGGACGTCCTCCTGCCCGGCACCGATCTGACGCCAGATCTCAGGGGTGGTAAACGGCATGACTGGATTCAGAAGTGTTGTCGTTATACGGACGGTATCAAGAAGGTTGTAGAGAACCGCTGCAAGCCTTGCCTTCTTTGCGGGATCTTTTGCCAGAAGCCAGGGAGCCGTCTCATCAATATACTTGTTGGCTCTGGAGATCACCTTGAATATTTCGGCAAGGGCAACAGAGAAGTGGAAATTCTCGAAGTTCTCTTCGACGGTTGCCTTAAGTGCAACAGCCATATTAAGCAGCTCCTCGTCGACAGTATCCGCTTCTCGTTCAGCAGGAAGCGTACCGTCAAAATACTTGATGACCATGGCAACCGTTCTTGATACAAGATTGCCAAGGTCATTGGCAAGGTCACTGTTAATGCGCTGTATCATCATTTCATTGGAAAATGCACAGTCGGAGCCGAAAGGCATCTCACGCAGCAGGTCATAGCGAAGCGCATCGACACCGTACCTGTCGGCGAGTATGAACGGATCGATGACATTGCCCATGGATTTGCTCATCTTGGCGCCGTTGAAAGTGATCCAGCCGTGTCCGTAAATCTTCTTTGGCAGGGGAAGGTCGAGGGCCATCATCATGGCCGGCCAGATAATCGAGTGAAAACGTACAATTTCCTTGGCCATCATGTGAACATCAGCCGGCCAGTACTTTTCAAAGTCATCATATTTTTCGTTTAAGTACCCTAAAGCCGTAATGTAGTTGGAAAGTGCATCAATCCAGACATACACGACATGCTTCTCGTCGAAGCTTACCGGAACACCCCATTTGAAGCTGGTCCTCGAGACGCAGAGATCTTCAAGGCCGGGCTTGATGAAGTTGTTGACCATCTCATTGACACGTGATGCAGGTTCCAGGAAATCCCTGGTCTCATCTGTCAGAAGTGCTTCGAGCCTGTCAGAGAAAGACGAAAGCTTGAAGAAATACGCTTCTTCCCTGGCATCGACTACTTCACGTCCACAGTCGGGGCACTTGCCTTCATTCAGCTGGCCTTCCGTCCAGAATGCTTCACAGTCTGTACAGTATTTACCGCTGTAATCACCTTTATATATGAATCCCCTGTCATAAAGTTCCTTAAAAATCTTCTGCACGGACTCGACATGGTAATCATCCGTCGTCCGGATAAACCTGTCATATGTAATGCCGATGCGTTCCCAGAGGCGAATGAAATTAGCGACAATATCATCCACATATTTCTGCGGTGATACACCCTGTTCCATCGCCTTCTTTTCGATCTTCTGGCCATGCTCATCCGTTCCTGTCAAAAACATTACATCAAAACCCTGCATTCGCTTGTATCTCGCGAGACAGTCACAGGCAAGCGTTGTGTAGCAGTGCCCGATATGAGGATTGCCCGACGGATAATAAATTGGAGTTGTGATGTAAAACGTCTTTTTTTCGGTCATGGAAAGACCCCCTTTGATAATCTGCATATTTTCTAATTATATCCAAAAGGGAATCCCTTTACAAATAAAATCCTCGTTGAATCAAACCGTCTTTCCCGCTTTACATAAATACTTCGTTTCAAACTCTGACGGAGAGACCGGCCTGCCGTAAAAGAACCCCTGAAAAACGTCGGCACCCAATTCCCTGACTGCATTTGCCTGTTCGCGGGTCTCAACACCCTCTATGCACACGTTTCGGGGAATACTGTGAGCCAGGATAATCATTGCAGAGATGAAGGACTGGTTATAGCGGTCTTTATGAATGTTCTCAAGGAATGCACGGTCGATCTTAATTTCATCAACAGGAAGCTCCCGAAGATAATTCAGCGATGAATATCCAGTGCCAAAGTCATCGATGGATATCTTCACACCGGCCTTACGGAGCCTGATCAGATTCTGCCTGCAGTTCGCAATACTTTTCATCAGGGATGTCTCAGTGATTTCCAGAATCAGATTGCCCGGATTCAGTAAATGCTTTGAAAGAAGGGAAATAACGCTCTGCGAATAGTTTGGCCGCATCAGATCTTCTGCCGTAATGTTAATATGAATCAAAAAATCAGGCCCGGCACCCGCACGAATCCATTCGCTGCACTGCCGGATACCTTCTTCCAAAACCCATGCTCCCACACCGTCCATATGCCCTGTTGCTTCGAGTGCGGCAATTACCCTGATCGGGCTGACGATATCGTTGTTCGGTGAAATCCATCTCAGGAGGGCTTCGGCACCTATCAACCCTTCACATCCCGCATCAATAACGGGCTGATAATGCAGAATGAAATCTTTGTGTGTATTCCGGACAGAACGGGAGAGCTGTGACTGAAAAGCAAGTTTTTCATCGAGTTCTTTTTTGTCTGAGGCCAGAAAAATTGAGCAGTTCTTTTTATTTTCCTTTTTGATTTTATTCAGAGTAATTTCAGCGTTCACCAGCAGATCCTCCGCTGAACTGCCGCCGGAAGGAAATAAAACAGCGCTCATTGTAAAAGCAACATATAAATGCTCTTTTTCAAAGAGCGTAAAATCCTCTGCTTCCTTAAGCATGAAAGCCATATAATTCTCTGTCTGGACGCGTGATGCCTTTGGCCATAATAAGCAGAAATGATCAATGCTGACATGGTATAAACGGCCGGCTTCAGGAAGCTTCTTTTCAATCATCATTGAAATTTTTCTTAAAATATTGTCTCCGATGCTTCTTCCGAACCGGTCGTTGTATGAGCGGAATCCTTTAACATCAATCAGAATCAGCGCAGCCGATGTTATGTCAGGATCCTTGAGAATATCCTCCAAGTCATCCATCAGCCGCCTGCGGACAGGAAGTTTTGTAATTTCATTCGTACTAACCGCTTTCTCGACTACTTCCTTAAAACGAGTCATACTATCCGAAATATCGGTTAACAGGCCGGTGATATAGCGGGTACTGCCCGATACGTCATAATCTGAAATTCCGCAGGAATGCAGCCAGATCTCCGTACCGTCTGCAGCAAGAAGCCGGTAATCACCGGATACACAGGTTGTTCTGCGGCCGATGTAAGACCTGAAAGCCCTGATAACCCTTCTATAATCATCAGCATGAAGGTACTGCATTATCTTTCTGGATGCATTCTCCAGATAATGCTTCTTTAAGTTCAGAACGCGCATGAAATGTGCATTCAAATAACATATATCCGAAGCGATATCATAATAGAAAACGTATTCGCCGATGCCGTCAGCAAAAAGCTGAGATAAAATACGCCCCGATATGCTCTGTGTCATATCAAGAACAGTTCCCCAGATGTATTTACGGCCGTCTTCTGAAATTATCTGCATGTGAACCTGAGTCCAGAGCATTGTGTCAACGGACCGGACAAGGGCATGAAATAAAGATGTCTTGCCCGAGTCGCTTGTTTCAGCCGAACGGAAAAAATCAGCATACTTTAACTCGGCCTCGGCACGGTCTCTTTCAGAAATGAACAATACATAATCAGACAGACTTGTGCCTTCTCTGCCGGAGACACCCATAAGCTCAAGCATATTATCAGAAAAATAGAATAACTGCCGTTCATAGTCCGCAAAAAATGTACAAAAACACAATTCTTCTAAAATCGGTGCTATGTGATTAACTGTAGTGGCACCAGGAAAAACTGATTTTTTTGTACATGATGCCCGGCCCCCCCGAGCTTCATTTTGTTCGTCCAATTTGACCTCCATCAATAAACCCCAACAGAATATTAATGAAGCTATTTTATCATTTTTATGATAAATGCATATATGTTTTTACGAGATTCCTGCCATTCAATTGCTAATAATTGCGAACATTCTTTTGTCGAATAGCCGGCATCGGTCAATTCCTTAACGCGCGCTTCCCGATCGGCCTGTGTCAGGACCTTGGGAGCTTCCGTTTCCGGCGGCTCACCGCCGGAAACAACAATCGCAAANNCAAATTCACCGCGAGGAGCCGTTTCCTTATAATATACGCATGCCTCATCAACCTTCATCCTGAGAACTTCCTCATACTTTTTTGTAAGCTCCCTGCAGATGGCAGCATCCCGCCCGCCGAGACCGATCGATGATAAATCTTCCAGTGTGCGGATAAGGCGATGCGGAGCTTCGTACAGAATAAAAGTATGCCGGTGCTGCGTAAGTTCCTGCAGGCGGTCTTTTCTATCCCTTCCGTCAGATGGCAAAAAACCTTCAAAGCAAAATCTTTTTGCATCAAGTCCGGATAGCGCAAGGGCTGAAATCGCAGCAACCGGCCCGGGAATAACCTGGATGGGAAGATTCTTAGCGGCGCAGTCCCTGACCAGTTCTTCACCGGGATCCGAAATGCACGGCATGCCTGCATCCGAGACGAGAGCAATATTCTGTCCGGACTCCAGCATGGAAATAAGCTGCGGCCCTTTTTGGGCACGGTTATGTTCGTGATAACTGATAAGCTTCTTTTTAACTTCAAATTTGGAAAGGAGAAGTCCGGTGCGCCTTGTATCCTCGCACGCAACAGCGTCAACTGCGGACAGCACCTCGAGTGCACGCGGGGAAAGATCGGCAAGGTTTCCAATCGGTGTACCAACCAGATACAGCATATTCATTCTCCTCTATCGATATAGATTGATTGCAGTTCGTCTGAGTATACGTGTGCGTCTTTGTACAGGACCAACGGCGGAAGAACTTGAAATCCGCCTGCTTTTCCGTTTTTTTGGCCGCTCAGCAGAAAGAGTGTGGCAGGCTTTTCAGGCCTGACATGAACGAACCGGATTCGGCTTGGCTCGAGATGGTTCCTGTGCATAAACTCGAGTACTTCAGGAAGCCGGGAAACTCTTTGAACGAGGACTACCTTTCCCTGCGGGAGAAGCAGCCAGTCAGCTGCGCGGAAAAAGTCTTCAAGTGTGCCGTTAACCTCAAACCTGGCCTCAAGCAGTTCGCGGGAATCTTTATCACGTGTGGTCACAGGCCCCCTGCCCAGTGCCTGATACGGGGGATTGAAGAATACAAGGTCATATGACGATTTCTTTATCTCATCCGGACCTTTTGAAAATAGATCCCTGATATCGCAGCAGAAGGATCTCAGCCGCCCTTCAAGCTTATTCAGGGAGATATTCTTCTCAAAGACACGCGCTGCCTCAGGCTGGACTTCCATCCCGTCCACAAGGATGTCATCCCTTCTGGCAGCCAGGAGAATACTTGCTGCACCGCAATTGGTTCCCAGTTCTGCAGATTTTTGCATTCTTCTTTTCCGGCCGGTCATCAGGGCGGCGTAATATGCCAGAAGGACGGTATCTTCACCATACCGGAATCCGGTTTTTTTCTGGATCAGGCAAAACCCTTTGCGTCCAAGGTCTTCCACGGTCTCCGTGCAGTCGATTCCTGTTTTCTCAGAAAGCATGTCCCCCCTGTCCTTTCTTGAAAAAAGTGTCCTCTGAGGAATCAATCGCTCAGAGGACACTCTCATGCGCTGCTAAAATAAATAATAGCAATCAGCCAGCAGAAATAGCACTTACCGGGCAAGAAGCCTCGCATGCGCCGCAGTCAAGACAGGTCGCAGCATCGATTACATACTGAGTCTCACCCTGGCTGATAGCGTTTACAGGGCACTCGCTCTCACAGCTACCACAAGAAATACATGCATCAGAAATTACATATGCCATAAAAGACACCTCCTATTCACTTTGGTCTATTTTAACATCCACACAGATGTCGTGCAATAATTCAAAGAAAATTATGCTTTATTCTTCAAAATCAATGATTTCCTCATCGATGACAAAGGGTTCCTCCACTTGTCCGCCTTTGCCTTTCCCGTGTCCTTCGCATGCACACTTTCCGCAGGACTGCTGAGGTTTTTTACTCTTATGGGAAAGAACTTCCGAGTCGCTGGCAAGTATGGTTATTGCGTCGGCACCGTCGTCAGCTTCAAGACGGACAGTGATCTTCTCGCGAAGGAGGTCTACTGAAAGTACCGTACCTTTGCCCTGAGGCGTCATCACGATATCTCCCTGTTTGGGGAGGCGGGCGTGAGCGTCCTCATACGCATCCTGTTCGTATTTCAAGCAGCACATCAGGCGGCCGCAGGCTCCGGAGATCTTGGTGGGATTCATTGAAAGGCCCTGTTCCTTGGCCATTTTTATGGATACAGGCACAAAATCATTCAGGAATGAGCAGCAGCAAAGTTCGCGGCCGCACAGGCCCAGACCGCCGATCATTCTGGCCTGGTCACGGACACCGATCTGTCTTAATTCAATCCGCGTGCGGAATACAGCGGCAAGATCTTTAACAAGCTCGCGGAAATCAACGCGTCCGTCTGCCGTAAAGTAGAAAACAAGCTTCTTGCCGTCGAAGCTGTACTCAGCGTCAATCAGGTTCATTTTGAGTCCGCGGGACTCAACTTTTTCCTGGCAAAGAGCAAAAGCTTCTTTTTCACGACGTTTCTTCTCCTCATAACGGCGGTTATCGTCTTCATCGGCAAGTCGGATAATCGGCCGGAGAGGCTCAACGATCTGCTCCATCGGAAGCTCCATCGCCTCTTCTGCAATATGACCTAAGTCAAGGCCCTGGCTCGTTTCGACGATAACGGTATCCCCAAGATGAAGGTGAAACCCGACAGGATCAAAATGATAAATTTTCCCGGCATCATGAAACCGGACGGATACTACTTTTGGCATTTGTAAACTCCTTCTGGATAGATAAAAGCATCTGGCATACAGTGCTCTCAAAGCTGCAATTTGAAGAAAGGGACCGGGCTGCGTGTGTTGCGGCGTTGGATGCCCTTTCGATATTCTGCACAGTCAATTTGTTATGGGAAAGGATATGAATCATCTTATCTCTTTTGTCATCATTCAGCAAGGAACAGCCTTTCGGCATGCGAAGCAGTATCGCCATATCCCTGAGTACAAGCTGCATAATCAGAAGAATTTCAGGAACATGATCCTTGTTGGATTCGAAAAATGAATACGATGATGTCAGCAGTTCAGCTTTATTCTGAGTCGCTGCCCTGAAAAGAAGCTCCAGGGAGTCCTCTCTTAAGCCCGAAAACCATTGGCTTTGGGCAAGCGAAAGCGCCTGTCCGGGAATGCCGTTGGAATAGCGGGCATAAAACAGCGCGTCTTTATCATCCAGTGTCGTTTTCTGGTGGAGAATCGTCAGAATTTCCTTTTCCGAATTAGGGATAAGGGAAATAACAACGGCTCTCGAAACGATTGTCTTAAGGAGCTTTGCCGTATCTGTCACCGTCAGGATAAAAACGATCGAAGGCGGCGGTTCTTCCAGTGTTTTCAGAAGTGCGTTCTGCCCCTCTTCATTGAGGCCGTCAGCATCGATCAGATAGACTTTTCGCTTAGATATCTGCGGATAAATATTAACATCCGCACCGATGCGTGAACGGACATCGGCAACTCGGATAGTCTTTTCACCGGAAGCCAGTGCCAGTTCGCGAAAATCCGGGTGGCTGCCTTCCTCATAATACCGGCAAAAAGAACATGCACCGCATGCTCCGTCGATTGTCGGGCGGGAACACAGAAGTCCTTTGCTGACCTCTTTGGCCAGCATCGTTTTTCCGATGCCTGAAGGTCCCGTCAAAATATAAGCATGCCCCGGTTCGCCTGAAAACAGCGTACCGAGGCGCTCTCTGGCATAGGCCTGACCAATTACGGACGACAATGCCATAGCTTACATCTTCTCGAATTGTTCAACATTCAGAACGAAAACAGTAGCGCCTCCGACCATGACCTCAACCGGATAAGGAATATAAGCTCCTCCCATGGCGGATGGCGTCACATTCGTATTGATGGCAGACTGCCTGCTGGACGAATATTTGCGAATCAGCCCCATTACATCTTCGATCTGTTCATCCTCAACAACGATCATAAGAGTTGTGTTTCCCGAACGGAGAAATCCGCCGGAAGAATTAAGCTTAGTAACACGATAACCAGATTTGTTGAGCTCCGCCATTAATCGGGGACTGTCCTCATCGTGAACAATAGCAAAAACGAGTTTCATGTGTAAACTACCTCCCAAAATTTGCGATCTATATATTCTGCC
Organism: Mageeibacillus sp. UBA5770; assembly: GCA_002418705.1. The sequence goes on along the minus strand of DIEQ01000076.1, from coordinate 43,878 downwards.
AGCACCGTGGCCGGTGACAATGCATCCAGTTTAATAATTCGTGCATGACTGTCTGCCAGTTCCAGATAGCCTGCCCGAACTTTTTCCATAAATTCCAGTCCTTCAAGTTCCAGTCGGTCCTGTGCGCCTTCCCGGACATTCATGCGTTTCCACGCCGTCTGTGCCGGAAGATCCAGAAGAAAAGTCAGATCCGGTTCAAGTCCGCCTGTCGCATACCGATTCAAAAAATCAACCGAGGTTAGTTCCAGGCCTCTCGCATATCCCTGATATGCAACTGTCGAGTCATAGAACCGATCGCAGATTACGATTTTACCTTGTGCCAGCGCCGGTCTGATAACTTCGCTGACGTTCTGCGATCTTGCCGCTTCGTATAGAAGAAGCTCCGTTTCAGAAGTCATTCCGGTGTTCGCCTTATCCAGAAGAATTGAACGGATCTTTTCTCCGATCATAGTGCCGCCAGGTTCGCGTACAAGCAGAACCTTCATGCCCTTCTCTTCCAGTGAGTTCTTGAGCGCAGTCACCTGAGTGGATTTCCCGCTCCCGTCAATTCCTTCAAATGTAACAAACAAACCCTTGTCCGTTCGCACCGCTTCGTAACTCCCATTCATTATATCGCAGATTCTGCGCGTTTTGTACAGATCTTCTTTGCATTATAACGCAACAATGTCAGCTTCTCCACCAATAAATCACTCATGAATAACATCAATCTTTCCATTATCCATGCCGCGAACCGTTATTTTCAGATCCCGAAGCTGTTGCAGAACCGTCAAATGCTGTGCTGAAATTTTTTCACCGGGCCATAAAACTGCTATTCCCGGAGGGTACGGGGCGATTATGGAGGCGGAAATCCTGCCTTGCGCAGCGGATAGTTCGATACAATCCGTATCAAGACCTCCAAAAACTGCTGTCCGAAGAGGCAGACATCTTTCAGGGATTCTGCAGAGCAGGCAACCCCACTGCCTGTCAGTTTCAAATGCATCCCGTGCGCCTGTTTTACCAGCGAGTTTCAATTCTTCAACTGATGCAGATATCGCACAGGCAAGTTCATCTAAGTCTTCAGCTGTCTGCCAGGGAGATACAATAAGCACAAGTCGCAGAAGATCTGCAAACTCAACATCTATCCCCTTCTTTTCGAGAGCCTTCATCAAATCAGAGGCTAAAAATTCGTGTGTGTCTGTCATCAGGACAAGATGCATCCTATCAGCACTTCTCCGATCACGGCACATGATTGGCTGACTGCCGAGCACAGGCTGGATCCGTTCGAGAAAACACCGGATATCAGAGCTTCTTTCAGACAGCGCGCGGTTTCCCATGCTCTCCATCCACGCTATGGCATATTCGGCGGAAGCCGCGATAACAAATGACGGACTGGAAGTTTCAAAAAGCCGCAGCATCTCCCAGACGCGTCTGACGGATATTCTCCCGGAGGCAACCGCATCGCGGGAAATATGTATTTGCGAAGCCATGGTAAGTGCCGGCAGAGTCTTATGGAGGCTCTGAACGCACATATCAGCATGGCTGCTCATTGCATCATCGGGAAAAAGGTCTGGCGCGAAAGTAAAATGGGATCCGTGGGCTTCATCAACAAGAAGTCGGCAGCCATGATCATGAGACAGTTTGGCAAGCTCCATAAGATCTGCACTCTGGCCGTAATAATCAGGAGACACCAGAAGAACATCCGTTGCCTGAGGGTAACGTTCAAGGGCAGCTGCGAGCACATCCTTTGTAAGCTGCGGATACAGATAAGCGGAATTTTTGTCGGCCTGGGGCAGCGTTATAAACGCATACCTTAAGTCAAGAAGGGAAAGTGCATTAAGAACCGACAAATGTACCGTTCTCGGGATCAGCAAAAAAGTATCCGGTGCTGCAACTGCTGCAAGCATTACATGAATGCCGGTTGTAGAACCGGTAGTCACAAACAGAGATTCTTTGCTTCCATAGACTCGCGAGGCTTCCTGCATCGCCCGAAGAGCGGGACCGGAAGGATCATGCAGATCATCTGATGACGCAAGCTCAGTCGTATCGACTGCTATTAGGGCAGATGCATATTCATCATGAAATAAACGCGCACCGGCATGCCCTGGCATATGAAAGCCGGGATGCGTGGTTTTGCCTGAAGGCATATTCCAGAGAAAAAGCCGGGACAAATCAGGAGCAGGCGCATCCTTGTAAAAAGCTGACATATAAAAAGATTTCCTCTCTGTCAGTCAAGCTTATATGTATGGATACTGGCAATCTCCAACCAGATTTCTTTTTCGATTCTTTCATTATCCCTGCGGATATCCTCGTGTGTCTCTTCCGTACGGATATTCCTGCCCCAGGTACGCGGTTCACGCGGGCGCTCATTGCGGGGAGGCTGGTTCGCGCTGTTTTTTTGATTCGCATATGCCTGGCTGTCTGTTTTTTCAGTTCTGGCCTGCGGAATCTGGCGTTCGTTTTTATGCTCCGGCTTCTCGGTTCCGCGACTGGCATTCTGAGAAACGCCTGCAGGAGCAGAACCGGCAGGGTTTGCACCGTGCGAAGCGGGAGCTCCGGGACCCTGATTGGGTCTTGGCGGACGGTTGTTGCCTCTTCTCTGCTGATATGGCTCAGAACGGGCTGCAGGATTTTGCTGCTTGCCCTGTTGGTTTCCCTGTTGTCCGCCCTGCTGTGTACCCAGCTGTGCGCCCTGCTGTGCAGATGCACCGGGATTGTTTACCGGCGGCCGCTGTGAATGATTCGCCGACTGTTCCCCACCGATCTGCTGCGAAGGACGTCTTCTCCGGTTATTTCTGTTCCCGGATGGATTGTTCCGTCTTGCGCCCGGATCAATGTGTCCGCCATTACCGCTGTTGTCTGAACCGTTGCGGGAAATGGGCTGGTTGGCATTTTCACTCATGCTGTTCCTCCTATGAGTCCTGGATTTCGTAAATTTACATATGCTTCTATTATATCTGATTTTACTTGTGCTTCAACCAGCAATTATCCGGTATCGCTGCGAAAAGCCTGACAGACGGGTCCGGACTCTTTCCGGAACGCGAGCCATCAAGAATCTCCTGCAGCGGGATCTGGACAAATGCTCGTTCACTCATTCGCGGGTGGGGCAGAATAAGCTCCTGTGTATTCATGACAAGCTCATCAAATGTCAGAATATCCACATCAATCGTCCGGGGACCGAAGCGGATTGTTTTCTCCCTGTGCAGAATCTGTTCAATTGTCTGCAGGTACGCCAGCAGGGCCTGCGGTGACATATCCGTTTCTATTCTGCATACAAGGTTCAGAAAGTCATCCTGACTGGTATAACCGACAGGATCCGTTTCGTAAACAGAGGATACATTGACAACAAAAATATCAGGATGAGACGATAACAGGGACAGAGCTTTTTTCAGGTTAGCCAGCCTGTTGCCCAAATTGCTTCCCATAGACAGAAATGCCGTACTCATTGTTCTTTTACCTCGGGCAATGATGTCCGTTCACGGAAAAGGCTCACGCACATTGAATCAAATATTCCTTCGACAGGTGCGTCCGGTTTTGAAACAACAACTTCAGCAGCATCAATCAACGGAAAACGGGACAATACAGCAAAAACAATTTCACCGGATAACTTTTCAATCAGATCAAACGCACTGTTTTCGACAATAAATTTAACAACATCGAATACTTCACCGTAATGTACGGTGTCTGCAATCTCATCCGTTACTACACCGGGAATACGGCGAAAAAACAATGTAAGGTCAACCAGAAATTTCTGTCCTTCTCTTTTTTCAAAAGAAAAAACACCGGTATAGCCATAAAATGACATTCCCTTTAAGTAAATCCTGTCAGGATAATCAATCAGAGACTGCATACTAATTCCACACTCCTAAATTCTTACAATGGCATCCTTCATCTTCATGGCTGCTGCTATTTCTTCCACGTCATGGACCCTTACAACATTTGCCCCAAGGCATGCACCTACGCAGCATGCTGCAATCGTACCGACCAGCCGGTTTTCAACTGGCTCATCGAGCACTGCTCCGATAAATCTTTTTCGCGAAGGGCCAAGGAGCACAGGAAAGCCGAGTTCCCGCAGTTCAGGCAGCGATCTGATCAGCGCAAGGGATTCTTCGGTACTGACGCCAAAGCCGATTCCGGGGTCTGTCATGATCTGATCATCCTGAACACCGGCTGCACGGGCGATTCGAATACTCTCTTTAAGGTATTCGACAGCATCTGTTACTATATCACCTGACCGGCGTGCCAGCAGTGGATCAAAGGCGTTGAACATCATAATCAGCCCTGCTCCCGTATCAGCTGCGACGCGGGCAATATCCGGGTCTTTTCTGCAGCCCCAGACATCGTTTATAATCGAGGCACCGGCTTCAACGGCAGCAGACGCGACAGATGATTTCCATGTATCAATCGATACAGGCACATGCAGATGCTTTTTCAATGCCTGTATCACGGGAACAATTCTCCTGATCTCTTCATCAGCCGGAACAGGTGTATGCCCCGGGCGGGTGGATTCACCGCCGACATCAATGATGTCCGCACCGGATGCAACCATTTTTTCAGCATGAGCGACAGCGGCTTCAACCGAAAAGAAAAGCCCCCCGTCAGAAAAAGAATCAGGAGTGACATTCAGGATACCCATAATGAAGGTCTTGTCGTATATTGGCAGAAGATACTCTCCTGCCCTGAAAAAGGCGTGCCCGGCAGGCTCCGTCAAGCCATATGGTGTCTGATTTTGCCGGTCTGTCATGGCTGTCCTCCCCGAATTTTTGATATCAGTCATGAAGGCGGTTGATTAATGAAAGTGCCTCCGCCCTGGTTTTCGCATCGTTCCGGCATCCGCCGCGCATGGCAGATGTAACGGTTCTTGATCCGGGCTTCCTGATTCCGCGCATCGTCATACACAGGTGTTCAGCCTCAATGACAACGCATACGGCATGGGGATTTATCGCGGCTTCTATTGTATCGGCGATCTCTGATGTGAGGCGCTCCTGAAGCTGCGGCTTCCTGGAAAGTGTATCTACAATGCGGGCAACCTTGGACAGGCCCAGGATCCGTCCGCCTTTGGGTATGTATACAACATGAGCCTTACCTATGAAAGGCAGGAGATGGTGTTCACACATTGAATAGAACGGAATATCTCCGATCAATATCATTTCGTCATTGCCCGGTTCGTTGAAAATCTTGATATCCTTGTGAATATCCCGCTGCAGCCCCCAAAAAACCTCGGCATACATACGTGCTACCCTTGACGGTGTCTCCTGAAGGCCTTCCCTGTCGGGATTTTCACCCACAGCAAGCAGTATTTCCCTGACTGCCCTCTCAATACGGGGAAGATCTACAACATGTACCGATTCTTCCGGTACCGAAAATTCATCGTGATCCAAAAAATTGTCCTCCTTAGGTGTAGCTGTATTCTTTGTCGGTTCCGAGAACCATCTGGCGATACTGCATCGGTGTCATGCCCATATGCTTTCTAAACGCCACATTAAAGCGCTGGGGGCTGGAAAAACCAACCTGAAGTGCAACTCCGCTCACTTTGATGTCTCTCTGCGCAAGGAGCTTGCAGGCGTGATTAACACGGACCTGCATTAAAAAACCCATCGGGCTTATCCCTATCTCGTCGCGGAATGCCCTGGTAAAATACCCCTGGCTTAAAAAAACATAGGAGGCTGCATCAGCTACAGAAATACCCCGGTCATGGTTCTGAACAAGATAATCCCGCGCGATCAGAACAAGTTCCCTGGCCTTCCCGTGCTTGACCCGAAGGCTCTCCTCCCATTCTTCACGCAATGCTCTCGACAGTGTTACAAGCAGTTCCATGGCAAGGAACTGCATCATAAGGTCCTTTGCGAAAGAATCCTGGCTGCTCTCTTTCATAATGCGTTCAACAAGGGCTCCGATATCCTGGCGGCTTTTGCCTGAAATGACAAGGTACGGGGAGCTTGGAGCATCGTCGCCTTCTTCTCCCTTTGCAAAATCAAGAAAACTCTCCAGCGTCTCTGTAGAAATTCCCATAAGAGCCGCCGGAACAGACGGGCCGGGCTTACGCTTCTCCTGACTCTGCCTCGCATTTTCAGAGGGCGTCCGAAGAGCGATCTGTGCTTCCCGGATATCCTGTGAAAAGCCAAAGTAAAGGACTACCATGTCAGCGTGCCCGCTTAAGACTTTGATTGCATGACTTACGTTCGGCCGGATGACCAGGGTGGATCCCTTTTCAAGCAGCACTGTCTTACCGTTAATGACAAATTCAGTTCGTCCTCCGCGAAGATACATCAGTTCATGCGAAGAATGCTTGCTTACAGTCGGTACAGGAGTGCTTTTTTCAAAATTGTGCTCAATTCCTTCAAAGACTACAGGAATGGATCCTGAAGCCTCGAGGATACTTTTTTCAACAGCTGGGAGCAAATCTTCAAACATCGAAGTTCACCTTCCGGATAATATCATTAGTTGAAATTACATTTTAACATTTCTATTCGATTATTAACAACTCTGCGTGCAAAAACGGACGTAAACGCTGATATTTCAGGAAAGAAAGCGAATATTGTCAATATAAACAGAGCCTTTCTTCTGGGGATCCAGGATACTGATCTCAAATGTGTTTACCTTCATCGGCAGCAAGCCTGCATAAGTCAGCTGCAAAGTCTGCCACATAAGTCCGGACTTGATCTCCGCAGTACCCTCAAATCCGGAAATCATGAGCTTCTTCGTCTGCTGGTCCGGGTTGAAAACATCAACTTTGACATGCTTAAACGAAGTGAGATCGAGCGGAGCATATATAGATGCATATCGAAGAATGGGCGCAAAGGCGAACGATCCGTCCTGCGTCTCATATTCAATCCTAAGTGAACCCGAACCTTCTGTCTTATTAAGCGTTTCAAGAAATATTTTGCCGTTACCCCTGCATACTTCATATACAGGCAACATTGAAAAATCCGAATCCGGTTTCTCAAGGCCGATAAAAGTCAGCTGATCACATCGTGTAAAAGTCAGGTCAGGAGAATAAGTCGCATCCGACCGGTCGAACCGGAATGGGAGAACAGGCAGATCTGCCCTGTTTCTGAATGTCGAACCATGCGGAATTGGATAATATCCGTATGTGACGCCTTTCGGCTCAGAAATATCGTCATGCCAGATCATGACGCGTACTCCGTGGAGTATTTTGGCATGAGCCGGACGATACACCTTATCAGCTCCGCAGACAGAAAAACCGCGCAGAATAGATTCATTCTCTGCAAGCTTCAAACCGTCGCTGGTATTATCAAACGAGATCATAATCTTATTACCGACTATTTCCACACCGACGCATTCCGGCGATGAGGTAGGCATTTTGGGAGTAAAGTGAAGTCCAAGCGCGATAAAGGACAGCCGTCGGCCAATATAAAATGTTACAGCTTTATCGGGCAGCAGCATATCATGCTGGCTCAAAATGCCTATCGGCATAGGGAGACGCCTGCGAATGGATGAAAGAGACTCATTAAAATGTACCAGTCGGAACGGATCAGATGGATCCTGATATTCCGGATGCAGGTGTAGAAGGATCAACGACGGTATATGTTGACGGCTGTGAATCTTTCTGGGTCCGAAAACCACAGTCAGGTCAGAAATCATAGCACGAAGAAGCGTCTCGTACTGTACTGAGAAAATGCTGTCTCTTTCATCAGGTGCAAACAGAATACCGCGGATACTCATATTCTTCAGAGGATGCAGTTTATGATTATAAAGGGCAGTCATAAGCCTCTCGCCCGGAATATCCCTCAAAGGCTCCACTTTCTTATCAGAATGCGGTTTCGGAAGTTCAGACATCAATTTTTTATTGCTTGTAATATGGTTTCCGCCGGCAGAAAGATCTTTCGCAGGCACACTTGCTGCAGGTTCAGCAAGAGCAGCCGGAACCTTTATTTCCCTGAAAGGCGTCTGAGATTCCTGCAGCTCGGAAGAGCCTGCTCCGAAGCGGCGGCTCCAGTCTGTCTCATCAAGAAACAGGCGCCGTTCTTTCAAAATTGCACACAAATCAGGGTCGGACTCGAATGAGTTCCTTGAAATCCAACTATATATTGCAGAACCTTCGGTCGCAAGGTCAATAATCCCGACCGGATAATGGAGCTGATCGGCGAGGTGGTATGCCAGCGAAAAACCGGCGGATGATACGCCGGCAAGCGCCGCACCGTCACGGACGGAGATCCATGACGCATTTTCCAGGGACTCCACCGGAGAAAATGAATATTGACTGCCCTGCTTCAAGCCCGAGCGGGATGAAACAAAGAAACGGATAAGATGTAATGCCGAATCTTTCAGTGGTGTCCTCGGCGCACTTGTACTCGAAATCGGAGTACAGAACGGTACGGATCCAAGCATCAGCCATACATCTCCGCAGCGGAGATCCTTGACCGCCACAGTCTCGCCGGAAGAACTGAATAAAAGTGTATATGCGTCTGTTGAAGGCTTATATGCCGGCAGTTCAAAGGAAAATTTTCCTGCGTCATCAGACCTTGACTCTCTGCTCAAAACGATTCCGTAGTCAGTATCAAGTTTTGATACTTTACGGCCATCCGTCGGATCTTTAACTACTTCGAGCTTTATCGTCGAATGAGGCTGTGCATATCCATACAGCAAAAGCGGAACGCCTTGCTGGAAAATCATTCCCATAGAAAGCCAAGCAGGTAGCCGGATTGTATTCATTGCCATAACAAATCCCTCTCTATCTACTCAATTACCGTTCATTATACGCCAGCCAATCGATACGGTAAATTCAATACGGTTATTTTTTTACAAATATCGTATTGATCTTATTAAATTTTCGATTGAATCATAAATTGAAAAAGAAAATAGAAAAAAATTTATGAATCTTGACAAAAATGTGTATATATCATATTGACTGTGAAAAACATGTGAATATATTATGAATACCAATATCATATAAATTTTAGGTATGATAAATAGCAGGGCATTAGGTCCAAGCACAGGAGGAGTTCCAGATGTTTTTTACAAATGAAGCGGATCCGTCTAACAATGAACTAGAAGGTCACAAATCTACCGCGAAAAGCGCCAGCAGAAACTCGTCATCCGGAAACACAGCTGCAGGATTCAACTCAAACGACAGCAACCTAAACTGTAAGAAATGCAACTTTAAAAGTATAGACAAAATCGCCTCAATCGATGACGACTCTTCAGAAAACCACCAGATCAGAAATGCCTCAGTGAAGCTTGGTAAGATTTTCAGGCAGGCACGCCGTGACAGAAATCAATCTCAGAACTCACTTGCGGAAGCAGCTGATATAAACAATTCCTACTACTGTCTAATAGAAAAAGGCCTTTCGAATCTCTCCGTGGTAAAGTACTGCGATATATGCAGCGGATTAAAAATTGAGCCTGACGTAGTAATGACAAGGCTTGTTAATTTTGATGAAGAACAAGAGAATTACAAGGATGACCATTCAGACATTAAAAGAGGAAAAAATACAAGAAAAAAGAAGAAGAACGATATCGACATTAAAAAATAAAAATATCAAATTTTTGCAATCAATCGTTTGGGGGACTGACATTTATTCACTCATTTGATAAACTCATATGTATATTTTGACATTGGCTCTGACGGCCGAATATCAGATATGTGCAGGGAGGAATCAGATATGGATCTTGCAGCCCAGGATTGCAGCAGGCAAATACGTGCGGAATATGAAGATATACACCCGAATGAAAAAGGCGAGTCTCTCCCCTTTTATTCTCACATGCATGTACAGGGACCACGGTGCAATGAGATTGGTGCGCATTATCATGAGTACATCGAAATCATCTACGTACTTGAAGGAACCTTCATGGCCTCTGTGAGCGGCTATGAATTCAGCATCTCCGACGGGGATCTTCTGCTTGTCAATTCAAAAGAACCGCATGCTTTCAGACTGTTCCCTCTTTGCCGGTACATTTGTCTTCAGTTTGACCCATATGTACTGTTTTCCACATCAAGAACGACATTTGAAGCAAGGTACATTATGCCTTTTATCATGTCAACTTCTTCGCCGCAGCGAGTCATTTCCTCAAACGAACTGACCAAAACAAATGTCGGATCTTTAGTAGAAGACGCGCACAATGAATACAGCAGTCGAAAATACGGGTTTGAACTTGCAGTCCGTGCAGATATCTGTCAGATCTTTCTGTGGTTTCTTCGCAAATGGCATGCTCAGGGTCTGGATCTTGGAATGACGTCCAACATGAGAAACGAAGATATTAACCGTCTTGAAAGTGTACTGACATTCATTGATCAAAACTATATGAATACGGTAAGCGCTGAAAAGATGGCGTCCCTGTGCAACATGAGCTACAGCTATTTTTCAAGGTTCTTCAAGGCATCCATCGGGAAAACATTCTCTGAATACCTTACCTATATCCGGGTCACAGAAGCAGAGAAGCTCCTGGTCCGCACTGATAAGAATGTCAGCCAGATTGCTATGGAAACCGGCTTTTCAAACGCCAGTTACTTTATTACGCAATTTAAGAGGCATCGCCGCATGACTCCGAAGAAATTCAAGCAGCGGCTGCTGATTGCAGGTTCAACCGCCGCAGAAGAATGATCTTTTGCCTGCTTTTTTATGACACAGTTTCAAAAACCCGCCCGGGAAGCCAATTAAGCTTCGCGGGCGGGTTTCGATTCAGAATTCAAATTGAGTGAATCAATCTTCAGTACGCTTTTTTCTCTCACGGGGCTTATCTGACGATTCAGGCTTCTTTTTATCGGAATAAGTACGTTTCTTCTCACCTGAAGCCTTGGTATCGGCATGTTTCTTGTCGCTGTAGGGCTTTGAATCAGAGCGTTTCTTGTCACTGTAAGGTCTTGATTCAGGGCGGAAAGTATCAGCTGTCTTACGGGGAGCAAAACTCCTGTCCGAACCGGCGCCTTCCTGTGAGTCCCTCTTCAATTCAACATTTACAACCGTTCTTCCAATTCTTTCCTTATCCGTTTTTCTGACTACCTGCTCAGCGACTTCGGAAGGAACATCAACAAAAGTATATTCGTCAAAAATTGCGATGGCTCCGATAGCCTTGCCCGGAATCTCTCCGTTGGAGGCAATGAACTGGACAATCTGATTCGGGCGCATGTGATCCTTTATTCCGACATTTAAGAAAAGGCGCTGCATTCCGGGTTCAACATTTTTGCCGTGATTTCTGGTGTTCGGCTGTGGTGCCCCTCCGTTAAGCTCGCGGTTTCTTCTCATTTTTGCCATTTCTTCATAAGGAATGACTTCCTGAATCTCATCGCGCTGAGCAAGTGACTCACCGCACAGCTGTTTAAGAAGCGCTGCGGCAACGTCAGTTGTTGTATAGAAATGATCATCATCGCCTGCAACATTCAGGCCTTCAGTATACTGATCGATATAATTGATATAGTCGGAAAGATCGCCTTTGGCAAGCACATCTCCCGTTCCTGCAAGAACACCGGTGATCCTGCTTTCCTGAACATTCATAAGTGTCGGAATATTTGCACGGCTGATCATAGCTTTGACAGCGTGCTGAATGTTTTTCAGGTCGATAATTTCACGGCCGACAACAAATGTATACGCTTTTCCTGTTTTTCCTGCACGGGCTGTACGGCCGACTCTGTGAACATAATACTCATCATCAGAAGGAAGGTCATAATTAAATACGACTTCAATATCGTCGACATCAATTCCGCGGGCAGCAACATCGGTCGCAACAAGCAGGTCAAGCTTGCCTGAACGGAACTGCTTCATAACGCGGTCACGAGAAGCCTGTTTCATGTCCCCATGAAGAGCTTCGACAGAATAACCGCGGGTATTGAGCTTGTCAGTAAGTTCATCAACTTTCCTCTTTGTATTGCAGAATACAAGGGCACGGTTGACATTTCCGGCGTCGATCAGCCGGGACATGATCTCGACCTTATTAGACTCCCTTACTTCAATGTAGAATTGTTCAACAAGAGGAATCGTAAGTTCCTTTGCAGCAATTTTGACATGAATCGGGTCACGTAAATACTTATTAGTCAATTCAACGATGGCTCTGGGCATTGTGGCAGAAAAGAATACTTTCTGCACATTGTCCGGAGTAGACTCGAGAATTGTATCAATATCTTCCTTGAATCCCATGTTGAGCATTTCATCGGCTTCATCAAGCACGATCTTTTCAAGACTTTCCAGACGGAGGGTTTTTCTTCTCATATGGTCCATAACACGTCCGGGTGTTCCGACGATGATCTGAGGCTTGCGCTTGAGTGCCAGGATCTGGCGGTCAATCGGCTGTCCGCCATAAATAGCGACAATTCGGACACTCTCTTTATATTTAGCTACGTTGTGAAGTTCTTCTGCGATTTGGATGGCCAGCTCTCTTGTGGGAGACAGGATAAGTGTCTGGATGTGATTGGATCCGGTATCAACCGAATCAATGACCGGAATACCAAACGCACATGTCTTGCCTGTTCCGGTCTGAGCCTGTCCGAGAAGATCCCGGCTCTCCAGGATATGAGGAATCGTCTCTGCCTGAATCGGTGTAGCCTCTTCAAAGCCCATGTCTGAAAGTGCCCTAAGTATCTCCTCAGAGATCGGAAGAGCGGAAAATGAAAAATCGTCCATATTTTCTCCTATTACTGGAGACGGAAATGTTACCGTCTCAATTCTGATTCTGGTCATCCATCTGCGCAACAATCAACTCAATGCCCGCTTCACGAACTCTGCGAATCTGATCCGGTGCTATACCGGAATCCGTTATTAATACATCTACCTGCTCGCTTGAAATAAAAGACGAAGTTGAATCATTGCAGAGCTTGCTTGAATCAATCAGAGCAATTCTTCTTCTACATTTTTCCGCAAAGCGGCGTTTGAGCTCGAGTTCATAGAAATTGTTTCCCGTAAGTCCCGCTGCAAGGGAAAAACCATTACCGGAAACAAAATAGCTGTCTCCACTGATTTTTCTCAGCATGTCCTCGCACAAAAGACCTTCAATTGCTCCGGAATGGGAACGCAGTACGCCACCAACCAAAACGGTTTTAAAATTACTATAGCGTTGAATCTCCATGGCAGTATGAATGCCATTGGTCACTATTGTCAAGTTTTCAACGTGATTTATATAGGGAAGCATATAAAAAACAGTAGAACTTGCATCAATGAATATGGTTTCACCGTCAGAAACAAGCTTGGCAGCTTCTTTTCCGATCGCCATTTTCTCGGCAACATGCATGACACTTCTTCTCATATAATTCTGATTCGGCGAAGACTGGCGGCTCTGGTCTGCAAGTGCCGCTCCTCCATGAAAACGCACAATAGCGCCTTCCCGATCCATCTCGCGCAAATCGCTTCTTATCGTCGCGCCGGTAACCCCGAGACTGTTTTCAAGCTCGAGTGTCGTTACCTGTCCTTCTTTTTCCAAAAGTTCAAGTATTCTTTTTCTTCTTTCAAGGTTAATCATATTTGCCTCCAGCAAAATGTCGATTGAAAATGTCAGTGCCAATTCAGTACCAATGATTTTTATTTCGATACAAATCCTACCAATCAATTTGCAAATTGTCAACAAATGATTTTCGTTTTGGCTTTTTACGTCTTTTTGACCAAAACAATCGTATTAACTCGAAAACATATTCCACAAAAAACATACCAAATTTTTTCTCGTTTTCTAATTTATTTTGGTAAATATGTACAAATGACATTATTTGAAAACAAATCTATAATGATCGCAGACAAAACAAAAACGTTTTGAAAACAAACAAAAGAAAACGAAAATCGTTTTGGAGGGACAACAATGGCTACAACATCAGTTAAAGCACCAACCGCAAAAGTGACAGAACCGATTGAATCCGCCCCGGTTTCCCAAGCTCCTGCTATGAACCCCGTTCCCGGACAGATTGATGAGTTAGTTGCAAACGGGAGAAAAGCTCTCGAACAATTCCTCACAATGTCCCAAACTCAAGTTGATGACATCGTCAAGGCAATGTCCGAAGCAGGCCTTGAAGCACACCTGACGCTTGCCAGGGCAGCCGTCGATGAGACAGGACGCGGTGTTTTCGAAGATAAGGTCACCAAGAATATCTTCGCAACCGAATACGTGTATCATAGTATCAAGGGTTCCAAAACGGTCGGCGTCGTGGAACAGAATGAGTATGAAGATTATATTGAAATTGCTGAGCCTGTAGGCGTTGTCTGTGCAGTTACACCTGTCACAAACCCCACCTCAACCACTATGTTCAAAATACTCATCTCTATAAAGACAAGAAATCCGATTATTTTCGCTTTTCATCCTTCTGCGCAGAAGTGCAGCTCCATGGCTGCAAAGATTATGTATGATGCGGCTGTCGCAGCCGGTGCACCTGAAAACTGTATCCAGTGGGTTAAGACACCGTCCATTGATGCGACAACACTCCTGATGAACCACCCCGGCGTCGCAATGGTTCTCGCAACAGGCGGATCGGCAATGGTACAGTCTGCCTACAGCACCGGCAAGCCTGCCCTGGGCGTAGGCCCCGGCAACGTACCCTGCTACATACACAAGTCAGCCCATGTCAAGCGTGCCGCTACAGACCTGATGATGTCAAAAACATTCGATAACGGCATGATCTGCGCATCCGAACAGGCAGCTATCGTTGACGCTGAAATCTCTGATGAATTCGAAGCATATATGAAAGATAATGCCTGCGTATTCCTGACTGACGACGAGACCAGAAAGCTTGAAGCTGCAGTCATCAAACCGGGTGCACACCCGACAGTGATACCGTCCATCGTCGGTCAGACAGCATACAGCATCGCAAAACTTGCCGGCATCCATGTTCCTGAAAATACAAAAATACTCCTTGCCAAACTGACCGGTGTCGGCCCTTCCTTCCCTCTCTCCGTTGAAAAACTCAGTCCGATCCTTGCCTATTATGTTGTTAATACCACAGAAGAGGGCATTTCGACAGCTGAACGAATCATCGAATTCGGCGGACTCGGACACTCTGCTGTCGTTCATGCGGAAGACAAAGAAGTAACCGATGCATATTCCGCCCGCCTCAAGGCCAGCCGCCTTATCATCAACTCGCCGTCTTCCCACGGTGCTATCGGTGATATCTATAATACGAATATGCCGTCACTGACACTTGGCTGCGGGTCTTACGGCAAGAACTCCACCTCTTCCAATGTCTCTGCCGTTAACCTCGTCAACAAAAAGAGAGTCGCTCAGCGGAGGACGAATATGCAGTGGTTCAAAATTCCGGAAAAAATCTTTTTCGAATTTGATTCCACGCAATATCTGGAAAAAATGCCGAACATTACCAAAGCCTTTATCGTTACCGATCCATCGATGGTTAAGTTCGGATATGTTGACAAGGTTCTTTACTATTTGAGAAAACGCAGGGAATACGTCCACTGCGAGATCTTCTCTGATGTTGAGCCGGATCCTGACATTCAGACCATCTACCGCGGAGTAGAAGCAATGAAGCGATTCCAGCCGGATGTCATCATTGCACTCGGCGGCGGCTCATCTATGGATGCTGCAAAGGGTATGTGGATGTTCTATGAGAATCCGGACCTTGATTTTAAGTCCCTGACTTTAAAATTCATGGATATCAGAAAGAGAATTATCAAATTCCCCCACCTCGGACGCAAAGCCAAACTCGTCGCTATACCTACGACAAGCGGAACAGGCTCTGAAGTAACATCTTTTGCTGTTATTTCTGACAAGGAAGCAAGCATCAAATATCCACTGGCTGATTATGAGCTGACACCCGATGTCGCGATTATCGATCCTGACTTCGTAATGTCCGTCCCGAGAGGTATTACAGCAGATACAGGCATGGACGTCCTTACCCATGCTATCGAAGCATATGTTTCAACTTTTGCCTCCGATTATACAGACGGACTCGCCCTGCATGCCATCAAGCTTGTTTTCGAAAACCTTGCTGAGTCCTATTCGAACCCTTTAAACCGTAAAGCAAGGGAAAAGATGCACAATGCTTCCTGCATCGCCGGCATGGCTTTCTCCAACGCTTTCCTTGGTATCAACCACTCTATGGCCCATAAGCTCGGCGGTGAATTTCATATCCCGCACGGCCGTGCCAATGCTATCCTCCTGCCCTATGTCATTGAGTACAATGCCCAAAAGCCGACCAAGTTCGTCTCCTTCCCGAAATATGAGACCTTTATAGCTGACAAGCGCTATGCAGAAATCGCCAGACATATCGGACTCAGGTTTGAAACGACGGAGCAGGGTGTTGCGGCCCTCGTCGCGGCAATCCGCGACCTGAACACCACACTTCATATCCCGACAAAAGTCTCCGAGAACGGAATCTCTGAAAAAGATTACTTCAGGGATCTCGAAGGACTCGCCGTAAAAGCATTTGAAGACCAGTGCACAGGCACCAACCCCCGCTCACCGCTGGTATGCGAAATTAAGGCGATCTTCGAAAAAATATATTAATCTAAAAATAACCGGAAGAAAGCACCGCTGCCTGACACAATAAAATGCCGCCGGCTGATGATTAACTCACCAGCCGGCGGTTTTTTCCCTGATATGATAAGATGTTACTGAATAAGGCGGTGCTGAAATGACTGATCATATTATTGAGGAAGCTATTCATTATCTGGGGAAGAATCCCCTGCTGCATATGGGTATGCTCGAACCAATCCGAAGAGGGCATGCTGATATAATTTATGCTGACAGGAACGCAGTACTTCTCAGGGAAACAAAAAGCAGCGCTCTGATGCTGTCCTCATCTAATCCTGAAATTGCCCGTGTAATTGTTGATTCTGTAGAAAAACCCGAGCTTTTCGTAGCACATCAGGATTATTGCGTTACCATACTACAGGCAAAATTTGGATATGTTGAGTGCTATGACTGCATTCAGGCGGTTTATACGAAATCAGACCTGCTTCCGGAATCTGATAAGGTTATAATTCGAAGCCTGGATGAAAAGTATCTGCCCGAAATCCGGGAGCACTATCATTTAGCGGACGATCCTCAATATATAGGCAACTTATTACGTGAAGGCAGTATATTCGGAGCTTTTATTGACGGAAAACTTGTCGGTTTCATTGGTATCCATGCCGAAGGCAGCCTCGGTCTTCTTGAAGTTTATCCGGAATACCGAAGACAAAAAATCGGAATCGCCCTTGAGAGCTTTTTGATTAATCATATGCTGAAAAACGGCTAGGTCCCGTTCGGACAAATTTTCAAAGATAATGAGCCCTCAATCAGACTCCAGATGAAACTGGGCTTTGAATTATCGAAAGATCATCTATACTGGCTTCTTTAAAACCAGCTGTAAAAAGCACTGCTGACTGAATCTCCAATAAGAAAGCCCCGGAATTTACATTCCGGGGCTTATCTTCTGGCTGCCGAACAGGGATTCGAACCCCAACAAACTGCTCCAGAGGCAGTCGTGCTACCGTTACACAATTCGGCAATAGCCATGCTGTACGCGTGCTCTGGACACCAACTATAGCGTAGTCAACGGAAAAGAGTATACCAAAACAGAATGAATTGCGCAATAGTTTTCAGGCAAGTTATTCGCCCTGGCTTTCTAAAAAAATATTGAACATATTTGTATCCCGGGATTCAGGACAGGACGGGCCCGTTCCAGATATAGAAAACTGATTGCTGTCAAACAATATTGACATAAAGTTTTCATACGTACATACTGGTATCACAGAAAAAGGAGGGTTTTATATGATGAAAAAAATCAGGTTTCTTGCAATAACTCTATCGCTGATTTTCATCCTTTCGGGCTGTGCGGCCTCGAGCAAATCGGAAACGGCAAACGATTATGACGGCGGCGCAGCTCCTTCAATGACAACTGCAGCTGCAGCAGCCACAGAAAAAGATGCTGCTCCTGAAGATGACATACAGGACGGGGATGCCGTCATCATCGATCCCGGCAACATTGCCGATTCTGGTAAAAAGATCATTTATACAGTCAGTATTTCAATGGAAGCCGAAGATGCCAATAAGGCCATATCAGAATTGGGGCTGAAAGCTGCGGCACTCGGCGGGTATGTTTCTGATTCAAGTTACAATAAATATGAAAATTCTGCCTCTGGCACGATCACAGTCCGCATTCCTCCTGAAAAGCTCAAAGAATTCACGGAGCAAGTCGGGAAAGTCGGTGAGGTTCTTTCCTCAAGCATGGGCTCACAGGATGTTACAGCCGATTATGTTGATGTCCAGTCACGACTGACCAATGCGCTGGCACAAGAGGCGCAGCTTCTTGAGATCATGGCTAAGGCCGTTAAAATCGAAGATATTCTTAACGTACGCCGCGAACTCGACACAGTACAAAGCGAAATCGAATCCCTTAAAGGCCAGATTCGTCTAATGGATAATCTGGTCGGCTATTCTACCGTGATGATCTCCATCACGCAGCCTACCCCTCCTCCCACATCACCGGACCCTGACGCAAACAGCGGACTACTGGCCCGCTGGAGTTTTGATTACATCTGGAACAGCGTCCAGAAAGGGTTCTCGAACAGCCTCAGCTTTACGGTCAATGCCATCGGAATCATCTTCATCGCGATAAGCTATCTCATTATTCCTGCGATTATCGTCGGAGCCATTATTATCGTGATTATTGTAGTCGTAAAGAGGCACAGCAAGAAAAAGATACAAGGAAAGACACCAAAATAACTGTTGCTTTACAAAACAAATGACCCGATTTAATTTTATCTGAAGCTGCAAATTCGCAAAGGTTCCGCCGCAAATCAAAGTAACATTTTAAAGAAAGGCCAGCCGATACCGGCTGGCCTTTCTTCTGTCTGTATATAAGCACTTTCGTAAATCAGATGAATAAGTTCGTATCTGAGAGCTCCGCCGAACCGAGGAAGGTGGCTACACCCGCAAGTTCAACGCCTTCAAGGAGTTCTTCTTCCTTAATTCCCATCAGGTCCATAGACATCTGGCATGCCAGAACACGGACGCCCGAGGCCATGGCTGCCTGAATTAACTCTTCGAGAGACTGGACGTTCTTCTGCTTCATGATATTTTTGATCATTAAAGCGCCCATTCCGCCCATGTTCATATTGGAAAGGCCCAGTTTTTTAGCGCCGCGCGGCATCATCATTCCAAACATTTTTTCAATCAGGTTCTTTTTAACGGGGACATGCGTGCTCTTTCTTAAGATATTCAATCCCCAGAATGTAAAGAACAATGTCACCTTGCGTCCCATGGCTGCAGCTCCGTTGGCAATGATGAATGCAGCAAGGGCTTTATCAAGGTCCCCGCTGAAAATGACCATTGTCTTGTCGTTTCCGGCTGAAACAGTTCCGCATACGGCTTCACCGGCCGATCCGGCGGCTGCCGGCTGAGCTGAAGTGCCTTTTTGAAGATCGACCGTATACACGCCCTTGTCGCGCTTGATAGCTACAAGAGTGTTGCCGGTGCGTTCGCACCAGACACTGATATCTGATGCAAAGGCCGGATCCGTTGCGGTTACATGAAGTACTTCTCCAGCAAGCAGATCTTTCATTCCTTCAGCCACTTTCATGATCGGGCCGGGGCAGGAAAGCCCGCATGCATCAACAGTAAGGGATTTTACGGGAGCCGTCGATATGGGAGGTACAACAACCACAGTTTCTGCGGAAGCCTTTTCCATATCGCTGATCGTTTTCTTAACTGCTTTTTCTTCCTGACGAATCACATTATACGTACGGTAGCCCCCGCTCAGGTTATATGCGTCAACGCCATGCAGGGTAAGCATACGTGAAGCAATATATCCTCGCAGGCCGACGCGGCAGAATACATAGACAGGCTGGTCCTTTGGGATTTCAGAAAGTCTGTCACGAAGTTCATCAAGGGGAAGAGAAACGGCGCCGGGGACAGAACCCATCGCATATTCATCCCGGGTACTCACGTCAAGGAAATATGCTTCTTTAGCCAGAAGCCCGTCGACCTGTTCGGGATAGATGACATTTACATCGCCCTTGAGTATATTTGCAGCTGTAAATCCAAGCATATTAACAGGATCTTTTGCCGAAGATACAGGAGGGGCATAGCAAAGCTCAAGATCTTCAAGATCGTATACCGTTCCGCCGAGACGAAGGACGGTTGCAACAACATCGATACGTTTGTCAACACCGTCATATCCTACAGCCTGTGCTCCAAGAATCTTGCCTTCCGGAGTAAACAGCATTTTCATGCTGATATTTGTGGCATTAGGATAATAACTTGAATGGCTGGTTGGATGAATATATGTTTTTTTATACTCAATTCCTTCTCTCTGAAGCTGTTTCTCGGAAAAACCTGTCGATGCAGCAATCAAGTCAAAAACCTTAACGACGCTGCTGCCTTGAACATGGCGGGCGCTCTTTCCTGCAGGTCCTGCTGTTTTACCGGAAAGCATAATCTCTGCAGCTTCCCTGCCCTGCTTATTTGCCGGTCCGGCCAGCGGGATCAGTACTTCTTTGCCGCTGATCATACTAGTTACACAGATTGCATCGCCGACAGCAAAAATAGCAGGATCGGATGTCCGGAACTGATCATCAACCTGGATACATCCGCCGAGTCCTGTTGCAAGACCGGCACCTGATGCAAGGCTGCTGTCAGGAACAACACCTGTGCAAAGAATGACAAGATCCGCTGTCAGCTGTGAATCATCCGACAGGGTGAGCGTGACAGGCTTACTTACCTCCGGCCCCTTAGTCCGGCACTCCGTAAGCGCGAAGCTTTTTACGCCGACACCAAGTCGCAGATGAACGCCGTTTTCACGAAGATTCTGATGAATCGGAATAGCCATTTCTTTGTCGAGGAAAGTCAGTACCTGATCCATAAATTCAACCAGTGTTACTTCGAGGCCGCGTTCCTTGAGGTTCTCGGCCATTTCAACACCAATGAACCCGCCGCCGACAATAACGGCACGCTTCGGATCCTTGAGGCGGATATAATCATCGATCACAAAAGTATCCGTCAAGGTACGCAGGGTGAATATTCCTTCGGACTTAACGCCGGGTAAATCAAATACTTTCGGGTTTGCACCAGGTGAAAGCAGCAGCTTATCATATGATTCTTCATATGTTCGGTTAAGGCTTAAGTCATGTACGGTAACGGTCTTTGCCTCACGGTTGATTGCAACGACTTCACATCTCACCCGGACATCCACGGAAAAGCGGTCTCTCAGAAGCTGGGCTTTCGTGACAATCAGGCGTTCCCTGTCAGTAATCGTTCCGCCCAGATAATAGGGCAGTCCGCAGTTAGCGTAAGAAATATACTCACCCTTTTCGAAAAGGAGTATCTCTGTATCTTCTGACAAACGGCGCAGACGCGTAGCCGCACTTGCACCTCCTGCAACTCCGCCGATAATAATAACTTTCATGTATTGTCCTCCTACTGGTCTGTATTGATAACATTATTGTATTCAATTATACCGAATAGATCAGGAAAATGAAATGCGAAAACAAAGAAAATATTCAAAAATTCAAATATGTTTATATAAAATTCTTAAAATACATCACCCTCTGCCCGACGGCATATCCGGAAGCTTCGGAAGCGGTTCAATAAGTCCAAGTTCTTCCATCTTAGCCCTCACCATTCCAATATCCTGCCACAGAGCGATACGTTCACGGTTATTTCGCAGAATATAGGCCGGGTGGTAGGTCGGAAGGATGAGGTATTTTGATTTCTCGATCCATTTACCACGGGCTTTACTGATCGGATCCGTTGGATTCAGGAAATACTTATATGCCGTTGCGCCAAGAAGAACAATAACCTTGGGTTTGGCAAAACGAATCTGTTTAGCAAGGAGCGGCATGCAGCACTTGGCTTCATCACGGGTCGGAACACGGTTCTCAGGCGGCCGGCATTTGACAATGTTGCAGATGTGATAGTCATTCGCGGTAAATCCATAAGCTTCAAGAAGCAGAGTCAGAAGTCTCCCTGCCTGACCTACGAAAGGTTCTCCCTGCTCATCTTCATTCGCCCCGGGACCTTCCCCGACAAACATGAGCGGTGCTTCAATGGCACCGCGGTAAATAACAACATTTTTCCTTGTTGAAGAAAGCGAACAATTCTCGCACTGCCTGCATTCCTGCACAAAATCCGGCCATGTATATTCCAAAATCATCACACTCCTATCTAAAATGACGTATAACCAATTGCTCAAATTATAACAAAATAATTGTTCCGGGAGTGCATATCATTTGATCATATCAGTGAAGGTCATCAGCTATCTGCAGTCTGACTGTAAAGACACTCCCGACGCCCGGGGTGCTTTCAACGGTTGCTGTCCCATCATAAAGCTGTGCAATATGCTTGACTATCGAGAGACCGAGCCCCGTTCCGCCCATTTCACGCGAATGACTCTTGTCGACGCGATAGAACCGCTCAAAAACACGAGCCAGGTGATCGGCCGGAATTCCTTCACCGGTATCCCTGACACGGATCGCAACCATCCTGTCAGGCTCGCGAGTTGCACGGATGTATACCCGTCCGCCCTGTCGGTTGTATTTGATTGCATTATCGGCCAGATTGATAAGGATTTGCTTGATCCGGTATTGGCTTGCCAGTACCGGCAGGGGTTCACTGTCCTCAACAATAATGGATACCTGGCGTTCGCCTGCCTTATCATCAAGAAGTGTCGCGACATCATCGAGCAGCGCGGACAGATCAAATTTCTGAAGCTCCAGATCACTTTCCATACCTTCGATTTCAGAAAGCTGCAGGATATCGCTGATCAGCTGGTGAAGCCTTTCCGCTTCGATGTCAATGATTTCGAGGAAACGGGCCTGTACAGCCGGATCAACAATTCGTCCATTCCTTAAGGTATCAACAAAACCACGTATGGATGTCAGAGGTGTCTTGAGTTCATGGCTTACATTCGCTACAAACTCAGAACGCATCAGCTGAAGTTCTGCGAGCCGCTCGTTCTTCTCTTCAAGCTCATGTACTTCCTTTTCAAGCTGATCCGCCATACTGTTAAATGCAGCCGAAAGAGCTCCGATTTCATCGTTCGAATTCACTTTAACACGAGCCGAGTAATTAGCACCGGCCATCGTCTCAGCTGCACTCTGCAGTTCAAACAGCGGACGTGTCAATCGTTTTGTATATATGTAGCTTACAGCAATGAGGAGGATAACCGAACCAACCATTACAGAGCCAAAAGTAACCTGAAGCTGCTGTACGCCTGCCTGATAAAACACGAGCGGTATAGATGTACGAATTACCTGATCCAAATCCGAATAATACCTTGCCATGTACAGCATATCAGCGTCGAGCGTAGAACTGTGACGCTTTTGAGTAGCTGTCCCCTGTGTGGAAAGGGCAGACTTAACCTCTTCACGATCTGCATGGTTCTCCATTGCTGATGCAGACTGCTGGTTGTCATACAGCACGGTTCCATCATTACTTATAATTGTAATTCGAAGATTATCTGATTCATCAGCAAAAACAGCCTGGCAGTAAGCACTGGCTTCATCGTAACTGCTTCCTCCGGCAACTTCGCGCACAAAAAGTTCGCTTGCCGAAGCCAGGAATTGCTCATTCATCCTGTCAGAATAACTTGAAAGAAAATAAATGCAAAAAATGCCCGTTATCGAAATCGACAAGAGCACAATAAGCACGAGAAAAATCTGAAGTTTTTTGAGCATTCATTATCCTTTCGCAGGTTCTTCGCCCTCACAGAAACGATAGCCTCGTCCTCTGACCGTTTCAATAATAACAGGGTTGGCATCATCTTTTTCTATTTTACGGCGAAGCTGTCGGATATGTACATCAACCGTACGGGTTTCTCCCGAATATTCATATCCCCACACGTGATTCAGCAAATCATCCCTTGAATACGCTACGCCCCTGTTCTGCATCAGGAATTTTAACAGCTCATATTCCCTGTTCGTCGTTTCAATCTCACGGCCGGAAATATAGACGCGATGCCGTATATCATCAAGAAGGATACCCGCCATTTCAAGCTTACCTGCCTTGATGGAGGCCCGGCCGATCTGGTCCTGAAAAATCCCGGACGGCACAGCCGCCGTCTGCGGAGTTCCGGTCTGAATATCCGAAACTTCGGCAACAGAGCCCTGCATCTGAACGGATGTATTGTATCGCCTGACCTGGGCATTTACCCTTGCAAGAAATTCCCGGATGCCGAACGGCTTTGTTATATAGTCATCAGCACCGGCTTCAAGGCCTTTAACCTTGTCGCTTTCTGTGCCGCGAGCCGTAAGCATAACAATCGGTACCAGCGGGTACTTCTGCGACTCTTTTATGTGCCTGCAGATTTCGAATCCATCCATGCCAGGAAGCATAATATCAAGTATGAAAAGACAGATACCTTCAATTCCGGGAAGTGCAGCAAGCATGGCAGCACCGTTTCGAAAGCTTTTCACTTCAAAACCTTCACTGGTAAGGTTGTATTCAATCAGTTCTGCAATGACGGCATCGTCTTCGACAAGAACGATCAACGGGCTATTACTCATAACTGGTCCGGCCTCCTGCCGCGAATATAGAAAAGAACCCATTCGGCAACATTCTGTGCGTGATCGGAGATACGCTCAAAATACTTGCATACGAGAAGAATTTCTGTAAGCAGCTCAATACTGTCAGGATCCTGACGCATCCTCTTAATAAGATATGCTTTTACTTTATCATATAACGCATCTACTTTGTCGTCCATATGCACAACCAGGGCTGCAGTTTCTTCATTTTTTGTCACATAGGACTCAAGCGCAGACCGAATCATCATCTGTGACATGTCTGACATGCGGATCAGGTCGGCAGGTATCATAATACTTGTATGGAACGAATCGAGAATCAATACTTTTTCAGATATATCGCTTGCATGATCGGCAATTCTTTCCAGGTCAGTTATCAGCTTAAGCGTCGAAATTGTGTCGCGCAGATCCCTTGCTACCGGCTGCTGTCTGGCGATCAGTTCAACGCAGGCCTGGTCGATATCCCTTTCCATAGCATCAATTACATCATCCTGAGCAATTACGCGTTTTGCCTTCTCTATATCCATTTCAACAAGAGCCGTGACCGCATCTTCAATTGCATTCTGCGTCAGCGTTCCCATGCGTATAATCTGAGCATGTATATTATCAAGTTCCTTATCGAATCCGCCTCTGACAACCATAATTACCTCCTGCATTTTTATCTTAATTTTAATCAGCCGAAACGGCCTGTTACATAATCTTCTGTCTTTTTGTGTTTTGGATTATCAAAAAGTTCTATCGTCGATCCATACTCCACAATTTCCCCGAGAAGGAAAAAAGCTGTTTTGTCGGAAATACGAACGGCCTGCTGCATGTTGTGTGTCACGATGATAACTGTGTATTTCTGCTTTAAATCATACATAAGGTCTTCAATTTTAAGTGTGGATATAGGGTCAAGTGCGGAAGTAGGCTCATCCATTAGAAGGATGTCCGGTTCAACCGCCAGAGCCCGGGCAATACACAGCCGCTGCTGCTGTCCGCCGGATATGCCGAGTGCAGAACCTTTAAGACGGTCCTTCACCTCATCCCATAACGCTGCATTTGTCAAAGCCTGTTCAACAACGACATCCAGGTCGGCTTTATTGCGCATGCCATGTACACGGGGTCCATAAGCAATATTATCATATATGGTCATGGGAAATGGATTCGGCTTTTGAAAAACCATGCCCGCGCGTTTGCGAAGGAGTGTGACATCACAGTCCCTGCTGTAGATATCCTGATCTTCAATCATAATTGTCCCTTCAACACGGCAGCCGGGTACCAGATCATTCATACGGTTAAGAGTCTTGATACAGGTAGATTTACCGCAGCCGGAAGGTCCGATAAAGGCTGTAATCTCACGTTCTTTGATATCGAGGTTAACATCCTTCAAAGCCTGGAAGTCCTCGTAAAAAAGATTCAGATGTTCAATACTGATTTTCGTTTTACTCATTTTTTTCTCCTGTTCATTTTTTAAGGCGGCGGGACAAAAACCCAGCCAGGCGGTTCAGACAAAACACGAGTATCAGCAATGCAGAAGCCGTAGCGAACGGTACAGAAACGGGATCTTTGCCGTTCATCGCGGAGTTATACAGATGAAGTGCGAGCGTATTCCCCTGCTCAAGAATATGGCCGAAAAGCGCGTCAAAAGCATTGTCACCCTTCGGCATTGCATTGCCCGAAACACCAACGGTAAACAACAGAGCGGCTGTCTCCCCGACGATTCGACCCATGGCAAGGATAATGCCTGTGAGCACACCGGGCATTGCACAAGGGAGTACAATTCCCATTGTCACACGCAGCTTACCGGTACCCAATGCCATTGCACCTTCTTTGTAGGATGAAGGAACAGCCAGAAGTGCTTCTTCGGTCGTACGTACAATGGTTGGAAGAATGCAGATCATCATGGTAAGACTACCGGAAATGATTGACAGTTTGAGTTGGAAAAGTACGACAAAAACCGCATATCCGAACAAACCGAAAAGGATGGACGGAATACCGGAAAGGACTTCAGTCGCAAACCTGACAAAAGCGACCAGTCGGCCCTGCCGGGCATATTGTGTCAGATAAATCGCACTGCCTATGCCGACAGGGGTGGCAAGCAGAAGACTGAGAAGAATAATATAGATTGTATTGATGATCATAGGCAAAATGCCCTTGCTTCCGTTCTTGGCTGCGGAATACGTGCCCGACAGGAAATCCCATGTCATATGAGGAATACCGTTATAGAGTATGTAACCCAGGATTGCAATCAGGACTGAAACCGTAACGGCGGCGGAAATCCAGATAAGAGAGCCAAGAACGATGTCTTTTTTCTTATTTCGCATCCATTTGCACTCCCCTCTTTGAAATAAAGGTGAAGGTGATATTTACAAGCATGATGAATACAAACAGGACAAGTCCGATCCCGAAAAGGGATTGCCGGTGCAGGCCGGCCTCTGCATACCCCATTTCAAAAGCAATACCGGCCGTCATGGGGCGCACCGAAGAAAAGAGCCCGGGAAGCTGAACAATATTGCCTGCAACCATGATTACGGCCATGGTCTCACCAATGGCCCTTCCGACACCGAGAATGACTCCGGCTAGAATTCCCGAGCGGGCTGCCGGTATCTGAACTGCAAATATGGTAGATATTTTTGTATTTCCCAGAGCCAGGGATGCTTCCGTATATGCCTGAGGTACACTTTTTAGTGCAGTCTCCGCAACACTTACAATTGTAGGCAGAATCATAATGGAAAGGATAAGGATAACGGCCAGCAGTCCTGAACCGGTGGTACTGTAGCCAAGTTTTGTAAATGTAGTCCTTATCAGCGGCACTACCAGCTTCATTCCCCAGAATCCGTAAATAACAGACGGGATACCTGCCAGAAGTTCAACAGCAGGACGAACAACCGACTTAACCCAGCCAGGAGCAATTTCAGCCAGGAAAACAGCTGTCATCAATCCAATCGGCACACCTATGGCTATTGCGCCGATACACCCTATCAGGGATGCCAGTATCATATAAAGGATGCCGAACTGAGGATTGGAGGCTGTTGGTTTCCATGCCGTTCCGAAGAGAAAATTTCCAAGTCCGATTTCAAGGATGGCCGGTGAACCGTAGATGAACATATACACGGTTATAATAAGGACAAGGCCTATCGAAATACTGGCTGACAGCTTAAAAATCATCTCTGCCGACTTCTCAAGCCCGTTTATGGAAAGGGCAAGGACAGCACTGATCAGAGTAAAGAGGGAAAATACGATCCATCCGTAAAGCATACTGCCGCCGGCTGCTGACAGGCCAGCCCTCGAAGCAGCCTGTGTTATTTCAGATACAAATATCACCTCAATGAAGGCTGCAGCTGCTGCACCAAAAAGGGCCAGACTGGCATACAGATATTTTTTCAGGAATAAAAGGACAAGTCCGGAAGCAGAAAGCACAATTGACAGGACAAGACAAATCCGCATACCTAAGGGTATCTGGATTAAGAGATCCGGACCAAGCCTTATATTATAAAGAAGGAGTTGAATACCGGTCATGCGAACGATATATATCTCAAACAGGAAAGACGAAAAGGGTAACAGAATTGAGCTTATTCCCAGAATTCCGAACAGGAAACCAGCCAGGCGCAAACCTTTGCGCCTGGCTTTGTTTTCCCCCCGGAGAACATTATGCGTAATCGTTTCCAAGGTAATACCTCTCATTCATTCTTCAGCTTCTGCCGGGATTCGGAACAATTCCATCATCGAGGACAATCTGCATACCTGCATCACTGAATACGAAGTCAAGGAAAGCTGTTGTAAGTTCATCCGTTGTTCCGGTCTTTGTTATCATAACGAAGGGGCGCTGAAGAGAATAATCACCTGCTTTGACAGTTTCTTCAGAAGCCTCAACACCATTTAACTTAATAGCTACGATCGTATCATCGACAGCTGACAGGGATACATATCCGATCGCATTCGGATTTCCTGCGACAGCCTGCTTTACATTACCTGTTGAGTTCTGCTCTTCAGCATATACAGCAATGTCTTCAATCTCCATGAGCTCTTCAAAAGCGCCGCGTGTTCCTGATGCAGCCTCGCGTCCTATACACTGAATCTGAGCATCCTGGCCGCCGACATCTTTCCAATTGGTGATTTCACCTTTATAAATCTTCGTAACCTGCTCTGATGTCAGTGTGTCAACGCCGGCCTGTGCATTCACTATGACCGCTATTCCGTCAAAGCCAATGATAACTTTTTCAAAAGCCTCAGGTGACTCTGTATCTTTGAGATTTCTTGAGAGCAGTCCGATCTGTGCCGTTCCATCGTTTACTGCAGTGGGGCCTTCGCCTGAACCATTGCCGCCGACAGATACCGTAACATCCTGGTTCTTTGCCATGAAAGCCTCCGCAAGTGCTGTAGTAACATCCGCCATGGAGGTTGAGCCGGTGAGTGTCAAAGAACCGCTTAGTGATGATTCCGGGGTTGTTTCAGATGCCGGTGCCGTTGTCGCCGCTGCCGCTGTCGCTGTCTGTGTTGCAACTGTTGCAACGGACACTTCACCGCATGCCGAAACGCCCATAAGCATTATAGATGTAATTATAACGGCAAGAACTGCCTTACCTTTTTTCGTCATTTACTGATCCTCCTTTATGTTTGTAGCCTAATCATAACAACGAAAATTTAGGCGGGGATTAGTCCGAAGTAAAGTTCTGTAAGGTTTATGTTATGTTCATGTAAAACCGCCAGCAAAATTCCAGACACAAAAAAGCCCTCCGCCAAAATGAATCGCGGAGAGCTTTGCTTACATGTATAGGGGAAGATTACTTCAAGACGACAATCGTAACACCGTCATTCGCTCTTGCCCAGTCCGGATCATTACGGAACGCAGGGCACATTTCAATAAGCGATCTTCCGGTCTTCTCAAAAGGACCAAACTGCTCGCCCGGACAGAAACCCTTAATTCTGCCCTCACTTTTCATAATGCGCAGACATTCGTGAGTTGCTGACTTCAAAGATCCGCCGCAGCCGGTAGATCCGTAACCATGAATCACCTTTACCTGATGAATCCCGATTCGACGCATTGTATTGAGCTCAAGCTTGAGCTTCTTTATAGCGCCGTCTACTTTAGGCATTCCTTCTTCAATATTGATAATACTTGCTGCCATATATACCTCGCAGATCACAACCGCACAAACCTTCGAACCGAAATTCGACAAGTTCAGAAAATTGCGCTATAGGGAAAATGCTTCCTATGATACCCTCTAAAACTGATTGTTTCCCCGAAAATCGTTATAAAAAGGATTGCGTCTCATATCAACGCACTTATAGATCTATTATACCACAATTCACTTTCGTCGGTGCAACTGTTCCGGAATTTGCTATAATGCACTTATGAGAATAGATAGAGTGCTTGCAAATTCAGGATATGGAACGAGATCGCAGATCAGGGACCTGATTCGCGGCGGCCGCGTGCGCTTTAAGGGCGAAATCATTTCTGNNGATCCTGCATTTTCGATCAAAGAGGAACAGGCAGACCAGATAACACTGGACGGAGCTGAGATTTCATCGTCCAGATTCCTTTATATTTCACTCAACAAGCCTGTCGGTTATCTTACCGCCCTTGAAGACAGCCGTCTCCCGACCATCGCTGAACTAATACCGCAGGAACTTCTGTTCAAAGGACTCGCGCCGGTCGGACGGCTCGATTTCAACACATCCGGCCTTTTACTGCTGACAAATAACGGCACTCTTGCCCACCGGCTCACAAGCCCGAAGTGGCATGTCGATAAAACGTATCTTGTCACATACAGCGGGCTGCCCCTTACGGAGGAGGACTGCAAACTCTTTGCAGCCGGAATGACACTCGAGGAGCCTGATCACGAACGTGTTCATCTGGCACCCGCCAGGCTCGAGCTCGCCTCTGAAAATACATGCAGGCTGACACTCACCGAGGGCAAAACCCATCAGGTAAAACGTATGGTTGCCGCCGTTTCCCGAAGCGTTACAGCACTCCACAGGGAAAGCGTCGGAGGAATAACACTCGAAAACGGGCCGGAGTGCGGTCTTTTCAGACAACTGACCGCCAAAGAGGTGGACATTCTTTTTGCTGCTGCGAAGTTATCCGGAACACCCAAATAGTTCGTTCAGGATGCTTCCGTCGTATCCGCCTCGACTGCCGCATTATACTCATCAATGATTTTGTTCAGGTTCTGCATAATAGATAAGATAAAATTCTCTGCCCTGACCGCATCAAGCGAATTCGCGCTGACGGAAAAAACCAGTGTGTGTTCCTGGGCCGCCCAGTAATCGAGAAATCCCAGAGCAGCATAAAATGAAGGGTCATCTATTTGAAGACCATAAATATGTTCTTGCGCATCTTCCGGATTAACAGATATTTCATCGCCCTCTTCTGCCGTCAATTCCTGGTACTGCTTTACGCTGTAATAAACCGGTGTGATTTTGTCAAGCAGGGTATCCGGCAGCGTCTCGGTAAGTGATGAATAAAAGTTGTCCATATTACCAAGTGACGGCAGATAATAAGGCATTGTCCTGGCATCCGTAATAATTACATCAGGATTGGCGCTCAGGAATGCAGCGGCTGTTGCCGGTCCATATACGGTTGCACTGCTCTGCGGTTCGGATCCGTCAGCAATCAGATCGGAAGAAGTTATATAAGGATTCTTGCAGCCGAGTTCTTCTTTGGCATATTTTGTAAGATATGTATTATCCATAGAAAAATGGCCTACGCCGACAATACTGATATCATAATTGCCGCCGTTAAAAATCTGCCACACAAACGATCCGATCAGAATGAGTCCGACGACGACAGAAAGAATTTTCCACCACGTATAGTAGAAATATACTTTCCACTGAGGTGCTGATTTGCCGAAATACTTTTTGCTTTGTTTGTCTGCGATCTGCTCGGCAAGCTTTTCTGCTGCCCGGCCGGATGCAACTTCGTACGCAGCGGTAACCTCTTCGAGCTTAGCAGCATTATTTTCAGCACGATATCGTTTGGTAAGCTGCCAGAAACGGTTATCGACTGCGTATGCATTCGCCGTCTCGTCAAGTCCGAGAATCGCAAAAGCTGCAGCACGGTCAAGATGCTCCGGAAATCCTTCAGAAACTTCAGAAACATCAGAATCCGGTTGATTTGAACTTTTACCGGAAAAAGACCGGCCCTCACCCTTTTCAGGATGCGTGCCGCCGTCAGGATTATTTTTCATATGGATCCCCTTTGAATAGCATATATCAGCCAATCGGCTTCATGGTCGGGAATAAGAGCACATCACGAATGGATGCACGGTCTGTAATAAGCATAATGAATCGGTCGATACCTATTCCCATACCCCCGGTTGGCGGCATGCCGTATTCAAGGGATACGCAGAAGTCCTCGTCCATCAGGTTCGCTTCATCATCACCGGCTTCGCGTTTCTTAATCTGGTCGGCAAAGCGCTCGCGCTGGTCAATCGGATCATTGAGCTCCGAATAAGCATTTGCGTACTCGCGTCCTCCTATGAAAAGTTCGAAACGCTCCGTAAGGAAAGGATCGCCCGGCTTCTTTTTGGTCAGAGGAGAAATCTCTATTGGATAATCACAGATAAATGTCGGCTGGACAAGCATTTCCTCACAGAAAATTTCAAAAAAGAAATTCAGGACTTCGCCTCTTCTTAAGGAAGCATTCGGCTCGAGACCTTTTGCCCTCGCGGCTTCGTGTGCCTCTTCATCCGTTGATATGAGGGCAAAATCCACACCTGAGTATTTCTTGACAGCCTCAATCATCGTCATGCGTGCAAACGGGGGCTTAAGGCTTATCGGAGTCCCCTGATAGGTTAGTTCCGTTGTACCGAGAACTTTTTCAGCGACTTCGCTCAGAAGATTCTCAGCAAGGTCCATCATACCGCGGAGATCAGTATATGCCTGATACATCTCAATTGTAGTGAACTCAGGATTGTGCTTGACAGACATGCCTTCATTTCTGAAAAGACGCCCAATCTCATAAACACGCTCAAATCCTCCGACAATAAGACGCTTCAGATACAGCTCCGGAGCAATTCGAAGAAACATATCCATGCCAAGCGTATTATGATGCGTGACAAACGGGCGGGCTGTTGCACCGCCGGGAATTGCATTGAGAATCGGAGTCTCGACTTCTATAAATTGAAGTGAATCCATGTATCTTCTGATCTCACGGATGACTGCCGATCTTTTTTCGAAAGTATCACGCACTTCCGGATTAATGATCAGATCCACATAACGCTGGCGATATCTCAGTTCTGTATCTTTTAATCCGTGGAACTTATTGGGAAGGGGCCGCAGTGCTTTTGCAAGCAGTGTGTATTCCTTCGTGCGGATAGAGATTTCACCCTTATGCGTACGGAAAACGACCCCGCGGATACCGACGATGTCACCGATATCAAGCTTCTGCCAGAGGGCATAAGCTTCCGGTCCGATTTCATCGATTTTGGTGAAAGTCTGGATGCTGCCTTTTCTGTCATGAAGATCGCAGAAACTTACCTTGCCCATTCCGCGGCGCGAAAGAAGCCGTCCGGCTACGCGGACTTCCTTCTCTTCCATCTCTTCAAAATGATCCGTTATATCTGTCGTATGACACGATACGTCATAAACGACTTCTTGAAAAGGATCGTGTCCGGAAGCAGAAAGCTCCTGAAGCTTAGCCAGGCGAATTCGCATCTGTTCCTGCATATCCTGTTCAGTTTCGACCTGATTAGGTATATTAGGGTCAATATTTTCCTGCATATATTTTAGAAGTCCTCTCTAAACCCGAAGGTTGCGCTGCATGTAAGATCTGTTCTCAGCTCGGTTTGCCGATCTTGACGATCTTATATTTAAGCGTTCCCACAGGTGTTGAAACTTCAACGATCTGGCCCTTCTTCTTGCCCATAATCGTCTGGCCGACAGGAGACTCCGTCGAAATTCGGTTCTGGAAGATGTCACCTTCGCTGGCATTTACCAGACTGTAATCGGCTTCTTCCTTCGTCTCTTCATCACGGAGAGTGACAAGCGAACCAAGGGATACCTTCGTCTTGCTGATCTCTTCTTCGTCAAGAACGCGTGCATTCTTAAGCATATCCTCGAGTTCCATGATGCGAGCTTCATTCTTGGCCTGTGCTTCTTTTGCATCATCATATTCCGAGTTCTCAGAGAGATCTCCCTGGGCTCTGGCTTCCTTAAGTCTTTCCGAAATCTCAGCAGACTTTACCGTTTTTCTGTCAGCCAGCTCATCCTGGAGTCTTTTAAGTCCTTCAACTGTAAATGCATTCTTCTCAAGTTCTACCATTTTCGGGCTCCTTTTCTACCTTTCGGTACTTTAAAATGTGTTTGTCTTAAAAATCCCCACAATTCAAATTGCTTTTCAAATTTTACCTGGGTCTGTCATTTTCTTTCTGAATAACGTCATGCGCTCCGCCTTCAATGATAGACGTCGAAGACACGACTACCAGACGAGCCTTATTCTGAAGCTCTTCTATGGAAGACGAGCCGCAGGAGCACATCGTTGATTTAACCTTTGCCATGGCAGCATCAAGATTATCCTTCAGCTTGCCGGCATACGGAACATAAGAATCGACGCCCTCTTCAAAGGCCAGCTTTCCGCCGGTACCGCCTTCATCATAGCGCTGCCAGTTTCTGGCACGGTTGGAGCCTTCGCCCCAATACTCTTTTACATAGTTGCCTCCCACAAGCATCTTTCTTGTAGGACTCTCATCAAAGCGGGCAAAATAGCGGCCAAGCATAATGAAATCAGCACCCATCGCCAGAGCAAGCGTCATATGATAATCATGTACAATACCGCCGTCGGAGCAAATCGGAATATATACTCCTGTTCTATTATAATACTCATCTCTTGCTTTTGAGACAGCCAAAACAGCAGAAGCCTGTCCGCAGCCGATACCCTTCTGTTCACGTGTGATACAGATTGAACCGCCGCCGATTCCTACTTTAACAAAATCCGCACCGGCTTCGGCAAGATACAGAAAGCCTTCCGCATCAACAACATTACCGGCACCGACCATAATATCAGGATTATAGGACTTAATCCATGCAATTGTCCTCATCTGCCACTCAGAAAATCCATCGGAAGAATCAAGGCAGAGCACATCAGCACCTGCTGCAACAAGCGCAGGAACACGTTCCTTATAGTCACGAGTATTAATACCGGCACCAACCATAAGGCGCTTGTTCTGATCAAGGAGTTCGAGGGGATTCTCTTTGTGTGAATCATAGTCCTTCCGGAAAACAAGTCCCACCAGATGGTCTTTCTCATCAACGATAGGAAGCTGATTGACCTTGTGCTCCCAGATGATATCGTTGGCTTCCTTAAGGGTGGTCCCCTCCCTGGCAAAAATCAGGTGATTAAAGGGTGTCATGAATTCAGAGACCTTCGTTGAAGGATCCATGCGGCTCACACGGTAATCTCTGGAAGTGATAAGCCCGAGAAGCTTGCCGTTCGGAGATCCGTCATGTGTGACAGCTGCTGTCTGGTGACCCATTCTTTCCCGCAGGGCAAGAACGTCCGCGAGCGTTGCGCTCGGCAGAAGATTGGAATCAGATGTTACTATTCCGGCCTTGTATTTCTTCGCTTTACGAACCATATCGCACTGCTCGGCTATAGGCTGGGACTGAAATACAAATGAAAGCCCGCCGTACCGCGCAAGTGCTATCGCCATGCCGGAGTCAGATACTGACTGCATGACAGCAGAAACCAAAGGTATATTTATTTTAAGCCTTGGTTCTTCTTTACCTTTTTTATATCGGACAATTGCAGTAGATAGATCAACTTTTTCCGGTGTATTATCCGCCGTAGTCAGATTTGGTACCAGAAGGTATTCACTGAAAGTGCGGGATTCCTCCGCAAAAATCATCGCCATACATGAAATCCTCCGTTTCATCGCCCATGCGTTTCAAATCGTTGACTAGTATGATAGCACAAAACAGCCATTACAAGCTACCCGGTCACAGGCATTTATACGAGTATTTCCTAAGAATTAAATGAGAAAAAGACCCGAATACCGAAGACCGGCACTTTCGAATCCTTCTCACCTGCCCGTCTTCCGGGCGTTTATTCATCACAGACAATATCCATTATTCACAGAACAGGTAAAGGTGCGGCTGATTACAGGGTTGATGAGGCTTTAACAGGCTTGCGGAAACGAAGTGTCCCGTACATCGCCAACAGCACAACCAATGTAATGATCGCTTCAGGTATCAGATATGCTCCGTTGTACACCAGGGAATAAGCCCAGACAGCCTGTCCTTCCGGTGCATAGGACCCGTAAAACACAATTCCTGAAA
Organism: Mageeibacillus sp. UBA5770; assembly: GCA_002418705.1. The sequence goes on along the minus strand of DIEQ01000076.1, from coordinate 8,260 downwards.
TGAATGAAAATACAAGACGTCCTAACATTGATACGACCGTAGCTACAATAATCTTCCAGTACGGAATCAGATTAAGCCTGCGCAGAATGTTTGTCTCTGCCTTGCGGACAGAAGCTTTGGCGGCAAACAGCCCGGCCAGCCCCAACGAGGTGAATGCCAGCGTATAATCGAGCAGAACCTGTGCCGGTGCCATGATATATCCGCCTATCATAACCTGAAGAACGCTATAGAGCAGCGCGACGCCAAGTCCCCATGCCGGTCCGAAACAGAGTGCAAAAAGGATAATCGGCAGCATTGATGCCAGCGTTACGGAACCGCCCTGGGGCATCTCGTAAATTTTGATAAGCGACAGTACTTCAGCAAGGGCAAGGCAAATGCCTCCGGCTGCAACCGTCATGATTTTTTCCCGGTTTTTAGATGATTGGCCAAAATTTTCAGACATAAAAAAACTCCTCCTTTTATGTCCGACAGATGAACAAGGAGAAGCATTGCTTCAGCTATGATCCCTCCGCCGGCATTATCCGGTTCAGGTAAATCGGGTCGATACTTCGTTAGTTTGTATCCTCTCAGCCGGTACGTGAACCAGCTCCCCACATATGAACATAGAAATAATAACGCAGATGCCTGGACAAATCAATAGAAATGCGCATTCTTTGTTATAAAGAGACTTTCGATTCCACGGAATCAGTACATATGGAATTACACTTCAACAGGATCGATAAAGCCGCACACGCGAAGAAACTGCTCAACTTCCGAGGAATAGGTGGATGGAGCTACATCATATGACATTACATGTTCAGCATCCTGGACCAGGAGCAGTCTTTTGGGAGAATGTATTCTCTCAAAAAGGGCTTCACTCATTTGCGTTGGGACAAAAGTATCCTTAGTGCCATGAATCATCAATACAGGTACTTCAATTTTGCGGGCCCTGGCGATCGGCGAAATCTTTCTAATGGAATAACCGAGATTTTTCTTAATGAAATGGTCAACTGAAGTTAGAAGAAATCCTGGTGCGAAATGATATTTGCGCTTCATATTGTAACGAAGCTGACTCTCAAAACTAGCGTAAGGACTGTCAACAACCACGCCTGCAACAGATTGAGACAGGTGACCGCTGCCGGCTGCGATCAGGATGGCAGCAGCGCCCATGGACCAGCCGTGATACAGAATGGTTAACGGACCCTGCAGATGCTCTTCCATATATGAAGTCCACATTAATATATCCTGGCTGTCCGGAAGTCCGAAGCCGATATACCTGCCTCCACTCATGCCATGCGTACGCATATGCGGAATCAGGATGTGACAGTCTGTTTTTTCGAGGTACAGCTGTGCAAATGCTGCCATCGAGGAAGCTGTATCTTTCCAGCCGTGCATAAAAATTACCAGCTTCCTGTTGTCTTTGACACGGGCCGGCCGATAGTAGGCAAATAAATCCAGACCATCATACGAACGAAGCTGAAGATCCTGAAAATCAAGGCGGTTCGTATAGAACCAGTTCTGTCCACGTCCATAGATCGTGTCCTGCCTGATTTCCATCGGTGACCTGTCGTAAGCCGGCCTTGGGAAAGGGCGGTCAAAAACATCATGGAAGGAGCGCCATGAAATAAAATACACAGCTGCTATTGAAACACCTGTCAATACGAGTAAAATAAGCGCTGAAAGAATGATCCAGTAAGCCGGTGTATCAGAAGTCGGCAAGGTTATTCGCCTCCTCTGGCACCGGTCATGGCGCATATTTCGTCCCATTCGCGTGGAACGAAGTAAGAAAGCACCTCACAGCCATCTTCCGTTACAAGTACATCGTCTTCAATTCTAAATCCGATTCCAAGCTGAGGAATATAGAGTCCGGGTTCAACTGTTATGACCATCCCGGGCTCCAGCGGCAATTCACGGATGCAGGAATCATGCACATCATGTCCCATATGATGGGAGACGTTATGCCAGTAATAGGAAGTGATATCAGACTGGGCCGGATTTTCTCCGGGAATGACGCCCATTATTTCGAGCTGCTTATATGCTGTTTTCTTAACTTCATTATTAGTATCGGTTAAAGTCATGCCCGGTCTGATTGTCTTAAAAGCAGTTTCCTGGCAGGCCCGCACAGCCGAATACAAGGCCTTCTGCTGGTCGGAAAAGAATCCGTCTGCAGGGAAAACGCGCGAGATATCAGCACACAGACCCGCCAGGCGTCCTCCGACATCAATCTGAATCAATTCTCCGCTGCGCGCCATTCCGGTTGGATTCATGTGGTGCAGGCAAAGTGCATTAGCTCCGGCAGCAAAGATCGAAATAAACGCCGGGACAAGACAGCCCCTCCTGGCCAGTGCATAATCAAATGCACTCGATAAAGCAAGTTCTGTAACATCGGGGCGGATATGCAGCGCCATTTCCCGAATGGCTTCATCAGTCAGTTCGATGGCTTTCTTAATCATGTCCACTTCACAGGGTTCTTTCACCATGCGAAGCCTTGCTAAAATCGGACCGAGGGCAATCACTTCCCGCTCTTTGTGCAGGGAAAGAATGAATTTTTCAAAACGCTTGCCCGGTCCGTGAGGATTCCCCTCTTCGATGGCAACCGGCAAAGTTGAATCGGACACATAAGGCTGCAGAAAGTCCTCAAGTGCCGGAAGATACAGGATATCAGACACACCTGAAAGTGCAGCTGCCTCTTCTTTCCGAAGACGTCTTCCAGTCCAGCGTTCTTTAAGCTCATCCGCCGGCTGCAGAAAGAGAAAAGTCCGGATGTGTCCGGGCTTTTTGCTGATAACAATTACAGACTCCTCCTGCTCGATACCTGTCAGGTAAAAAAAATTACGATTGGCAAAAAAACGGTATTCAGAATCAGCCGACATCAATACTGCTTTTCCTGCGAAAACAACCAGCAAGGCTCGTTCCGGCAAACGTGCCAGAACCTTCTGTCGGTTTTCAGCAAAAAATGCAGCTGGCAGTGTATATTCTCTAATGTCAGAAATCATCTTGTAGGCTCCCCTGAACGAACATTATATTCGTCGAATAAAATCGTATTATTGATATAACCGAGTGTGGCTCCCGGCGACCTTCGAATCAGGCCCGGATTGCCTATGACAATCGAGTTGTCCGGTACATCAAAATTAATGTATGCACCAGGGGCAATCAAGACATTATTGCCGACTCGTATATTACCGACTATGACGGCATTCGCACCGATCCAGACATAGTTGCCGATATCCGGGGCACCTTTTCTCGGGCCGCGGAACTGGGTTCCAATAACAACTCCCGTAGAAATATTAACATTATGTCCGATAACGGACTTAGGGTGAATGATAATCCGGCCGTAATGTGCAATATAGAACCCTTTTCCGATCCGCGTCTCATATGGAATCTGGAAATGATATTTTCTGGACTTGCTGTTCAGTCCAATATTAAAGTACTGGTATGCAAGCACATTCATCAGATACCTGAAATTTTTCGGCGAATTGACCGTCTTAAAATAATAATACTGCGTACGGCGAAATGAGTTAAGGTATCGAAATTCCGGACTCGATAACCATTCCTGTACAAAGGTCAGGAAAACTTTGTTGTGGCGTCTTTTATTTCCGGTAAACCGGTAAAGATCGCTATAAACGATATCCTTTAGCTCCTCGGTCATATGGCCCCTTTGCACTTTGTCACAAATCTTTAATACGCATAATCTTATCGCTTTTCTATGAAATGAGCAACCATTATTCTAAGTGCTCTAATGTCTCCCAATTATGATATTTATTAAGAACCCATACAGAAACCTTTAACAGCAACAGCTTGACGCGGACAGGATGACACTCTATAATCGAAAGGCGTTTATTTCTGCTTACAGCTCATTTAATCTGCAAAAACGATACGGAGAAGTATCGAAGTGGTCATAACGGGGCGCACTCGAAATGCGTTTGTCGGGAAACCGGCACGAGGGTTCGAATCCCTCCTTCTCCGCCACAATATTATTCAATATGCCGAAAAAGGACGATAGACAGAGAGCTATTGTTCTTTTTCGCGCGCCCTCTAATGAAATTATAATAACATATTTCACTTTAGATCAATAGTATTTTTATTGACACCTTGTCAAATTTTTGTTACATTTCTTGGTGATCATATTTTGCTATGAATTTAAGGGGGTTATATGACGTATCGTCCAGAAGCAAATTGGCTAGAAAAATATAATCGATGGCAGCTAAATGCCTATAATGAAGCTGGTGCAAGAAAAACTTTTACCTCCAATACTCCTGGACGGACTGGAAAGCGAATGTGCCAAGATAAAGCAGATGAATGGATCCGACTTGGAACCATATCAGCTTCATCTAAGCTATCTACTTACTTGGATAATTACATCCTTTTTCAAAAGCAATATGCAACTAAATCAGATTATAGACCTAGATACACACATGTAGAAAATCACATTCGACCTTTAGTTGGAAACAAGAAATTATCATTAATCACAGAGGCAGATTGGGAATCTGTTCTGAGGCGATCCGCTAAAGAAGGATTGTCACATAAGTATATTTCAAATATAAGAAGTACAATAATTCATTTTTGCAAGTATGCTAAAAAGCGCAAATTTCTATCCTCAATTCCCGAAATTGACTGCAATGTGTTTAAGAATGCACCCAAAGGTAAGCGTCGGATCTTACAGCCGCAGGATCTTAAAATTCTTTTTTCACCAGATCATATTTCTTATTTGTTTAATAGAAATGAAATCGAATGCAGAAACATTTATCTTTTTCGCACCTATGTATTATCTGGATTTCGCCCAGGTGAAGCAATTGGTATGCTACGCAAAAACATTGATTTTGAAAAGCATTCAATTACCGTTTCACAGGCAATCAATTATTATGGGGAAATAACTCCCGGAAAAACAGATAATGCGCAACGAACTATTTGCATGATGCCCCAGCTTGAAGCGGTTCTTTTGGATCAACTTAATTACACTGCTCACATCACAAGCGATTATGTTTTCCCCGACCAAAATAAAGGCCGGATTGGATTCCCGCTGCGACAAAATCAAGTGTATAAAGATTGGCGAAAGTGGGCAAATCACAATATTTCAAGCTATTGCAGCTTATACGAGTTGCGTCACACTCTGTATTCTTATGCTAAAGATCATATTTCTGAGGAGCGACTTAAGGAGTATTTTGGTCATACTGAATCAATGAACTCGTCTGAGGTTTATGGTCATGCTATTTTTATTGAACTAGAACGAACTGCACAAATGATGACAAAAGTCTTTGAAAACTTACTTCCAGAAAATTCAGAACAAATGAACACTTAAGGAGTTACGAGTTTTTTTACGAGTTTTTTTCTTTGCCTTTTTTGTTACTCAACTTCTGCAATACAAATGGCATCTGTCTGTGTATCATGCTCTCTTCTCTTTACCTGTCAGTTAAAAAAATGGTTTTTTCCGTTTGACAATACGTATTAGTACGTGTAATATAAACATATATGGAGGTCTATTAAATGCCGATGACGCCAAAACAGATGATTAAATATCTTGAACAAAATGGATTTAAGAAGCTACGTCAGGACGGTACATCACATGCAATTTTCTATAACGAACATACAGGGAAAATAACTACTGTACCGATGCACAATAAAGATCTCAAAAAGGGAACTGAGAACAGAATATTAAAGGACGCAGGACTAAAATAGCCCCATCTACCGATAGGAGAGTACACAATGAAAAAATTATATTATCCGGCGATCTTCGAAAAGGAAGACAAAGGTTATTCGATCTTTTTCCCAAATATCTCTGGGTGTAACTCAGAAGGTGATACACTTGAAGAGGCTTATGAAATGTCAAAGGATGCATTGGGCTTGATGTACATAACATACAAAGAGGATTTGCACAAAGAGTTTCCAACACCTTGTGACCCAACTGAAATTCATCTTGAAGTTGGTCAAACATTAGTTCTGGTTGAATTCGACAGTCTTGAGTACCGTAGAAAGTATGAGTCAAGGGCTGTAAAAAAAACATTGACGATTCCTTCGTGGCTCAATGATATTGCGACATCTGCAAATGTAAATTTCTCAAACGTTCTCCAGGAAGCGTTAAAACAACAACTAAATCTGAAATGAAAAATTATCTGAATAATGGTGTTTTAATTGCTTCGGTTTGTAAGTCGAATTCAAACAGACGATAAGTGTATATCTCCCTCAAGAGCGGCTAGATATCGGAAGAAATCATATTTTTAAACATATTTTTACGGATCATATTTCTTGATTTAGAAAAGTTCATTATCGGAATGGATGACATGGAACAGGTTCGATTCCTGTTCGAAGCGCCAACGCGAAAACCGCTCGTATGAGCGGTTTTTCCTTTATTTGCAGGGGTTTCCAGGTTTCTAGGAGTGTAAAATTTCGCCTTAAAACTGCCCAAAAATGCATTAAAATGCATCCTTTTTCCAATAAATTCAACACGAAATTCAACACGAAATCTCAGCGGTCATACAGTTATTTATTTGCAAAACATTGTATGTGTCAACGCCGGATTATTTTTGCTCAATTTTACTCCGGCGGTCACACACGGGAGCAAACCACCCGTTTGACGGATTAGTTATGATTAATTTCTCATAATGGCAAGGAATTAGACGTAATTCAGACGATGAGTAAACCGTGTCAATAAAGCCATCAAGTTTTGGCGAGTGATAGTCACAAAATCATAGCTCCGTCATATCAGTTTTTTACATGCATTCTTAAACAAGGAATTCTTGTTCATTTTCGGTTAACTCCGACTAGTTGTGGATGCTAATTTACAGTTACGATTTTGGAGCAAGTATTTCTTCCCAATTTGGGGGAAATTCCATTAGCGATAGATCTAGATCCTGCTTATGCAAATTGATAATTCGCACTAGATTATCATAGAAATATTGCCACTTTACGCCCTTTCCTTGGTATATCTGGTAAATAATAATTAGAATTTGAAAAATTTTTTTGCCTCTATATTTCTCATATTCGCTGTGCATTTTAGGCGTTTTTGAAAATATTCTATTATATATTCGGCTGCTATGAGCGCAAGCATTTCTTACTTCACAAAAACATTCCAACCATCCCGGCAGACGCGCAACATCAATTTTGAAATTATCCGCTATAACTTTTCTATCTTCAAGATTCAAATTTGAATAGAACATCGATAATGATCCAAAAGATAAAAGCTCAACTGCTGCCCATATTGGCAATTCGCCATATTTAGATATATGATGAGAAACAAAAGCTGTTTCTTTTTTCTTATTTACCTCTGTGTAATATGTTGATAGAAATCTAAAGAACATACCCTTATCATTAGCAATACTGGAATTTAAATGAGCACAATTGCCATATTTTATTGCCAAATTATAACTAAGTTCAGCCCTTAACCGAATTTCGATCGGTTCAATCACTGCAAATAATAAGTGACGAAAATCTTCATCAAATAAATAAATTGAATATATTTTCTCTAACGTTGTATCTTTTATAAAGCAATTATTGCAATCTCGCAAACCTATGCTATAAGCACTTAACCGATAATAATTTGTCTGTTGAAGCAAATTTTTAGCGCTTTCTCGACTGCGACTTATCACTAAACCCCTAGACTCAAGCAAGTCAATTTGCTTATCAAGGCTAAGTGGACTTTTCATATCATCTCGGTTCGTCAAGCTCATAATTGCAATTCTCCAATAAATTAAAAGACCCCACCTGGTCCGCGGTTCCTTTGCAGGTCCTAAGCGTGTGGGGTACTGTTGCATATACCCTAACACTCGTACGCATTTATGTCAATAATTGATGATGAAAACATCGCGTCTGGCGTCTTACATTCTTGATTGAGAAGTCAACAGTTTTTCGGACAACCTGTTAAGCAAAACTTTGTTGCTCTCAAAGTTATGAAAGATTCATTTGTCACAGTAGCACCGCGAAGTATTGTTCAGTCCGCGGCCAATAAAAACAGAATAGTACTTTTCGAGAGGTATTGCAACTCAATAGCACACGGACACACTACCCTAGCACAAGCACTTTGAAATTAGAGCCATAATTAGAATCGAACTGATGACCTCATCTTTACCATGGATCTTACAAAGTTAACCTGACGTTTACTTTTAAGACAAAACAGCCTGTTTT
>DIEQ01000076.1:0-134 GCA_002418705.1 Mageeibacillus sp. UBA5770 | reverse complement strand
TGAAACGGGACAAAAACGGGACAAAGTTTTTTGCATGCATCAAACTAACCAAATCGTACTGTCCTTCCTAAGTAAAAATTGCCTGATGGCAAACACCCGAATTCCACCGGGTGTGCAATAAATTGTTGCAGTAC
>DIEQ01000072.1 GCA_002418705.1 Mageeibacillus sp. UBA5770 | reverse complement strand
TATTTCAGAGGATTCATCGGCTGCTGCGGAATCAAGATTCGAAATCACATCAGGTTCCCCATAACTGAAGGAAAGTCCCCGTCCGGGGTCCCCGATGCACTTTCCGTTTTTGTCGAGTGCAACGACTCGAATATAGAATTGGTATATGGGCTGTTCCAGCAATATGGGCGCATCCGATGCAGATGATGAATCCTGTTCACCTGATGTATCCGGTTCGACCAGATTGTCACAGATTGAATTCAGGTCAATCGGAAATTCGCCAGTCTGCGATATGTCAACTTCGCCGGCAGCGACAACGCCTGCATCATCGCCGAAGCTCTCACTGGTGCCCCAGAAAGGTACTTTGGATAATTGCCACACGAAGCTTTCCGCATCCTGTGCATGATTGTCGGCAATGAACCAGACCGGTCCATCGATTTGCCGGTTGATTCGGACGCCGGGCAGTGCTGTATATTCGACTTGCGGATCAATGTAATTTTCAACGAGTGCAGGTGTCGGTTCAGGGCTCGGCACCAGTGAAAATTTATCCGTATCTGCATAAGCATACTCGATTGTTCCGACAAAAGCCGTGACACGGATAACACATTCATCGCCCGTCATATCGGGCATTGTCAGCTCATAGGAATCGCCATCAATCCCGGAGGCAAGTCCGGCAAAATTCTGCCCGCCATCGCAGCTTATCGATATCGAAAACAGGGCATCTCTGCCGGCAGTATATTTCCATTCGATCGTGCAGGCATCCCCGGTAAACTGAGGTGTTGGAATATCTGGATTCGTGATATACAGCACCGGCAAATCAATATCAGGCATATCCAATGGGAGATCAACATGAGGAACAATGATTCCCGGNNCCCGGAACAATGGTCACGGAGGGCTCAGGCACGGGCGTCGGCGCAGGTGTTGCAGCAGGCTGAATATCCTGCGCCGGTGTCACAGACGGATATTCCTCCGGAGCAGGATCCGGTCTTGGTATTCCCGGTCTGCTGCCAATATTCGAGATGCCGAGCTCTACCTTAACATCAAGCACCGGGTGAGCCGGATCATTATCATGATCGTATGCAGCAAAGATCTCTTCTTCACTCATATCTTCATCATATGCCGTATCCGCAAAAATGAATCCTTCCGGATATTCACCGGGTATATACACCGCAAGCTCTGCCGCGCCAGCTGTCGTGTCGGTCTGCCCCGCATCTTTTTTCGAGTCGGCGGAACATCGTGTCAGAATCAATGAAAGTGCAGCAACAGTCAAAACCAGGAGCCCTGCCAGAACAGATATAACAATCCATTTGTTTTTACGTGCAGAAACCATGATATTGTCCGCCTTTTTATAATTTGTCTGAATCAATCAATATAAAGTGCTAATTATAAAAATATTATACATGAAAATTACATGCAAAAATAAAAACAGACTGCCTTTTGACAGCAGTCTGTGTGAATCAGATGATGAAAAGCACGGAATTTAATCGATGACGCGGATCGCTGTGATTACGGGCTGGTTATCGGCTGTAACCGCACCGTTTTCACCAAAAGGCGTATTGGCGCAGATCTCATCGACAACCTCCATTCCCTCGGTGACATGTCCAAATCCGGCATATTGCCCGTCCAGATACAGGCTGTCCTTCTGAACAATAAAAAATTGCGTCGACCCGCTGTCCATGGATATGGAGTTACGCGCCATCGATATGGTTCCGCGCATATGTGAAATACTGTTTGTCACTCCATTGCCAGAAAACTCTCCCTTAATCGTTGATTCGGCGCCGCTGCTTCCGTCGCCGGTCGAGCTCCCTCCCTGTATCATAAAATCCGGGATGACGCGGTGAAATGTCAGACCGTCGTAAAAGCCGTCCTTTGCCAGGGTAATAAAATTAGTCACGGAAATCGGTGCGCTGTCAGCGTCAAGCTCGACCTTTATCGTACCTAAATCCTCTATATCGATTTCAACATGGTGCAGACCGGTAAGATAATTACCGTCTGCACTTTTTTCTTTACTGCATCCGGAGAAGCCCATGCAGCAGATCACAGATAATAGAACAGCCATGAATTTTTTCATGCCTTGAATCCTCGCTTTACTATAATATTCAAATGAATCATAAAGGGAATATTCAGGCGTGTCAATCCGAACATATGCCGGACAAGATCCATTTATGCCGTCATAACCGGTGACATATTCAGTCCGCCAAAATCATACCAGGTTGTGTGATAAAATGAGTCCAGGCTTGGGAGTTGGAGGAAGCGAACCTGTATGGAGAAAATTCTTTACGAACGCGAATTGTACGAACCGCTGCGACAGCACTTGACTGCTTTCGGTTTCGAGGTGCGTTCTGAAGTTAATAAATGCGACCTTGTCGCAAAAAAGCCGGGTCTTCTCGTCATCGTCGAGATGAAGCGACATCTGTCTTTCGACCTGCTGGAACAGGCAGTCGAGCGTCAAAGCTATGCTGATGCCGTATATGTCTGCATCCCCAAGCCCGCCGGATTCAAACAAGACAAGAACTGGCGTTCAAAGCTCAAGGTACTCAAACGCCTCGGACTTGGTCTTCTTCTCGTGTCAAAAACCGGTACATGCCATACCGTCGAAGAAGCGCTTGCTCCGGAGCAGGTCACACTTCCACGCAATTCTGTCAAAAAACGCAAATCACTTGATAAAGAATTTGACAATCGCCGCCTTGACTTAAATGTCGGGGGAAGTCATAAAGTACCGCTAGTAACTGCATATAGGGAAAGTGCCCTCTTCATGGTATTCCTTCTGAATGCCGGAGGACCTATGTCGGCAAAATCCCTGCGGGCCCTCGGGAGCCACCCCAAGAAGACAACCGCGATCCTTAATGCAAATTACTACGGCTGGTTCACAAAAACAGAAGATAAGTGTTATGCCCTGACCGATGCAGGCGTGCAGGCAATGACCACATATGCACCGCTTATCGATGCCTTTGATATTCAATACCCTTGCAAGAGTGGGGAACAGAACAGTAATTTGTAATTTTCACGCAGGAAAAAGGCAGGTTATTGTTAACCTGCCCCTCGTGCTTACTCATATGCACGTTCAAATTCCGTGAAGCGAACCTGAAGTACTACTTCACCACAGTAATGAGTTCGATGTTATTACCGGTAATCAGCCGGCGCGCCGCATCCGTAATACCTTCATCTGTAATGACCATACTGACATCTGAAAGCGGCAGCTGCCTGGCAACGCCGCGGACTGAGAATTTACTGGAATCCGTCAATATGATTGTTTTTGCTGCGCGCTTAGCCATTGCAGATGCAACTTCGGCTCGCTGCATGTTGTTGCAGGTAAAGCCCTCCTGTTCCGAAAATCCATCGGACCCGATAAATAGCTTGTCAACATAAAATGACTGCAGCGCCTGTCTGGCCAGCGGACCGACCGTTACTTCTGAATCAGGCTGGTAATCACCGCCCAGCAGGACGATCTTGACACGCGGATAGTCCCGGACAAAATTGGCGATGAAGTATGAATTCGTCACAATCGTAACATCTCTGGTCTCCGCCAGTTTTCTGGCCAGCAAAGCGTTTGTTGATCCCGATTCAATAATGATTGTCTCACCGGGCTCCACCATCTCAGCAGCACGCTCGGCTATAAGGAGCTTGATTTCATAATTTGAGTTTAGACGGCTGTCAATCCTCTCATCAGAAAGACTCGATGCACCTCCGTGAATCCGCTTGATTAGTCCGTTGCTTTCAAGCGCTTTCAGATCTGTGCGGATGGTCACCTGTGAGACTTTGTATTTATCGGACAATTCCGCAACCGATATTTTCTCATTTTCTGAAATATCATTTAATATTTGCATTCTACGTTCATTCATGGGTTCGCCGTCCTTTCAGGATGACTTAATGACCGCATTAGACTCTTTCTCTCTTGCGTTTTCTGGAAAATGAATCGAGCCAGATAATTGCGACTATAACAATTCCCTTGGTCAGAATCTGTATATAAGAGTCGACACCCAGCATATTCATGGAATTCTCAAGAACACCGAATACAAGGAGGCCCAGGGCAGCCTGAGGGATTCCTCCAATACCGCCTGCAAAAGAAACTCCGCCGACAACTACAGCACAGTTTACAACCAGCGCGGTAGTCTCTCCATATATGGAAGAACCGGAATTGAGTTTGGAAGAAAGCAGAACACCGGCTATGGCTGCAGTGATGCCGCAGATCACAAAAGCGCCCCATTTAATCAGGATGACATTTATTCCGGAATATCGGGCAACATCGTAATCTCCGCCAATAGCGTAGCAGCTTCTGCCAAACTGTGTATAGCGCATGATAACATGAGTAATCAGGAGCACAACCGCCATGATGATAACAAGATTCGTGAAGGAAAACAGGATCCTTCCGTTAGAAATCATCATAAAATTCGGATCAGAACCTGTAACCGGTCTCGCATCAGTCAGCTGCTGGGCCAGTCCCGTCAAGGTCATCCCCATTCCCAGAGTAATGATGAATGGCTCTGTCTTCTGATGTACCACAAGAAAACCGTTGATGAAGCCTATTACCGCTCCGAAGAACACAGCGATCAATATGGCAAGCCACATATTCATGACAGTCATAAGCTTTATGGCTATTATGCCGGATGTTACCATGACACCCCCGATCGAGAGGTCACAGCCGCCGCTGATAACGGTCATTGTGACACCAAAAGCCAGAATCATCAGAACCGATGATGAATTGAGCAGATCAATCAAGTTATACGACGTATAAAAATTCGTGGGAAAGAAAAGCATCATGATAAGCATCGCCAAAATGGCTACTAATGCTTTCTGCTTGGAGGCGAACTTGCCCAGTGTCATACCAAAACTTTTTGCATTCATCTTCATATCCTCCTACAGCGGCTTCCGGTTGTCTAACCAGATGGCCAAAACCAGAATCGCGCCTTTTGTCACATTCTGCATATAAGGGGTGACACCAAGCAGATTAAGGCAGTTGGACATCAGGATGATCAGCAGCGTGCCCAGGACAGTACGCAGGACACTTCCTTTACCGCCTTTAAGGCTCGTTCCTCCGACAACAACTGCAAGTATTGCATTGGTCTCAAAACCCTTGCCCATAACCGGTGCGGCTGTGGTAACCCGGGCGAATTGACTGACAGCACCGAGAGCAGCCATAAGGCCGGAGAGTGTATAAATTACCATGATGGATACATCAACCGGAAGGCCGGCCAGGCGGGCTGCTGTCTTATTGCCGCCGGTCAAATTGATAGCCCGTCCCATCACGGTTTTTGACTGGAAAAAATACAGGATGATGAGACATCCCAGGAAGATAAGGAAAGAAACTGTAAAAATCCCGACTGTTCCCTGACCGATTGCTTCAAAAACCGTTTTGCTGGACTGAACATCACGCATGTTCAGCACTGCACCGCCGGTTCTGATCAGGGCAAAGGCTCCATATACAAGGCTCATTCCAAAAGTAATGAACAGAGCTTCGGCCTGAGTCAGGGCTCCGGCAGTAAGAATCAGAACACTGTTGAAAAAGCCGCAGACCGCACCAAGCAGCAGCCCGACAAGAAGTGCCGGAACCTGTCCGATCGGATCAATCAGCGATAGAGTAACAACAGCGACCAGAGAAAATGTGCCGGCGACAGAAAGATCAATGAATCCGCCGATAATGACAAAGGTCATACCGAGGGCCACCATGCTGAGGGGCCCGAACTGACGCATAATATTCGTCAGGTTGCCGGACGACAGGAACTTGGGCTCAACAATCATGGTTACCACGACAAGAAGCACAATAGCAACCAGAACCAGATAATTGGTAAAAAATGATCCAAATGTCTTCTCTAATTCAATTTTATTGCGCACTTTCGTGTACCTCCAAACTGCAAAGTCCAAGAGCACTTTCCATGACTTGGTCAGCACTAACCATCTGAGGATCAAATTCACCGGTTATGCGCCCTTCAAAAATTGTCAGGACGCGATTGCTCATATTGAGTACTTCTGGTAATTCAGAAGAGATCAGGATGATTGCCCCTTCCTTTTCTGCAATTTCTTTCATCAGCATATAGATTTCGTATTTTGCGCCGACATCAATACCGCGTGTCGGTTCATCCATAATGAAGACACGGGGATTGGTTTCCAGCCAGCGGCCGATAATGCACTTCTGCTGATTACCGCCCGACAGACTTTGAACTTTTGTCTTTATGGAAGGCGTCCTGATATTAAGGGCTCTGACATATTTATCAGCAATTTCCTTTTCTGCCGATCTTTTCAGGATGCCATGCTTTGCAACTTTATCCAGATTGCCCATCGAGATATTCTGTTCAACCGAAAACGGGAGTACGAGACCCTGCTGCTTACGGTCCTCAGATACAAATCCGAATCCGGATCTGATGGCGTTGATAGGTTTTCTGATTCTGACGGGTTTGCCGTCAAGGAGGATTACATGACCTCTGGCCTTGTCCGCACCAAAGATTGCTCTGACTATCTCTGTTCTTCCGGCGCCGACCAGTCCGACTAATCCCAGTATTTCTCCCTTTTTGACTTCAAAGGATATGTCATGAAGCTTTCTGGTATTTATCCCTTTTACTTCCATAAGCGTCTCGCCGACATTATCCGGACGCTCAGGATACTCATTTTCAATGGTCCGGCCGACCATACCTGCGATCATTTCACCGCGGGTCAAGTCTGCGGTCAGCCTTGTATCAATGATCTGACCATCCCGCATGATCGTTACGATATCGCAGAAATCAAAGATTTCATCGAGTTTGTGGCTGATATAGATAATAGATATGCCTTGAGTTTTAAGCTGGCGGATGATTTTTGCCAGTTCTTTCATCTCATCACATGTGAGGCTGCTGCTTGGTTCATCCATAATGATCAGTTTTGATTCAAAAGACAGAGCCTTGGCAATCTCAACCATTTGTTTCTCAGAGACACTGAGTTCATCGACTAACTTGTGTGTGTCGATCTTGCAGTCAATACTGTCGAGCAGAACTCTCGCTTTACTGTGTATTCCGCGCATACCGCCCATCTGGCTGAATCGTCCAAGGAAAACATTCTCCCCGACGCTTAATGTATTCACAAGGTTCAGTTCCTGGTATATGATTGCAAGCCCGCTGTTCATGGACTTGATCGGTGTCGTCGCCCCTACTTCAACACCATCAAAAATGATTGTGCCGGAATCTTTCGGGTAGACGCCTGACAGAATTTTCATCAGAGTAGATTTTCCGGCTCCGTTTTCGCCGACAAGACCATGTACGGTTCCACGCTTAACGGTGAAGGAAACCTGATCCAGTGCCTTGACGCCGGGGAACGACTTGCTTATGCCCTTAATCGAAAGAATTTCATCAGATGTTGACATTTGATCAGCCCCTTTTCAAGTTAACATTTGGCAGAAACCCGTTCCGGGTTTAACCGGAACGAGTTTCGCCTGTAATGCTTCGTTATTTTCGAATTACCACTCAGGTGTGGCGAAAGTATCGATATTATCTAAAGTAACAACATCGAGAGGAATAAAGTTAACTGCTTCAACCGTTTCTCCGTCAATAACGGCTCTGGCAAATTCCATAGCCTTTTTGGACATGGTTGTGAAGTTCTGCGCGATGGATACAGACTGCTCGCCGGCCTGAACCTGGGCAAATCCGTTCTGGTTGCCGTCTACGCCGACAATGAACATGCCTTCAAGCATATTGGCTGCCTTGAGTGCTTCGATGATGCCGGTAACACCATTGTCCCAATGGCAGAACACACCCTGGATCTCGTCTCCGTTTTTGGTGATCATATCTTCCATGATGGCCATAGCCTGTGCCGTATCCCATTGCTGAGGGGTCTGGAAGTCAATAACTTTGATATTAGAACCTTCGATGGCTTTTGTGAAACCGTCATGGCGTTTGATCTGGGCATCGTGGCCGGCCTGTCCGCCGATTTCTACAATGGTTGCCCCGTCAGGGAACTTATCGAGGAAAGCCTTACCGGCAGCTTCACCGGCCTGTGTGTCATTGACGCCTACAAAGAAGTCACGATACTGCTGAGATTCCGCAGGAAGATCTGATGAGAACATACCGACAACAATACCGGCTTCCTTGGCCTGCATGACACTCGGGACAATTGCCTTGATATCATTCGGATTGAGGAAGATAGCCTTCATACCCTGTGCGATGCAGTTGGTAACCAGCTGGGACTCATTCTGCACGTCGCCCTTGGCGTCGAGTACCGTAACATCAAATCCGTAGTCTTTACCGTACTGTTCGAACTGTTTGGATGAGTAAGCCTGAGATGGATTAGACATGTCAGCGCAGATGAAAGCTACTTTAACCAGCTCACCTGAAGCCGCGGATGTTTCTCCGGCTGCTGCGGTTGTTTCCCCTGCTGCGGCCGCTGTTGTCCCGGCGGTAGTGGTGTTTGCCTTAGTGCCGCATGCTGCGACACCGGAAAGCATAAGAACTGACAAGAGTAAGGTTGCGATTCTTTTGAAATTCTTGTTCATTTTCAATACTCCTTCTCGATACATCTTTTCCTCATTCATTCCGATACGTTCGCTCAGCTAAACCTCATTTTGCAGCCCATCCAACAAGCTTTTCAAATCCGTTTTCGCTTCGCTCTTTACTCTTTGAATTTTATACGAAATACTTAAGACTTTCAATAGTAAGTTTGAATATTTGTGTAAAAAACTCATTTTTGTTTATTGTTACAATTGTTCGGCGATATTTTGTGCACATCGCACAACTACGTCTTGCTTTTTACGGGTATTTTGAATTATTTTGTTATTCCGAGGTCGAGCCGTCGGATTTAGCATCTTTCGTTTATTATTTTCAATGCTTTCGTTCGAAGATATTATAACGAAACACCATTGCCGATTTCGGTAGCAACTCCATCACTTTTCGTTTGAAACGCGCCGTTGACAGTCCCGGAATGCTATAATAGACTTAATTTTAAACAGATAAATTATCAGGCAAAAATTGAGGGCACCTTCATGATTGAAAGAAGAATGCAGATTATTAATGATTTCGCGACAAATGACACGATCAGCGTAGCCGAGCTCGCGGAAAGATATCATGTTTCCCAGGTTACGATCCGTAATGACCTGAAAGCCCTCCAGAACGAGAACCTTATCAAGCGCGTCCACGGAGGCGCTTCTTCTACTTCCAACGAATTTATTTCCGCAAGGCTGAATGTTAATTATGAGACAAAACTTCGAATTGCCGACAGAGCCGCCCAGATGGTTAATTCCGGCGAGACAATTCTTATCGAGTCCGGTTCGACCAACGCTTTGCTCGCCAAGAAGCTCAGCGAGACAAAGGACGTTACCATTATTACCAATTCATGTTTTATAGCCAATTTCATCCGCGAAGTGCCGCGCGTCAACATCGTTTTGCTCGGCGGCAATTACCAGCCGTCTTCCGAGGTCTGTGTCGGTCCGCTTACCTGTCAGTCCCTTCAGTCCTTCTTTGTTGACAAGCTGTTCATCGGCACTGACGGTTATTCGGAAAAGTCGGGATTCACATGTGTAAACCTGCTCCGGGCAGAAGTCGTTGCCGCAATGGCCAAGCGAGCCGAACACAGTATCATCCTTACCGATTCAAGCAAGTTTACCCAGCGGGGTGTCGCCCAGCAGCTGTCTCTTTCGGAGGTCAGCCATGTAATAACCGATGAAGGAATTCCCGGATCGGCACAGGAAGAGCTCAGAAAGAACGGTGTAGAAGTCATTATCGTTTGATGACCGGTCCTGCGAGTACACTTTTTACTCTCTTCAAAACGAATAACCGCCGCTCTTGCAGCTTACTTCTGCAAAAGCGGCGGTTTTGTATCTGCAACATCCACAGGAGAGATTGCATAATGTTGCTTTTGTATATCAAAGCATTAACCCGGATAATTATTTGTTCTGCACGTAATCAATCATAGCCTTCTCCATAACATCAAACGGAGCGGCAATTCCCGTATACAGTTCAAACTGACCGCACGCCTGATAGAGCAGCATCTTGTAACCTTCAATCGCAGTGCAGCCGGCAGCCCTGGCCTCTTTAACGAAAGTCGTCTCAATCGGGATGAAGACAGCATCGAGTACAATCGTACCGGGCTTAAAGCGTTCCCTGGTCAGTATCGTGTCTTCGCTCTTGAATCCTACGGATGTGCAGTTGATCAGGATTTCATAATCCGACCCGGAATTCAGCAATTCGGGCTTCCCTGCATAGGCAACACCGAATTTCTCGGCGGTTGCCTGACCTTCGTCTTCAAAGATATTGTAAATAGAGATATCGGAGGTATATTTTTTAAGCCCCCAGGTAACGGCTTTCCCTGCTCCGCCCGCACCTATTACGGCAACTTTGCGGCCGTGAAGATCGATGACTTTTTCGAGTGCTGTGATCGCCCCCATATAATCCGTATTGAAGCCGATCAGAATACCGTCATCATTTACAATCGTATTTACTGCGCCTATTTCTTCTGCCGAAGAATCAAGCCTGTCGAGATATTGGATTACGTCCTGTTTGAAGGGCATGGTAACTCCCATACCGCGGAACCCCAGGTTACGGACTGACTGAACGGCTTGCTGCAGATCATCAGGTTCAAAAGATACGTACACATACTTCAGGCCAAGATGCTGAAAAGCGGCATTGTGCATGGCCACACCCATGCCGCCGATTGAACCGGCAATAGAACAACAGACTACAGGAAAGCTCTTTGACATTTTTTCCACCTCGTTTTTTCTTTTATGATAAAGGCATGGATATACGTTAAGCCAATTACTCAAACAAAAGCTGCTCGGCACCTATGATGCCAAAATCACGCCCAAGTTCTGCGTATTTAAAATATACCGGCTTGTCTTTCTGCGAAATGTTGAACCGGTCAAAGTGATACCGGACTTTATCGAAGAGAAGATCACCCATTTTGACAAGGCCGCCTCCAAATACATAACAATTAATGTTGAAAGCCTGATAAAGATTGTAGGTCCAGATGCCGAGATAATATGCCATTTTTTCAATCGCCCGGACAGCCATCGGATCACCGGCTTCTGCCGCTGCCTGGAGAATTTTGCCGTCGATGGCAGCAGGATCGCCGCCCGCCATCTCAAGCATGCTGCTTGTCCCGCCTTCAGCGAGCCACTGCTGAATATGCCTCACAATCATAGAACCCGATGTGTGCGACATGAAGCAGCCCCGGTTCTCACACCCGCAGACGATTCCTTCATCAGGCGTTATCAGCATATGCCCCGTCTCGCCTGCAGCTCCGTAACTGCCGCGAAAAAGACTGCCGTTGATGATAATTCCGTTGGCAACGCCCGTGCTGACAGCACAATAAAGCATGTGCCTGTATCCCCTGCCCGCTCCGAAACGATGTTCGGCAAGCGCCGCGACATGGGAATCATTATCAAGAGCAACACGCACACCAAGCTTCTTTTCGAAAAAATCCCGTGCTGCAAAGTCCTTCAATGTGCAAATATTCGAAGTGCACAGGATGCGCCCTGCCTCAAAATCAATAAACGAAGGCAAAGCGAGGCCGACGCCCGAGATATCGGATATGGACAGACCACAGCTGTCGATCATTTTAAAGATACCGTCAACAACGGCCTGTGCTATATCCTCACAGGATCCGCACGTAACAGTCGGCTGTTCATAACGGGTTACAATCTGATGCTTTTCATCAAAAAGCCCGTAAGCTGTTTTTGTTCCCCCTACATCGACGCCAATACAATACATACTCATAGTCAGCTCCTTATCAGTATTTCGATTATTCATAATAATCAACAGCATGCGAAACAGTTCTGATCCTGTGTATTTCGTTGCGTATCAGCTGATGGTAGTCACTCGTCTCATATTCCTGCAGGCTCTTGAGATTCTCAAAATCCAACACAAAACAATAATCGAATGATGCAGGCAGTTTTGAGATATCGCTTCCGCAGGAGACCGCAATTACAGATGGGACATGCTGCCCAAGAGGCTTGACCAGCTGGTGGCACAGATCTGCATCAAATCCGTCTTTAATTTTTATCATAACAACGTGTTTCAGCATATTTTCTCCAGACTTCCAAAGCTGATTAACCGATCTACTCCGGATTAGCATTCATTTCATTTTACAGCGTGTGTTCCGTTCGTTCGATGATATCATTCTGCGTCTCAGGCGACAGTACATTGAAGAAAGCACTGTAACCTGCAACCCGGACAATCAGATCCCGGTATTTCTCCGGTTCTTTCCTGGCAGCCAGCAGAGTATCCCTCGAAACAACATTGTACTGCACATGGAACCCGTGCAGATCGTTGAAAAATGTTCTTATAAGGTACATCAGCTTGGCAACACCTTCCGACGATTTAAGGCTCGTCGGGGAAAGTTTCTGATTGAGGAGGACGCCTCCGGTGATCTTGCTGTTCGGAAGCTTGCCCATCGATTTATATACGGCTGTCGGACCGTTAACGTCCGTTCCGTGTGCCGGCGAACACCCTTCTGCCAGGGCTTCCCCCGCTTTCCGGCCGTCGGGAGTAGCCCCGACTCCGCTTCCCTGCGGAACATTGGCGGATATGGAGGACGTGCCCGGATAATAGCCGCCGCCGATGGGACCGCGCCCATACCTTGTGTTTTTGTAATGGCTGAGTTCGTCAATGAATTCGTTGTATGCATCCACCAGAAGCAAATCAACATAATCAATGTCGTTGCCGAACTTAGGTGCTTTGTTAATTAGTATCTGTCGAATTTTCTCGCCTTCAATACCCTCGAAATTTGTTTCAAGAGCATGCCAGAGTTCCTCTTTCGTCAGGACTTTATCATCAAATACCAATTTTTTGATAGCCGCGAGTGAATTTCCCAGATTAGCAATGCCAACCTGCAGCCCGCTGATATAATCATAGACGGCACCGCCTTCTTTAATGGAAAGACCGCGCTCAATACAGTCGTCCGTCAGCGCCGAGCAGAGAACATCCGGGGTTTCCATCTCAAGTGCATAATCGGCACACGTATCCATAATGACGGTCTGGCGCGTGAAGTATCTTACGGTTTTTGACCAGGCTTCGAATACCTCATCAAAGCTTTCCATCTCCACAAATTTCCTGCCGGTACCCGGATGAATTCGTCTGCCGCTCAGCGGTTCGATTCCGTCGTTCAGCGCAGCCATCATGACCTTTCCGAAATTCAAAAAGCTCATCCCGGTACAGCGATACCCCCATTTACCGGGAACCGCAACCTCAACGCATCCGATCGCGCTGTAATTGTTGGCGTCTTCAGGCTTGATTCCCAGCTCAAGGAAGGATGGGATAATTACCTCATCATTATTAAAGGCGGGCATTCCAAAGCCCAATTTGACAATTTCTATAGCCTGTTTCAGAAATTCATCCGGTGTCCCCTTATGGTAACGCACCGTCAGGTTGGGTTGGGTAAACCGTATCCGGCCGACGCTGCGAAGGACCAGCACACTCAGCGGATTGGAGGCATCCCTGCCGTCAGGGGTCTGTCCGCCGATTGTGACATTCTGATATAGGGGTCCGCCCGCAGAGAAACGCGTGTGACCATAGCTTCGTATTTTATTAACCGTGTACGATTTAATCCAAAGGCATTCGAGAAGCTCCGTTGCCTGCTCCTCAGTGATCCGCCCCGCAGCGAGATCTCTCGAATAGAAAGGATAAAGGTATTGGTCAAGACGGCCAAAGGAGGTCGAGTGACCATTGGATTCAATCTGAAGAATAAGCTGAATGAACCAGGTGCTCTGTACCGCCTCATAAAAATTGGCAGCCGGATTCTCAGGTACATGCCTGCAGATGTATGCTATGCGAAGGAGTTCAGCCTTTCGCGCCTCGTCATTTTCACCCGCTGCCAAACTGTCGGCAAGATCTGCAAAACGGTGTGCAAATGCAACAACGGCATCGCAGACGATCAGAACCGCCTGAAGAAAGAATTGTTTCTTAAAATCATTGAAATCCGATATATCCAGACGGTCGATGCGGGCCTGCGCCTTCGATTTTATCCCGGCGATACCTTGCGTTAAAATAGTGTCAAACTGTACTGCGATATGGCCGTCACCGGATGTAATATTGCCTTCAGCACGTATCATTCCGATATCATAAAGAAACTTGCTTTCAGGCGTCATCAGCTGGAGGGCCTTGTCCTCGAGTGTCTTGCCCTTCCAGAACCTGCATATTTCTAAGAGTTCCTTCCTCTTCTCATCCGTGATAAAAAACTTATCCCCCGGACGTTTATCGAATTCATCGATCTCCCTGATAATCCAATTTACGGCATACTCCGGAAAAATCGGTGCAGCTCGATGAGCCGACGCCTGATTGCCGACTATCAGCTCGCCATCATCAATGAATATCGGCATATTCTCTAATATTTCTTTCAGGGCCAAAGCCCGTTTAACGATTACTTGCTTATCTTCGTTATTCCGGTACACTTCCGTAACACTGCGGGCACGGTCGATACAGATCGTCGAGGGTGTATCCAGTACTTTGTTTCTGAGCTTTTGAATGCGGCTGCTGGATTCTCCTGCAAAATTAGCCATAAGATTTTCTCCTTTTGCACTTGCATACTGCTGATGTCTACTATTGTATTATCGACTGTTTAAAATGTCAATAATAAACTTTCACTTGAAAGTAAATTTGTTTTTGCACGAAACTCATATTTGAAAACGAAAGTTCTTTATATTTTCCAAAATTATTCGCCTTAATTAATTCCGAAACAGTATTTATCTGACTTTTAGCTAGGCATTCCGGTATAAATCTTATTCATTATATACACGCCTATTATTTCTTTTGAAAGTATTTTGTTTTTCTATTGAAACTTTTCGTTTTTTTACTTACACTAATAAAATACTAAACCTACAGCAGGGTTCTGAATTAACGCAAATGCAGCACAGATTACATCTCTAAAACAGCTGCGCCGTCAGACGGCAATTACCGGAGGTGAACTCCCATTATGAACGCACGAATTGCACGGTTAAAAGCAAGAACTATGTCGCAGCCCCGCTATCTGTCTCTGGAGCGGGCGATAATCTATAAAGAATCGATGACTCGTTCGGAAGGACAGCCTCAGATTATCAGGCGGGCAAAGGCATTTGCCGATCTTGCCGGGCAAATCGGGATTGCGGTACATCCGGACGAACTCATCATCGGCGGCCGGACGGCCGTACCCCGATCCGGTGTCGCTTCTCCCGAAATGGGAGCAGACTGGCTCCTCGGCGAGCTTGATACAATATCTTCCCGCTTCCCTGATTCTTTCATCGTTACAGAAGAACAGAAGAGAATCTACCGGGAGGAGCTATATCCTTTTTATCACGGCCGGGACATGAAATCTTATATTATGGAAGGAATCGGAGAAGACGCCTGTCAGATACAAAGTGCACGGGTTTTCCGCCTGAATCAGACTGATAAGGGCCAGGGGCATATTGTTCCCGATTATTCAGCACTTCTTAATATTGGTGTCGGACAGATGCTCAGGGACTTGGATTCAAAGATAAAAACGCATCCTGATAATCCTTTCTATCAGGCATCTTATATTTCATTTAGAGGCTTTCAGATTCTGATCGGCCGCTATCTTTCCCTGGCGAATGAACAGCTCGACAAAACGGAAGATACGGCCCGGCGGCAGGAGCTCACTGAAATATGCAGCTGCCTTGAAGTTATCCGCGAGGAACCGCCTCAGACCTTCCATCAGGCACTTCAGTTATTCTGGCTTACCTGCGTAGCACTCCAGCTCGAGTCAAATGCGAGTTCTATTTCTATAGGCCGTTTTGACCAGTTCATGCTTCCGTTTTTTTCGAAAGATCTGATCCTTGACCGCCTGAATTACGAAAAAGCCCACCTGCTGCTTTCATGTCTCTGGATAAAGATGAACGAAGTTATTTTCTTAAGGAGCGAGGAAAGCACCGGATACTTCGGAGGATTCCCGACAGGATACAATCTTGTCCTCGGAGGCGTCCTGCCTAACGGATGGGACGCCACAAGCGAGCTCAGCTATATCTGCCTGGATGTTACCGCAGACATCCGGCTTCCGCAGCCTAATGTATCTGTTCGCGTCCATCAGAGCACGCCGACATCCTTCCTCAAAAGGACAGCGGATATTATCCTTTTGGGATTCGGAATTCCCCAATTGTTTAACGATGACAGCATTATTCTTTCGCTGGCAAATCGAGGTGTAAAATTAGCCGATGCACGTGATTACGGCGTTGTCGGCTGTGTTCAGATTTCTATACCGGGAAAGATGTACGGGATGCCGGACGTCGCGCTATTTAATCTCCTCAAGTGCTTCGAACTGGTACTCCACCGCGGATATGACCCGATCAGCGGACAGAGCTTCCCCGTTGTCATCAAGGGCGATATTGAAAATTGCTTTGAAGACTTCGAGGCTTCTTTACACGCGACCATTGCCCTATATGTTGAATGGGTATGCAAAGCTGCCAACCAGGTGGATACTGCACAGCGAGAGTTCGCGCCGGTCCCATTACTGTCTGCACTCATGGATGGCTGCCTGGAGAAGGGACAAGATATCACGGAAGGCGGAACAATTTACAACTTTACCGGAGTACAGCAGATCGGTATCGCCAACCTTGCCGATTCCATGTACGTGCTCAGGACGTTTGTTTTTGAAGCACGGCAGATTACGATTGGTCAGCTGCGCGATATTCTTCTTGCAAATTACGGGGAAAACGAAGACCTCCGTCAGGGTTTCATCAGAAATTATGCCAAATACGGCAATGATGTGCGCGAAGTTGATGAACTGGCGGCAAAATATCTTGCCCAATTCTGCGAATGCGTCTCACAGCATCAAAATCCTCGCGGCGGATATTTCTCACCGGGCAGTTATACAGTCTCCGCGCATATCCCCATGGGAAAAATGGTCGGTGCAACTCCCGACGGCCGACTGAGCAGGACAATGCTGGCAGACGGCGGCCTCTCACCTGAAGCAGGTTATGATCAGAAGGGACCTACATCCGTCCTCCGGACGGTCAGCCGGCTGGACAGTGTACTGCTATCCAACGGCAGCCTCTTAAACCTGAGGTTTCACCCTTCCTCCTTCCTGAAAAAAGACAGCTTTGACAAATTTTTTGAACTTGTCAAAACGTTTATCAGCCTCAAATTAATGCACGTTCAGTTCAGTGTTGTCAGCGGCGAAGACCTCCTTGATGCCCGGGAGCATCCGGAAAAGCACGAAGGACTGATGGTTCGAGTGGCCGGCTATTCCGCCCTTTTCAATGATCTCAGCCCCGAAATTCAAAATGACATAATAAAACGATATGAACATCACCTGGAGTAATAAATAATGGATAATGACAGCAGTCTGTTTTCGATGAGCCTTTTGAAGCAAAAAGGAATTATTTTCAACATCCAGCGCTTCAGCATACATGACGGGCCGGGCATCCGGACAATTGTATTCCTGAAAGGGTGTCCTCTGCGCTGCCGGTGGTGTGCCAATCCGGAATCTCAGATACGGAAGCCGGTGCTCATGTTCAGCGAAAAAATCTGCATCAGCTGCAAGGCCTGTGAAAGTGCATGCCCGAAAGGTGCGATCCGTTTCGATGACGGGATTTATCCAAAGATTGACCGCAGCATTTGTGATGTCTGCGGCCAATGTGTTGCGTCCTGCTGTACAGGGGCTCTCCATTTCGAAGGGTATTCAGCCACTGTTGAAGAAGTCATGAAGGAAGTCATGAAGGATGAGCCGTTTTACAGGAATTCCGGCGGAGGTATTACTCTTTCCGGCGGTGAAGCCCTGGTGCAGGCCGGATTTTCATACGCCCTTCTCGCCGCAGGCAAAGAACAGGGCCTGCATACCACAATTGAGACAACCGGGCAGGCAAACCCTGAAGTTCTTCTTAAAATTGCAGAAAAAACAGACCTTTTCCTATTTGATCTTAAGCATTATGATTCCGCAAAGCACCTTGAATATACAGGTGCCGGCAACGAGCAAATTCTCTCAAACCTGAGGCTCTTAGCTTCAGGTAAAGTTCCGCTTATTGTCCGGATTCCTGTTATTCCCGGCTTTAACGACACGCTGGATGATGCCGGGCGGTTTGGTCAGCTTCTGAGTGATCTTCAGATCAGGGAAGTCAATCTGCTTCCGTTTCATCAGATGGGCCAGCATAAGTATGAACTTCTGGGTATGGAATACCTCTACAAGGGAATTAAGGGATTAAATGAAGAAGATCTGGTCGATTACCGGCAAAAAATAGCAGACTTCGGACTCGATGTTAAGCTGGG
>DIEQ01000063.1 GCA_002418705.1 Mageeibacillus sp. UBA5770 | reverse complement strand
GGTGTATAATTATTTTTATAATATACCTCAATCTTTGATGACTCAGCATATATTATTCAGGAGGAATACAAATGTTGAAGAAAATCGTGCTCCTTGTCCTTTGTATCGCTATGACCTTGTCACTGTGTTCGTGTAATTCCCAAAAGGATACCGCTGCAACAACAAAATCCGCCGAAAATACAACTGCCGCAGCTGCCGCCGAAGCAACTGCAGAGGCCTCAGCTGCACAGGCAACAACAGCCGCTAATTCGCCTGCCGACTCAGATATCGTGATTTCAATTACGCCTCCGGATGGCTGGACACCGGTCGAGGGTACTGTCCTCGCTGCACAGTACATGAAAAATACTGCCAGCTTTATGGTCACTCATGAAGTCTATTTCAGCAGCACAGACCTTGATGAAATTGTCACACAGGCAAAAGGCATGTTTACCGATTCCTTTGACAAAGTTGAATTTGCCGGAGACACCGAAACCCTGACCGTTGACGGGAACGATGCAAGAAGATTTATCTTCACGTGTGAAGTGTCAGGTATGGCAATGAAATATCAGTACATCTATGTACTTGTCGGCGATAACGTCTACTCGCTTCTTTTCGGTGACTTAGCAGCTACGTATGATGATATTTCTGCTGACAGTGAGCAAATTATCGCAGACATTAAATTCGGATAATATCCAGTGCTTTCAAAACTCACGATGCCCGGCAGGACGAATTTTCTGCCGGGTATTTTTTTGCTGCAATCTGCGGCATGCACTTTCGAATCCGATATGCTGAGGATACAGCTGCCGGAAGGGTTATCAGGCAAGCCAGAAGCAGGGTCGAGTATTCACCTGACGGCGCCGGTAAATATCGGTTAAAAAGCAGTGCCGGCAGAGGAAGGGCCATCAGCATAATCGCGGAAAGTCTCCCGAGTGTGTCGAAAACAAGAGCAGGCTGTGATGGCCTGGAATGCACGGATCCGGAAAGAATGGCTGACGTCACCGTGAATTCAATGAATTTACCGGCCGCGGCGGCTAGAATCCAGCCGGGCAATATCCCCCGGAATATCAGCGGCGAAAAGGCGGACGCTACGAAGAACATGTCTGCTGTGACATCGAAAATCGCCCCGCCGCGTGTTGCAGCATGCCACTTCCTGGCCAGGTGACCGTCTAAAATATCAGAGCCAAATATGACGAGCAGCGTCAATGTCTGCCAGAGAATCTGTTCCGGGTGTGCAATGACAAGCGCCCCGAACAGGATACTTGAGGCAATACGCAGCGCGGTCAGGGAATTAATAATCCATCTTTTTTTCATATGTTTAGTCTGCAGCAAGGGCTGTTCCGAGCTTGTAGGCTTCATCTGCTATGCCCTTGTCGCCTGCTTTGAGCTTGGTTTTTGTGATGACATCAGCTCCATTGATGCCGGCTTCAAGGATATCAAGTTCCGGTGCGATGTCCGCACTTCCGATGGAATAGAGTGCTACTTTTATACCCGAATAGTCGGTGAATCTTTTCATGGTTTGGGCCAGTATGGCGGATGGCTGTCCGGCATACACGGATGATCCGAAAGCTGCAACAGCGTATTTGGAGATATCTGATGGTACATGGGCGCCGGGATAAGTAACAGTCACCTCATATCCTGCGCTCTGTAAGCCTGCGGCAATTCGGTCCGCAACCGTTTTTCCCGTTCCGGAGATTGTCGGCTGATACATCACAAGGGCATGCGGGGCTGAGCTGTCCGGACCGGGCAGGACGGTTGTTTTATCACCTTTATCCTTATTGTTTGAAGAGACAATAAAGAACATAACCCCTGCAAGAATAATCATGATCAGAAATAAGATTCCTACGACAATTCCAAATCCTACAAAAAACTGTTTCATCTCCGGTATCCTCCATTTTTGCTGCTGTCTTTATACTTCTGCTGTTTTTGCATCATCCCGGATAAGCCGGAATATGAGTCTTATGTTAACGTATGCATTGTCTTTGCATTTTTGACGGTCTGCTGCTGAATTTCTCCGGGTAATCCACATGTTGATTTCCCCATAAAGATAGGCAAAAAGGATGTCGAGTAACTGGCTTACCCGGGATTCATTCAGTGTTCCCTTACCGGCTTCTGAAATAACCTTTGCTAAAAACAAAGGTGCCTGATGCAGTGCCGGGATTACCTGAGGCGGCGGACTTCCCTTTGAAGGTTCAAGCCAGACCAGACGGTGCCACCCTAAATGGTCGAAAGAAAAATCCATCATCCGCAGCAGAGCCCCGAACAGCTTCTCCTCCGGATCCGGGATATCCGGATCTTCCCTGCCCATGTCTTCGATCATCAGGAGAAGAATTCTGGCGACACACTCCCAATAGATTTCTTCGAGACTGGAGAAATAATTGTAAAGGTTCGTATGTGCACAGCCCATTCTCTGAGCAATCGCACGCAGTGTCACTTCTTTGATGCCGCCCGTCTCATCTATCATCAGCAACGCTGTATCTAAAATTGTTTCCCGGTTAAGATTCTTCTTTGGTGGGTTCATGTCACGCTCCTTATTACCGCTGGTAATTACCGCTGGTAATAAAATATCACGATTATTCGAATGATGCAATACCTATTTTTTCTCGAAAAATTATCCGTATGATAAACTGAAGTAATTAGCAGCAAATCAATGTAATCAGTCTGTTTTCGGGAAGGAGCCGGACGATGCGAATAAGACAGCTTACCGATAAGGATATGTATGAAGCCCTCAATCTGGTGTGGGCTGTTTTCTGCGAATTTGAAGCTCCGGAATATGACCCGGCAGGAGTGGCCGTATTCAGAAAATTCCTTGATGATGCACCTGCCATGATGGCGGCCGGTAAGCTCCACTTCTGGGGGAGCTTTATGGGCGACGTGCTGGCCGGTGTCATCGCTGCGCGGGATCCGAGTCATATCTCCCTGCTCTTTGTCCGCAAGGAATTCCATCGCAGGGGGATTGCCAGGGCGCTGTTTACAGTCGTTGAAGGGTATTACAGGCTGGCAGGCTGTGATTCGATAACGGTCAATTCATCCCCCTACGCCATCCCTGTTTATCATCGCCTTGGATTTACGGACACAAGTAAAGAGACCGTGACTGACGGGATCCGGTTCACGCAGATGATATACGATATGAATACATAAAACAGCCCTGCCGAAGCTTGATGCCTGCGGCAGGGCTGTTTTATATACAAGGGAGTTTAGGACATTCAGTACTCTAGTCTTTTAACAGGATGCCGCAGCACCGTCTTTAACTTTTCAGGTGCGGTCTTGCGCGGGTCGCCGAGATATATTTCATGATGGCGGCGTGTATCGCAGATATCCTCGGCAAGGCCGTTTGCGCTGACAAAGGCCACGATTTGAGCAATGGAGGCCGATTCATCTTTGTAGGGACCGGTATGCATCAGCTGTACGCAAAGACCTTCATCCCATGTAACAAGACGCGCCTTTGAGACATCCAGGTTCTTCTTTTTGTGAGAGAGAGCGTCCTTCGCTGCTGAAAATACAGCCTCGTCTACGAAATCCGGCTGGCGGATCATTACGGTCCAATAGAATTTGTCTTTTTCCGTGAAATCCATGGAGTCATCGTTTCGCCACCAGAGTCCTTCGAGCGGCGGCACGACATATTCGAAATAACCCTGGGGAGCCGGGCCGTTTTTCGGGCTCATCCGGATGCCGTAGGAAAGTCCGTACAGGAGTTCGACGGCTGCGGCGTATTCGCCGTCTTGATCATTGGGATCGCCTTTTCCGTCGGCCATGATAAACTGCATGGCCGGTACCCGGATAAGTGACGGAGCCGGGCCCGGACTGTATAATTCTTTATCAATCTTTTTGAAGTCTATTGCACCCATGATTGAATCCCCCCCGGTTAAGCATCCTGTTATTAAGTATAAACCATAGACTACATGGAAGGAATCATGTGTGCCCCGGTTTGCTGCGTATTTTTGAATGCCCGCTTCTGGGATGCTCGCTTTGCCAGACTACCGTGTCGGACAATGTCCTGTACATGTCGCGCGTCGTATAGTCGAGCTCCCGGTCGGCACGTTTGTGGCTCATGGCCGAGTTGGAGAAAAGCGTATACAGGGAATAACTTGTGAAAAGAGGCGGCTTTTTCCGCATACGATAGTAGATCTCGGCAAAAGGTGCCGTCATTTTCGCAAACCACAGCGGCAGCACCGTACGTATCTTTCGCTGGCCGCTTATTTTGTGGAGCATGTCGAGCATCTGCTTCACGGTAATATACCTGTTCGAAAGAATGTAGCACTGGCCCTTTTTCCCGCGTTCAACGGCGGAAAGCACGCCCTGAGCTACATCGCGCACATCGACGAAGTCATAGCCGCCGCGGACGCTGGCGGTCAGCTTGCCGCTTATGTAGTCCATAACCATCTGTGTCATATGGGCATTGCCGTAATCCTGCGGCCCGACGATGCCCGACGGATGCACGATAACGGCATCGAGGCCGTGATCCCTGACCTGGTCAAGGACATATTGCGTAGCTTCTGCCTTCGTTTTTGCATAGCCTCCGATGACATCCGCGGGGGCAAAATGATCTGTCTCACAGAGAGTTTCACCATGTCTGCATTCAGGAATGGCATGCACGGAACTGATGTAAATCAGCCTGCGGACCTTTTTCTCAACGCACAGGTCGGTCACATTTTTGGTGCCCTGCACATTGACCTGGTATACCTTCGGATCACTCCGCGAAGAAATCGATACGATACCGGCCGTATGGATGACGATGGCATCACCCGGATTTTCCACCCGGAAAAACGGCTCCATGGATCGTTTGTCACAGACGTTTCCCTCGAACACTTCGACGGGGAGTCCCTCAATCGCCTTTGTATTATCTGTCGGCAGGACAAGCGCACGCACACGCCGCTTCTGCTCTGTGAGCATGCGGATGATTGTATTGCCAAGATGACCGGTAGCACCGGTTACGAGAAAAACCGGATCCATAAGCTGCTCGCTTTTCTCCCCCCGAATATCAGCTGAAAAGCCGTATGTCCCTCCACTTCAATTGTGCGCCGGGAACGAACATAATTGGTTACGGATTTGGAAATAATTCCTGTCAAATATGAGTGCAGCGCCTTATTCCGTTCAATATTCGGTATACGGAAAAATGCTATCCGTTCCGTTCCTCGCGGACAATCATCTGACGGCTGCCCATGAAGGTCGCCAGAAAGTAGCCTCCGTAAATCACAAGAATCAGGGCTGCCGTAATGAAGATGTTCTTCGCGGCATTGAGGCCTCCGAGGCTTCGGATCGCTTCATTGGCGACGGTAAGCCCGACAATGGAGTGAATCATGGCCAGGAGAAGGGGCAGGGCAAAGTATATGGCAGTCTGTCGGAAAATAGCGAGATCTATCAGCCGGTCATCAGCCCCTACCTTTTTCAGGACAAGATACCGCTGGCGGTTATCGGCAACCTCGGAGAGCTGCTGCAGCGAAAGTACGGCAGCGCTTGTCATCAGGAATACCAGCCCGACATAGATGCCGACATAGGCAATGATCGCCTTACTTCCTGCATAACTTGCATCCACAATATTACGGGTACTGATTACATACGGGAGGGAATTCGATTCCTCCGTGTAAAAGGAATATACCCTGCTGTCGAAAGCATCCTGCATCGCTTCACTGTCTCCCATGCAGTTAAACTGGAGGTAACTCTGGGAAGGTGCAAAATCCGCATGCAGGCTGCCGTCTTCATTAAGAAGGACCGAATCACGGACAACAAGCGCCAGATTTGAGGCACCTCCGAAAGACACAATCGAGGCAGAAAGAATCTCGGGATAGATCGAAAAGGTCTGTTCCATCAGATCTATTTTGCCTGTTGGATTCCATTTTTCCTCAATTTTGTCCCTTAATCCCTGGGAACATCCCGAATAGGAAAATGCAATTTCTCCGTCATTTAATGTCAGGGGGGCAACACCCTGCATGTCTAAGAGCCTGTTGTAATCTGACAGGCGTATGAAAGGAATCGGATCGCTGATCCCGCCCAGAAAATATTCTGTTTCCAGTTTCTTTTCCAATTCCTGCGTGATGACCACATTCCTGGCGATCGACGGATTGATGTAATCCGCAAACTCAAAGGTCTCTTCAGAATACTCCGAAAGAAGGATTCCCTTCGCTGCCAGGTCGTCCGATATAGACTTTGACTCCCCTGACCAGGTATACAGCTCAACATCAAACGGCGTTGCGTCGGCAAGTCCCGCCTCCATGGCCGCATTCATGCCAAGGCCAGTAGAAAGGATTCCAATCGTACAGAAAAGCATCAGGCAGACGAACGAAATCGATATATGAGCCGAATTGATCCTGCTGTTGATCTGACGAAGGATAAAGAAATTCAGATCCTTGAAGTAATACCCTTTCACACTCTGCAGGAGTTTCAGGAAAAAGCCGGAAAGCGATGCGAAAAACAGGAACGTACCGACCGCACCGAGAATCACCTCGCGGAGCAGGACGCCGTCAAAACGGTAAATTCCGTTTTTGAGCACCTGCTGATAAGCCACGGCCAGGCAGGTCACGGCCAGCAAAAACAATATCACAGTCAGTACCGGGTGCTTTACTGCGGGCTTTTCATTTTTACGCTGCGCGGTCAGAAGATCAATCAACTGGTTTTTGGACACGGCGAACGCACTGGCGGCAATAACGATCAGGAAGATGATGCCAAAGTACAGCAATGTCTTCAGAAATGCCTTTGTTGAAAATATAAACTGATAGGCGGTCATATCTGCCTGGAAAATTCTGGCTGTGAAGATCGACAGCCACTGTGAAATAAAAACACCTGCCAGCAGACCGGCACCGAGTGAAATCACGCCGATCAGCAGAGTCTCAATAACCAGGATCCGCGAGACGCGGCTCTTTTTCATGCCGAGAAGAAGATAGATGCCCAGCTCCTTTTTACGGCGGCGAATCAGAAAGTGATTCGCACTGACAATCAGAAAGCCCAGTATGACGGACACAAAAACAGATACAACATCCATCAGCTGGGTAAGGGTCTTTAGAATTTCTTTTTCAGAATTGGAGATTTTGAGCATGACCTGCTGTGCTTCAATCGAGTTAAAAACATAAAAAATGCACACGGCAAACGTAAGTGTCAGAAAGTACAAAAGGTAATCCCTCAGACTTTTTTTGACATTGCGGAAAGCTAGCTTACAGTACATGGCTTACGTCACCTCCTAAAAGAGAGATAACTTCGATGATTTTCCCGAAAAAATCCCGCCTCGACTGTTCTCCGCGGATCAGCTCATTGAAAAGCATGCCGTCTTTTATGAAAAGTATCCGCCTGCAGTAGCTGGCGGCAAATGCATCATGCGTGACCATCAGAATCGTTGCTCCAAGATCAGCATTAAGTTTTTCCATGCTTTCCAGAAGCATCCTGGAAGATTTGGAATCGAGTGCCCCGGTCGGCTCGTCTGCGAGCACCATCGACGGCTTCGAAACAATGGCTCGTGCGGCGGCTACGCGCTGGCGCTGTCCTCCGGACATCTGGTACGGATATTTTGCGAGGACGTCCGATATGCCGAGAGTCTGTGCAACTTCGGCTGTCCTGCGAATGGCTTCGCGATGATTTACCGCGGAAATCGTCAGGGGAAGGATGATATTTTCCTGTGCCGTGAGCGTGTCAAGAAGGTTGAAATCCTGGAAAATAAATCCGAGCTTCTTCCTTCTGAATTCAGACAGCTGACGGCTCTTAAGGCCTGTAATGTCATGGCCGCCGATCACAATCTGGCCGCTCGTCACTTTATCAATCGTGGAAATGCAGTTCAGCAGCGTTGTTTTTCCGCTTCCTGATGCGCCCATAATGCCTACATATTCGCCTTCTCCAACGGAAAAGCTGACGCCGTCGAGCGCCTTGGTAAGATTCCCCTTGTTGCCATAGTACTTTTCAACCTGTGTAACGGTGAGCATTTTACTCATTTTCAGTAACCTCCTGTAATTAACTGACTCCATTTAACCAAAAGCCTGCCTGCACTGCCTTAACAGAACCTTACCGGCGGCTTACAATTATGTAAGACAGGTTAAACGGGGCTACATCACTTCGGTTGTAAGGGATCCCCTTGGAAAATGTATCGCAGCTGTCGTTCCGCAGCCATCACCGCCGGAAGCAATCTCAATAGAAAGCCCCATCTTGTCACAGAGTTTTTTACACAGGAAAAGCCCCATACCGGTCGATCGCTCATGCTTTCTTCCGAGCGTTCCGGTGAAGCCTTTGTCAAAAATCCGCGTCAGCTCCTCCGGGCGGATTCCCGCTCCGTTATCAGACAGGA
>DIEQ01000131.1:34979-53671 GCA_002418705.1 Mageeibacillus sp. UBA5770 | reverse complement strand
ATCTGTCCGCGCGATTATTGTCCAGCCATTGCTTCCTTGTAGATATGCCTTTGCATAAAAATCCGATGTAATTTCCATATACGAAAGAACAATGCCCGGAAGATATATGATAATATGCGCCCACCATTGTTTTAAGAGATTATCTTTTTTTGCATATAATAGAAAAAAGTGAAGTACTATACCAATAAACAAATAGAATCCGACGGAACTTAGTTTGTACCAGAAAATGCAAGCTGCCTCGTCAAGCGCAATGATATATAAAGCGGAAGCAAATGACCAGACGATAAGGCCCAAATTGAGGACAAAGAAAAGCCTGTTCAGATGCGACCGCTTATCCAGCCGAATAACATGGAATCCCAGAAAAATATACAAAACACATAGAATCATCAGTATGAGTGAGAATATGTTCATACATACCTCCAAATTCAATAACAAAAACTTCCTCGATCTTTCCTACCACTTGTTACTCTGATGTCTATTACCTATTATTGTACTACAATTTAGCGAAAAAAGGGATTATCGCTAAATTGTTTGATTAACGATCAAAGGTGGCCCCATTAGCACATGACGCAACGACTGGCTGACGAGCAGGACCCAATTTTTTATATGCGCAAAATCGCGAGCCGGTTGACACATGCACCTTCCCCCTTCACCTAATAATCAGAAATTCTATCTACAAGCTTTAGCCCAACCGTTTTTAGGGTTTGCATATTATGCTTAAAGTTATTTAAAGCATCAGATGGGTAAATCAAATCAAATTTAACTTTCAACAATAAATATATCATCAAATTCTTTTGATGATATAGTCATGTCTTTTAGATTCCTGAAGCTGTATTAAGCACATTATCAACTGCATGAGTACACCAATGTGGCGGAGCCACGATTTGTTCAAAATGACACGGATTACTCAATTGCATAAACAATTACTTTTTTAACTGCGTATTGCGTTTTGAAAGAACCACCAGCGCGGCGTGCCTGTTATCGCTTCAGAAGCAACCGGAATGGGAATCTGATCCAGCCATTCGGGTGGTTCGAATTGTGAAACGATGATGGTTGCATGTTGATGATAGCGACGATCGACGAGCAAGAGCAATAGGCATCTCTTTCGAACTGCTTATTGACGTTTTTCATATTCAGAAATCTAACATCAAAAACATTCTGCTCACAGACGCTAAAAACTCCCCAGATAAAATATCCGAGAAGTTTTTCAGTGCCCTACGCTGGCAGGTATCGATACTATATTAACTACCCATCAAATGGACAGCGTTACATATATCCCAGTCCGATAAAGTAATTGTTTATCATTTGTTGGTCGCTTTCCTCTGTGCTAAATGTATATCCGCTGACAACCGTTTTATCAATGAGTACTGCAACCCAATATAATGGTGAGATCTTGTCATAAGTACCGCAGCCAACTAGCATAGTGTATCCGTTCTTTTCAGTAATATCGCAGGTGCCCTCCAAGGTTCTGCCGCTTTCATCCTCTAGGATTGCATCATGGATCGTCTCGAAACACTCTTTTGCCTTTTCTTCTAGAAAGAATGACTCAAAGCGATAGTAGTATATATAATCCGGATCAAAAGCAGCCGTTGAAACTTCTGTGACTCCATCAGTCGGGGAAAGATCTTTTATGACAAGCCCCATGTGATTGAAAAGTTCGATTACATCATGATTTTTAATTGGATAAACCCGCTGAGTAGGCGGTGTGATTGTAATGATATTGTTTGCTTCGGATGAAATCGACGTATCCACCGATGGGCTTTCTTCTGGCAAAGGCAATGTCGTTGGATTTGTTGTCTGCGTAATCGTTGCATCGTTTGTGTCTGAAACACCAGATATAGATATCCCCGGTTTATTCGAGCACGCAATACATATGCCCGTCAGTGCGATCATTCCCAAGCAAACGCCAAGTCTACAAATGTGTTTCATTTCCATCATGTCTCCTTTTCGCATTGAGATCTATTTCATCTGTTCATTTACATATATTTGAACACGGTTCTGAATCAGCTCAGCAACCTCTTCCGCAGTCTTTTGACCGGCGAAAAATGCCGCACTCTCTTCCAATACGATGCTAATAACCTCATAATTTGCACCTTTGGGCGCGTCTACCTTCTCAAGAACGTCGTAATACGCATTCCAAAAGGTGTCATCCAAGTCGCTCACATCAGCTCCGCCATCCCCAATAAGAGAAATAGTGCTTTCAATCTGTTTCGCTGCGGCATTTTTGCTGACCGGTATAAACCCGACTCCAAGTGAGTCTTGAACGTCTTCTTGCAGAAATAACCGGACGAAGTCCCAGGCCAATTCCGGATTTTCACAACTTGTTGTGATTGCACATACATATTTCGAATAGAACGAAAGTCCGTCTGAGGAACTGTTGGGATATCCCATATAAGTTGGCATGAATTTTAGAAGATTATAGTTTGAATAGAAAGACTCCGGCGAGTCGATCCATATGAGATCCATGGCTAACTTTTTGTCGATCACATCCTTGGGGGCTATCTCGTAGGTTTTTACATCAGATCCATATGTGTCAACCCAATTGAGTAAATCGGCAAAATTATCTGAGTCAAAGGAAACAAGGTCGGAATTCAAATCTACATAGGTGTTCATCGACGTCTCAAGAATCCATTGTAGAAGCTCAATCTTCGGAATGTCTGTGAGAATCTTTGTCTCCGGCCCCAATGTATCTGTTAACGCATAAAAATCGGAGAATGTCCATGAAGAGCTGTCGCCAACAACGGAAGGATTTCCGTAAAAGCACCGCGTAAAAAAGCCGCACGGAAACATATAGAGTTTACCGTTCGTATCATATCCGAACAGTGCGTTTTGGAAATAATGATCAAGATTTATATCAGGATCACTTTTTATGTATGGGTATAAGTCGATTAGATAAGTATCCGTTGCTAATGCAACTAATCCCATTATATCATTTTCCGAGTCTATGCAAATATCCGGTGCATCGCCGCTGAAAAACTCGAAACACATTTGTTGATTGAGTTCAACAATATCTTTCATATAATCACTGGAATCAAACGCAAATTCTTCAGCATAGTCCCTAAGTACGATTCGGCTATTGCTGTGGCTTTGATTAAAGCTCTTGACTGCCATCAATAATGTTTCATCTGATGATATCTCAAATCCAGCAACGATGATTTCGGTTTTGCTTACATTCGGGTCTGTCAAAGTAGGAGTCAATACAGCGACTTTACAAGTATCTGTACCAAATTCCGTACCGATAGCAACAATGGCTCCGTTGCCGTTAAAGGATAATAAATGGGGCATGAAGGACAGGTCGATTTTATTCCACGCTAGTACAGTTTCCATCGTTTGGGTCTTTATGGAAAGCGCTTGCATAGAAATATCATCAGAACCGTATATGTAATCACCTTTCATAAAAATATAGTTACAGTCATTAAAAAATTCAGGTAAGACAATTCCCTCGTCAAAGCCGGAATTACCGGCGGAGATTGGCGTAGCGAATGTTGTGCATTCGTTGTTATTGTCATACGTTCTGGAAATAACATAAATACCATTGGAAAATGGCAGCAATATTTCCGGATATTTATCACCCAGAGGATACATCCCGAGCAATTTCCCGGAAGAAGATATAACCGAAATAGATTGTTCGTAATCGGCGTTCGCTCCCAAGACATAATAATTACCATTTTTGTCTGCATAGAAATCGGTCAAGTAAACGATCGTTTGATCCAATGGAATCTTATTGATCCCCGCTTTCCTTTCGCCATTAACATCAAAAACGGTTATCGCACCTAGAACAGAGCCGTTCCCCGAATCGATTTTTGTACTTAACACAGCAATGTTTCCATCGCTTGCTAGTGTTAAAAGCGGTTGAAACGATGATGGCGCGGTAACACTCAAATCAATGGTCGAAACTGGCTCACCCGTGTAATTGTATGAACTAATTTCATGTTCCGGATATAAAGGATTTCCTGACTCATCAGAAGGGGTACTTTGAAGCGGATCATTTTTAAACCGTTCTAGTGCGGCTAAATATCCACTTGAAAAAGATACACTTAAGACGGAACAATATTGATCATTTAATAAATATTGGCACCTATTCTTTTCACACGTTTCAAACTCATACGCTGAAAAGAAGGGTGAAGATATAAGCAGCTGTGTATTTTGTGTTGGTTGCGCAGTTGCTGTTGGCCGGGAACTGCATCCACCCATGATCAAAAGTCCCAACGCTAAAGTTAGGAGAAGTGAAATCCAATTTTTATGGGAAATTCTACGGAAATTTCTAGAAGTATATATGTGATGCACTTACAATAATCCTCCGTGAAAAAATCTTAGAAATACGAAACCGCTGATATGGTTAATACAAGGGAACGGTTGTTGCTTTTACCTTTGACGAGGCAAAAGTTGTGTCAACACGCCTCGAAACTCCGGGACTACCCGCATCAATAATATAACCACCACCTGCGCAGATTGCAACATGGTCGATATTAAGATATCGGCCATTAGGCGTCGATTGCAAATGGTAGAAAATCAAGTCACCCTTCGTCCTCAGAGAATAGGATACGGATCGACCACTCAAAGTAAGTTGATTTGCTTGATCAGCAGCACAATTACTGGTTATAGCTAAGCCTGTATATTGATACGCTTTGTATGCTAATCCGCTACAATCAATTGAATCGAACCATAGACATTTTCTTTTCATCTTTCCCATTTGGATTATTGTAAGTGCATCACAAATATCCCTTTTTCATTTTCCCTCTTGATGTGTTAACATTATTTTTTATTAGTTTAATAAAGTTTGACCAGATCTTAGTTTTATATAATCAACAATTATAATTAATATATCTATTTTAATGTATCATTTTGCAAAGATAATATCACGATAAATATTATTATGCATTAGTCTATTATGAAAAAATTATTTACTACACCTGATGATTGGAACGTGAGGTGTGCCAAATGACACAAAAGGCTCTTGAATACTACGTGATCGCCCTCTTTGAAGAAGGAGAAGGAACATGCGGTGGAATCGGATATTCGACATTCTCAGACGTGACGGAAAGCCGGCTTCTTAAAAGGTAATTCAGCGCATTATGCGTCAGAAAGGTCTGAAATCCTGCCATCGCATAGGCAGGCAATGTTCACTCCATCAAACCTAACTCAATAGCATATAGATTGGGCAGTCTTATGAAATCTCTTGGAATTCGTTGCAGATTCCTTGATCTTTCGGCACTACAACGCATCTGTTATGCTTGCATTGGGAGTTTCTGACAAATATGCTATGAAGCGATTAGGTCATGCAACGCCTAATATGTTAAAGACGGTATATCATCATGTTATGTCCACTAAACAAGATGAGATTACTTCCACAATAAATGATTTTTTCAATAGCAAAATGAAGCATAGCGAGCAAAATTAATTTGGAATAGGTAGGCATAGTTGAGCACATTAAAATGCATCTATTATTCTTTATTTTTTTAAGTACCACAAACAAAGCTGCATATTGGGCAGTTTATGTTCTTTTCCACTTTACACCTCTGCTGGTACTGAAAGAAATACTGATTCCTTCATCCATCACTTTTGCCTTAATTCCTTCATTTGTCCCAGTCCCAGTTGATATTCAACACGAAATTCAACACACAAAACAAAGATTCCTTTATTTCAGGGCTTTTTGGGGTAATTTCAGAAGGTTCGATTCCTGTTCGAAGCGCCAACACAAAAACCGCCTGTAATGGGCGGTTTTTTATTTGCAGGTGTTTCCAAGTTTCTATAAGTGTAAAAAATCGCTCTAAAAATACCCAAAATTACACTATAATGTATACTTTTTCCGATAAATTCAACACAAAATCTCAGCGGTCATACAGTTATTGCTTCGTCAAATATTGTGTGTGAAAATGTCTGTATTGTTTTTGTGACCGCCACATAAAAAGACATACTTATCAAACTGTTTGATCGAAATTAACACTGATTCATCCTTACCCTGACGGTAACATTGAAACGGACAACTTAAAAAATGTGATATTGATAACAACTGGCTCACACCATTTGATTGTTCCGGTATCGGTATAATAAACATCGTTTGGAATTGCATCAGGCAGCATCTTGGCGAAACCCAGCGGATGTGATAGGCGCGGATGGATGTCTCAATCACTTATTTATTGCATTAGGATCCAGGAGAAAATCCTTGATACCGATATAAAGAATTCCGTTATCGTCATTCCATGGCATGATGTCATCTTTTACAACGACGATTTTTTTAAAGGAGTCCGGAATCCGCCTTAATGAGTTGATTTCTTGATGTCGTTTTCTATCATCATCAACATGTAGTGCAGATTGTATATAGTAAATTTTCCCGCCATCATTGGCAACAAAATCGACTTCAAGCTGTGCCCTTACATCCTTTCCGTTTCTGTCAAAGTGCCTGTATTCAACAACGCCGACATCGACATTATAGCCTCTTGATTTTAATTCAATAAAAAGGATGTTTTCCATAATATGGTTTTCTTCCTGCTGTCTGAAATTCAAACGCGCGTTTCGGAGACCAATATCCGTGAAGTAGTATTTGACCGGCGTGCCAATGTATTTTTTTCCTTTAATATCATATCTGCGAGCAACATCGATGATAAATGCTTCTTCAAAATATTCCAAATAGGTATCAATCGTTGTTGAATTTATAACAATCCCATTTTTTGTTTTAAAAGTATCTGACAATTTCTTGGGATTCGTCAGCGATCCAACGGCAGAAGATATTATATTGACGAGGTCATCCAGAATTTGTTTATCATTCCTAATTTTATGTCGATCGATTACATCCTTCATGTAGGTGTTCTTGAAAAGGTTTTGCAAATAATCACTCTTGTCCTTGTGGGTGCTCAAAGACATGATTCGCGGCAAACCGCCGTACGTGTAATACTCTTTCCAAGCGTTTTCCTTGCTGTCCGGAAAGGCATCATAGAATTCTTTGTAGGAAAGTGGGTACAATCTGATTTCATCCCCACGGTCTCTAAACTGCGTAAGAATGTCTGAGGAAAGCATTTTGGAGTTGCTTCCGGTGATATAAATATCAGCGTTTTTCATCTTCATCAATCCAAGAAGCACATCAACAAAACCTATTGTTTCGTTTGGATCATCAAGCCATGGGTTTTTCACTTCCTTAACATGCTGGATTTCATCGAGAAAGACATAATATTTTCGATCCTTCTCAATAATCAGGCTTCTGATGAAATTGCCTAACTCCATCGGATTTCTATATTTCGCATTGGCTTCGTCATCAAGTGAAAGCTCGATGATATAATCGTCTTCTATTCCAATTGCATTCAGATGTGCGTGAAAAAGCTCAAATAACAGATACGATTTCCCGCATCTTCTTATTCCGGTGATGATCTTAATCAGACTATTCCCTTTTTTACGAATCAGCTGGTTCAGGTACTTATCTCTATTAATAATCACGAGAGCCTCCTAAGAAAGAATATTTGCCTTTTACGGCACTTTTTCCTTGTTCACATTTTACTGAATCTGGCGATGACAAGCAAGGGTAAGGAAGATTTTTTGCCGCAAACGGATAAAATTATTCGTTATGTGAGTGTATATTTCATCTATTCTGAATTTAGATTAAGTAACGAGCTTACAACTTTTGTATGCTTCTTCATTTGAGCGAGGTTCAAATCCACTGTTTTTTTACACAGCAGGTAGGGTATGTTCTCATCTTCGAACTGTAAAATGTCGTATTCATTGCGCAGGAATATAGGCAATCTCTTTTCAGCAAAAAGGAGTTCTCTATATTTTGAATTCCAAGCGTATCTGTAAAAGACTATTCATACTATTTCCTTGTTGCATTATTTTTAGACATGTAACAGAGTTTGTGTTACATGTCTATTTTCATGTTATCAAAGGAAATACTGATTTCTTCATCCTTCACTTTTGCCATAATTCTTTCAATTGTCCCAATTGATATTCAACACGAAATTCAACACAACTAACAAAGATCCCTCTATTCCAAGGCTTTTTAGGGTTATTTCAAAAGGTTCGATTCCTGTTCGAAGCGCCAACGTGAAAACCGCCTGTAATAAGCGGTTTTTTTATGTCCGGATTCCCGTTGACTGCCGACATTACAGAACACTAAAATCTTAACCGCCTATCGAATATTGAAATGTCTGCGTCAGCACCTTTGAGAAACTTTCCCGATCCGGACTGTAGTACACATCCACCTGATCGGAATACCCGGATATGTAGTCAGCATTATTTTCAGTTCCGGTGTATTTTTTGTAAATAACCCCGAAGTTTCCAACGTCAATTTTGCAGACCTTGTCGGAAATTTTAACAGGTACAGCACCGGCTTTGTCCTCCAGTGAATATAAAGTGCCATATGGATAAAAATCTGCCCGGTTTGTTTCCACTTCAAAATCTGTGCGCGCATACATTACCAGGAAATAGAGGACATCCGGCTTCCCTGCAATTTTACTGAGCCCTTTACTGTTTACATTCGACATGATGAGAACAGGTGTTTCGTTGTTACGCGTCATATACAAGTCACCTTCATAATCCGAAAGAGAAAACACGGAAGCATTAGATATGCCATAATCACTTACTTCGGTTCCTGAAGTCACTTTCATATTCTCGTCGAAGCTGTTCAATGTATTGTTCTCCCCGCTGCGAAAAATTACACCGCACAAATTTGCGGTTCCGGAATACTGGCATTCCGTGTTCCTTCTTCCCCGGTCAGAGCAGATTCTTGCCAGATGCGTCGGTTGCTGCCCAGATACATCTGTATCCGCAAAAGCTGCATTTCCTCCTGCTGCAAAGACAACCGGGGCACAGCCATGAACTGATACATACGTCGACGAAGCGTCGGAAAATACAATCTGCGAAGCGTCGTCATTGAGCAGACATATGGGGATTTGAAAATACCCATTAAACGATGCGCACAAACAGGTA
Source organism: Mageeibacillus sp. UBA5770 (assembly GCA_002418705.1). Next base: position 44,755 of record DIEQ01000131.1, on the reverse strand, counting down.
TCCTGTCCCATGTATATAGCATGCAATTCCTGTCCGACATCGCAAATTTTTACATAATACTTTGTGTCTCCATTATCCGTGAGAGCAACGCAGTACATATCTTTCCCGATATAGGCCGGCTTTGCACCGGATATCGAGCACCAGCAAGCAAGCGCATCCACATTGTCGGCTTCATAGAATGTGGTATATGCTAACGCAGCGCCGCCCGGCGACAGCGAAAACAGCCGCCCGGCGCCATCGGAAATGTGAGTGGATATTCCGGTCTTACAGTCATACAGATAGAGTGGATCGCCAATGCCGTGCTCATATGTTCCGGTCAGGTAGGCAATGGTACTTCCGTCGTTTGAAATGTGGAAGCTGTCCACATTTCCGGATACCTTAACCGATGCTTTTCCGTCATAATACAGCAGGTCTCCCGTTTTTGAATCATCTACATTTGAGAGAATCGTTATTTTTGTACCGTCTTCCGAAGCCTCTGTATTTGTTGTCATCCAGTAATTATATTCATTCCCTACCACCGCAGTAGATGTCGAATCCTCGATACGAAGCGGCTGATCACCGCCTAAAATCAAACGATATCCATCTTCGTCTTCAATGGTGAGCGCATCAGTATACGAATTCCCTGTCTCTTGCGCAGCAGGAAATGTAATCGTGGAAACGGTCGGCGTTAGGCTCGGTGTCAGAGTCAGTATCGGTGTGTTTACCGGCTGCGATGGAAGGATTGTGGACTCACTGACCGTGACTGTTGTCTCCGCATGGCGGGAAGACTCCGGTTTTGGGGTCTGCTGCGCGCAGGATGTCAGCACAGCAATGAGACAGCCAAGCAAAATCAAAGATAACAAAGGTCGCGGCAGGAATCTTTCACTATTGTGCATTTTGGTTTCCTCTCCTGATCAGCGATCAATAAAATTTTGTGTCATGACAAAAGCATAGTCGATTCCGTTGCTGCTGGCGTAGAGATCTTTTGCTCCGGACCCGACGTCAAAGCTCACGATATTCTTGTAGTAAACAAGTCCCGCACTGCATGTATATGTTCCTCCGACTTCTTTATCGATTACAAAGGGCTTCGCTCCGGGAAGGTCTTCGATACAGCACAATGTCTGGTTGCCGTTTTTATCGGAATCCCTAAAATAATACACATACGTGATACCCTTGATGTCAACACTGTCGATGACTGATGCATACGTGTCTATTTTTGTCTTCATTCCATCCCTGATCTCAAAGAGCTGTCCGACATCGTTACTGAAGTATATTGTCTGGTTTGAAGTAATTTCACAGCTCCATAAGTATTTATCCAACACAATCGCATTGGCAGCCGAAGCCAAATAATCCGGGAAATATAGAAGACTGGATGATTGCGTCTGCTCATTATATGAATTTAATAGAAGCCCTTTGCCATTTCCAGCAATGACACCTTCTGCATATGATGAACTTTCGATGATATGGGTTTTCATTTTTTCGTCGAAAAATGCAATATTTGTCTTCTTATCATAATTTAGACAAAAGCCAACATTACACAAATTCTTACTATCCAGAAATTTCGAGTAACAGAACATGTTCTGTGTACAATAGGCAACACGTGTATATACGTCGCTGTCATCATAACGGTTCTGATAACCGATGACTGGCGTATACGCTGTATCAAATACCTGAACAGCCGCTCCTCCGTTCATTGCAAAGTAGGTGGCGTTCCCGTTGCTATAAAGCACCTGCGAGTGATCTTTGTTGAAAATCAGCTGAGCAGAATAACCAAGAGAGTTTCCGCTGATATCATGAAAATCAGCATAGGATCCTTCGTAATACGCGAGAAATGTGCCATTGTGCAGCACGCCGAACTCCGGTTTTTCCCCGGCGTATTTCAGGTAATACGCCGTGCTTGCATCATCGGTTATTGAGACAATGGAGTAGCCGGCTCCGATTAGCTGCGGCTTTCCTCCGTTTATTGAATAGTAGCTTACATCATTCTCTCCATTTGACGCTTCATAAGCAATGACCTTTCCTGTGGGCGACAGTGTAAAATACGTGCCGGCATTCTCAGCAACTTCCTGCGAAGCGCCGGATGAACAGTTATAGGTGTATAACGTATTTTTCTCTCCCTGCGTATTGTTTCGAGTCAGGTAGGCGATTGTACTTCCATCATCCGAGATTGCATAAATTGACACCATATCTGCGACATGAATTTCTTTGGATCCGTTGAAGTACATCAACTCAAAAGTATTATTTGCTGTCCGGTTTCGCAGGAAAGCCAGAGAAGTGTTGTCCATCGAATACAGAACCGGCGTAACCCCGGAATAATATGTCTCATTTGAATTCTGGTGTTCATTCCAGAGACGTAACCAGTCCGCTTCCGTCGTATCGGTTCCGGACCATAGATATGGATAGGTCCAGTCAAAATCGCCCGTAATGAAATAGGGGGCGTTGTCCCGGCTTAGAATTACCGCATCTTTACTATTCAAATACATGGCAAGACAATTGCCCTCCGGTGTTGCCGGTTCCACGGAAGGATTAAATCTATACTGCGCCGACGGTGTCGGTGATGGGACGGTCGTCCCGGTTATGTCCGAAGGTATTACAGACGCAGCGGTTTGCGTCGTATCCGTTTGTGCAGACTTTCTCGAAGCCGGCGTACAGGAGCATAGAAATACAGCCATTCCAATGATAAAAATCAATCCTGGAATGACGCTTCGAGCGACTTTTTGCTTATTCATTTGTTTAAGCCCTCCCGTTTGTTCAGTAAACTTCTGCTTCTATTTGCCTGAATCTTTGCCAAATAGAACTATATCATGTATAAATTTATTTTATACTATCAATATATGTTTGTAATTAAAAATTGCCTGGTAAAACTCTTTTTTAACTTGATCGAAATGAATAAGTCACAGAAGTTGGCATTTGCCATTAAGCAGCCATCTGAAAATGGACAAACGAAGATCCCGGAGTCGTTGAGGATCATTTATGCTGGAAAAGCGATGTATCTGAGTGCCGGCCATTTCGTGTGAATAGAATAGACTGTATGAGACGCAAGCAAGCTTAATAGGCCCCTTTTCAGCACGTTATGTCCACCACAAGAAAAAATCACAACCACTCTTCTCAATAAAAATCCGACTATATTTCAAGTCGGATAAATTTAATTTATTATTTATATTTCTTTAGATACAAAAAACGGCATATAGAGGAATTGTTTTTTTGCTGTCCTCAAAACCAAAGTTTTTAGCAGATATCTTTATTGCATATTCCGGCTTATGCATATCCATATAAATCTTCAAGCTTTTTGCTTTTGTATTATCGGCTGATTTAACCTCAATCGGGATAATCTTGCCGTCTCGTTGAATAACAAAATCAACCTCAGCACCTCTGTCAGATTCCCAATAATAATTTGTGTAGTCATTTGCAGTTAATTGATTACACACATAGTTTTCCACCATACCGCATTTAAAATCGTCAAGGTCGCTTGATAGATAAAGAACATCCTCCGGTACAATTTCTTTCTTTGCGCAAAGCAATCCAATATCAGAAACATATACCTTAAACGAGTCAATATCACGATAATTTGCAAGTGGCTTTTTGATGTTTTGGGCACGGTATATTCGGCTTACTATGCCGGATAAACAAAGCCATTCGATAGCGTTTTCAAATTCTGCCGCCCTTGCGCCTTTTTTGATTAGCTTATATTGGAACTTTGTATTTTTTCTTGAGAGCTGAACGGTAATATTGTCATATACCAGGCGAGTTTTCTTGATTTCATTTGTGTTATTGTATTTGCTCATATCATTTAGATAGCTTGCCAAAATCATATTTTGTGTATGGCGAACCAAAATATGATCCTTCGTTTCAAGATATTTATTGACACAATCGGGCATCCCGCCGACAACAAGATATTGTCTATAATACGAAAGAGCTGCTTCGTGTAAAGCGGTTGGCATAGGGGTATCATTTGCAAAGCACTTCTTGATTTGCAAAACCAATTCTTTCTCGCCAAGCCCTAGCAAAAATTCCTCCATATCCATTGGATATAAGGTTTTTATATCAACCTTTCCAACAGGAAACGAGAATTGCTCTCTGTTTACGGCAACACCAAGCAAACTGCCGGCAACGATGATATGATATTCAGGTGCGTTTTCGCAAAAATACTTTAATGAGGTAAGTGCTCTTTCGCAAAGCTGTACCTCATCAAGAAATATTAATGTCTTTTCTTTAATGATAGTTTGACTGGCAAGGCGTGACAAAATGGGTATTAAATAAGCAGGCTCAATACTTTCTCTAAAGGTCTTAATAAGAGAAGGACTGGTTTCAAAATTAAGGTAAGCTACATTTTCATAATGCTCTCTCCCAAATTCTAAAACAGAATATGTTTTACCAACCTGTCTTGCCCCTTGCAAAATCAAGGGTTTACGATAAGGTCCGCGCTTCCACTTTATTAAATATTCAGTAATTTTTCTGTACATAATACCACCTGATCCATTTAATGTTAGAATTAATGTAACGCATATTCATGTAAATTTCAACGGTATTTTCATAAATTATTTCATTATTTTACACGAATAGTTGCTTATATTCGACACTAATTTACACTTATCTGCCAAGTATACTTTAGTTTCGCGAAAAATACGACATTTGAAGTCGGTCTTCACTTCCCTGAAAACAAAGCTGCTTCCTTGTTTTCGAAGTACGCTCATATGTAACCTGATGATTTCTTGTTTGTGTCGCTAATCTGAGAATTATATTCCTTCAATCTTTCTCTTAAGATGTCTGCTTGCCAAACACACAGATTCTCATTACATATTTAGATTCTCTTTCGTAGGTCCTTCAGCCTAACATGCTTAAAACGGAATATAATTACTATATGAAATCATGGTGCTTCCAATTATCTGAATTGATATTCAACACGAAATTCAACACACAAAATAAAGATCCCTTTATTCCAAGGCTTTTTAGGTTTATTTCAAAAGGTCTATCATCGAATCCAGGCTGACATATTTTCCAACAAAATAGCCGCATCTATATAGCGGATGCATCAATTGTAAAATATGATAAGGTTTATGCCTTACAATAGTAGAGAGATCACCGGGAGCTATTGAAATCCAACAATTCGAGAAAGTGAGATAATGAATTATGAATGTATTCGACATGATGAACCTTGATGCCCTTCCCTATGAAAAGCGCGGAATGAATGTTTTCTTTGAAGCTGATGAATTTAAAACACGGATCATTGAATTGAAGGCTGGAGAAGCAATGCCCGATTGTCAGATGAACAGTTACGTTCTGTTTTATATCGTCCAGGGAGAAGTTCAGATTACAAAAAGCGGTGAAACCGTTACTTTGAAAGAACATCAGGTTTTCATTACCGAACCTGCGCTGCTGTCCATGGATAGTGTAAGCGGATCACGAATTATGGGCGTGCAAATAAAAGTCCGGCAGCAAGATTGAGTTAATTACTGTATCTGCATATTCCATCCGTCATTTTAATATTACAGGATACCAGGATTTTGACATATGTTACCTCCATTTTATTAATGACTAACTCGCTAAATGCTAACTTCAAATGAATGCTTTGCCCACTCTTTTTTACATTAAAACAGAGTGGATTTTTATATTTTACACCAGCATGATGAACCGGGTGTCAAAAATAGATTAAAATAGATAAATTGACCTAATTGCATTGTAAATCTCCATGGTAAATGAAGCATTAAGCAGGAGTGTCCGAAAGGCAGGATATCAGCTTATTGTTAAAGTCTATGATCAGACAAACGGGCAGCGATGTCCTATGTTTCCCATGACACGTCGGGTGTTGGAGTGGAACCTGGAAGATCCTTCATCTTTTGTAGGAACAACCGAAGAAATTATGATACAAGTCCGTTCACTTAGAGATAAAATAAAAATACTGGTTGAAGAACTAATAAAACAATACCGGGGAGATCAACTCAGATATTAATTGTGGCGTCCATTGCACTTGTATGCCTGGCTTTTTCTACTTACAGTTGCCATTTGAAGTTCTTCTTACGCAAGAGCATTATTGTATACCAGCATGATATGTCCACCAAACAAGAAGAGATCACAACCTCAATAAAGTTCTCAGGCGCTTTCCCGCTTAACAATTGAAACGGGCAATATAGTTTTGGACGGTAAAAATCCTTCTTCTATCTGGTGAATGAGAGTATCCATCGCACACGAACACATCTGCTCAATTGGTTGATGGATAGTTGTAATCTTTGGGGTAATGAGCGATGTCAATCTGATATCATCAAAGCCGACTAATTTGACATCTGCAGGAATCCGAATATTATTTTTACTGCAAAGACTGATGATATCTGCAGCAATGACATCACAGCTGGTAAATATCCCGTCTATCTCAGGGTTTGTCAGCATAAGCTGTTCGAGGTTCGCATAATAATCTTGAGACTGAAAATCTGTCTCTTCCACATAAAATACTTTAAACGGTATTTGACTTTCTTCACAGACCCTCACGAATGCATCCTTCCTGGAATCAGCAGGCATTAAAATATTATTGGTACCGCAGATATGAAGAAGATTTTTACAGCCTATCTCCAGAAGATAACGTGTAGCTATCTCTCCCCCGGAATAATTATCACAAGTTATCGAAGAAACGAGATTTGAAACAATTCTTTCAAATGTCATGACAGGCAAATTATCGGGTAGAATGTTCTCAATATTTTCCGTCCAGCTTGAAAGTACAATGCCTGATACCTTGTTTGACTTAAGCATGTTGATATACTCAAGCTCTTTGTCCTTTTGATGGTTAGAGTTACATATCATTACTTTGTAACCTGCGTGAGACGCATAAAATTCGAGATAATTGACGACCTCACAAAAGTATGGATCCATAAGAGATGGTACAATAACCCCGATAATATTCGTCCTGCTCTTTGAAAGCGAACGCGCCAGTTCATTGGGCTGATAATCTAATTCCTTCATAACACGGTGTACCTTGTTACGGGTTGCATCACTGATGTAGCCACGGTTGTTAATAATTCTTGAAACTGTCGTAACCGTAACACCCGATTTCTCGGCAACATCTTTCATAGTGGACATATATTTACTTAACCTCGTGCAATTTTGAACTTTATATTTTTCTACAGAAATAACTCGACTTTATTATTTATTTGCTCATCCGAATAATTTAATGGATTTTATACTTCTATGATACATTTCTTGTTTTGTAGGTTCTTGCGATCAAATGGCATCCATTTTTTGAATATGCTTACTCATTTCAAAAGTAACCACAAAATAGCAGGTTCCAGACATCGGTTCCAAAAATTCCAATCATGTATACCTGGTTGTTCTTCGTATTTAACATCAATATTTTCATTAATCAGAAATTGATGAAATGCTCGATTTTGTTCTATCAAAAAGTCTTCCGTACCGCAGGTCATAAATATCCCGGGGATTTCCCTTCCCTCTTTTGTCAGCTTCCGTATTAAGTATTCCGGATTATTTACGCTTGTATCCAGGTTTTCAAGATCTCCAAATACCGATTGGTAATAGTCAAAATCCGCTATACCATCTTTATAATCACAGGGTATATTCATAATGTCGTGAATAATCAAAGCAGATGATAACGCGAATACTTTACCGAATGTATCCGGATAGACTAAAGCGGTGTGCAATGCACCAAATCCACCCATAGAATACCCGCCGATGAATATATCTTCCTTTTTGTCTGATAAACCAAAGGTCTTGCAGGTATACTCTACCAAATCTTTTCCAATAAATTGGCAAAATGCCTTACCCGTCGCTTTGCCGTCAAGGTAGAAACTGTTTTCGCCGGAAGGCATAATAATCGCCAAATTATACCTTATTGATAGTTCCGAAACAGCGCTTGATGAAAGCCAGTCCTTATTTGAACCGGAATAACCATGAAGCAGAACGAGTGTCTTAACACCACGTAAATAGTGGGGATTGCCGGCACACATACCAGGTAAAATATCATTGGGAAGTAAAATATTGATATTCGTTATTCTGGATAATGACTGCGAAAAAAAATCAATTTGAAATAGAGCCATTTTGCGTCCTCCTATCTATCTGCTAAAAGTATGTGAACGGTTCACCGGCGTCGATAAATTGAGTCTCAATACCGCCTGTAATGTCTTCGAGCCAGCTGCCCAAATGTTTCATACCCATTTCCTCGCTTCGCTCATGGCCCAAAATCAACATGCCCTTATTCATACCCATGGACGCTGCATCCCTGATGTATGCACTGATTGTCCATTCAGTAATGTCACCGCATATCAACAAATCCAAGCTGTTTTGCTTCATGGTTATCATCGGAAGTTCTTCAACACCCAGCCCAAGGCTGCCGCCGCCCACAAGAACGCCGACACGTTCAACTTTCATCTTTGGGTTACCTACTATCTGAATCACATTCATATCAAGTGTTTCTTTAAAATATCGGCATAGTTCTTCAAGTGTCGTCAGAGGAATCTGATAACACGCGCCAAAATGTTCATTTTGACCCGGATTTTTGATCTTATATTTTCCCCAATCCGTTTCCAGATCATAACCGCGATATATCAGATCTTCAGTCCCCATATGCATATGATCGTGGAATCTCCAGATTGCAATTCCATGATCTTCAATCAGCTTCTTTTTCTCAATGTATACCGGGTCATCTCCCAGCCAATCAATCGAATCTTTTCCGGTAAACCATGTTGGCTCATGCGTAATTATAAAATTAGCGCCTACTTCAATCGCTATTTCGATGACTTCAACCGTTGCCATAAATGTTGTGACAATTTTGGTCACTTCCATATTTTCATTCCCGGTAATCAACAGATCACAGGTCAGATGATCGGGTATGCGATCCATGCCCGTTTTCTTAATAATCTCATTAACTATTTCATATACCTTCATATAATCTCCTCTACTTAAACCACTCGATATGTACTGCCTGTGCCATTTTCCTGCCACCCGCTCTATTGGGATGTAAACCATCACCTAAATGACAGTCGTCCATCATATAATCAGGATCCTCCGGTTTTCGCACTTCCATATCAAAGTCAATGATGCCATCTGAGTATTGCTGCTTTCGTATCCATTCATTGGCCTGTTTTCTTAAATCTTCAGAAGGCACATACCAGTCAGTATCTTCTTGTCTAAATGGTGTAATCGTTCCGAGAAATATTTTACTTTCGTTTTCATGTGAAATCCGGATAAGTTCCATCAATCCTTCACTATACTCATCTATAGTAATCACTTCATCGAAATGTTTTAATGCATAAGGATGCGTAAAATCATTAATTCCAATCAGAACTATGACAATGTCGGGATGAGTTGATCCATAGATGTCCTGATAAAACCGCTTCAGTCCTGCATTACCGAATATCGTCCCTCCTCCAGGTACATCATCGACCTTGCTTGCATCTTTAAGAAGACGATTACCACCAATACCTCGATTCATTATCGTAATTTTCCCGGGAAAAGCCTCGAATAATTCATCAGTCAGAGCATCAGAATAATACGACATGTGCGTAATTGAATCACCAAACAAAGCAACTGTCATAACGTCTTTACTCGTACAGACTTCAATATCCGAAATTGCAAATAGATTATTTGATTTGTTGGGATCGTACTTCAGTACAGAGAATACATCTGAACTTTCAGTTTCCTCAAATTCCTGCTTGTTAGTAAAGTCCCCATCTAATCCATAAACCGTATGCCAGCTTCCGGCTGACCATGTTGAGCAAACAGAGCTTATCAATGCTGCTTCCTTCACATATACAGAAATGACGATATCGTCGTGGGAAGATACATGCAAATCAATC
>DIEQ01000131.1:12150-34879 GCA_002418705.1 Mageeibacillus sp. UBA5770 | reverse complement strand
TCTATGCTGAGAATAGAGGTTAGTAAATTTAACTCTAACTTGTTCTCCGTTAAGATTATTTCTAACAAAAGTACGCTGCGTTATATTCTCTGCTGTACCAATTGTGGCATTATAGTTAATCGGCAGATAGCTCCATGCTGTTTTCCACTGCATTATTTCACCTCCATTCTTATAAACTGACTAAGTCTAGAATGAAATCGGCTAACTCATTGCCCATTCGAGTCTGCGTCGCAATACCCGGATGTCCACACGCCCCATATCCGTCCGACAGCCGAATCCGGCTGTATTTGAAACATCTTATTTTCTTATCATGATTCTCATCTACATATCGCTGAACAACTTTCTGGATATTGTCATATAGGAAATAATCCATACTTCCCAGTGCACAAATGATCCACGGCTCATTTGTGTTCAAATCCCTGATCATCTGCAGGAATGCATAATAATCTTCTTCAAATTTTCGAATACCAAGTTCAATATCCATATTAATATCGATCACCGTCGCATCATTTGTACCCAGGTTAAGGATAATTACGTCAGGCGTGTCGTGTTCAAAATTCCAATTTTTAAATTGCTTATTGATCCCGCAATGCTCTTCCATTAATCTGTCAGTATATGGGTAAAGCTCTGGCATACTCGGTGTCAGCCAGTTGACGAGACCAATTCCTTTGCTGATTGGAATTCCGGAATAGCAGATCATACTAAAGTCGGCATCCAGCTTCTTAGCTGCTATCGCCGGATGGGACAGCCAGCCATTCTCTTCAGCAGAATAGAAAACTCGATCCCTTTCATTAGTCATATTTCCAAAGCCGCAGGTAATGGAGTCCCCAATGAATTCCAGCTTCATTTTTTTGATTTTATCAAAGGCCTTGTCAATCATTCCGTCCGTTTGCAAATTGCATACGCCAAGCTTTCCTTTCGGATTTTCAGTCATTTTCCTGATTGTGATAATATGAGTCTCTTCCTGTTCACTTGAATATAACAAATAATCCTGTAAGGTGTCATTGACTTCGAAATACCGGATTGGTTCATAGTTATCATCAAGAAAAACGGCGACGTATGGCCATGTCTTTCTTTTGACGATTGTTCCGTCCAACTGACTGCGATCCTCTTCTTCACCACAAATTGCACGGAGTCCGGCAATCAGACAGGTACCCGTAAACGCAAATCGAATACCCGAACAGGTCCAATTCATAAATATTTCCATATCGGGTCCTTCGAATGTTCTGCCTAATCTCTGCACCTTTGCTGCACAGTCCTTCATCAGATGAATATTCATCATATCCTGCCTTCTCCAACAACTATTTCAACGCGTAAATACCCGCTCCCGTCATCCTTCACATCCATATTGCTTTCGCAGCGGACATGTAATTGCAGGATCAATTCCGTATCTAAATTCATAATACTCCTTGCTTATTGCAAGCATTTCCAGCATAAATGATTTGAATATTCAGCCTTTGACGGCCCCAACCACAACGCCCTTTATCAGATATTTCTGGACAAAAGGATAGGCAATTAATATTGGCAGTATACCAATTACGGCCATTGCCATTCTTACTGAGGTTCCAGGCAGCTTAACATTTGAAAGACCCAGGAAGTTTGCTGATCCGGATTTTAAGAAATCAACATTATTCATAATCTTAATCAGCAGGTTTTGAATTCCGAAGTACTTGGGGTTCGTAAGATAGTACAGCCCGTTTACCCAGTCATTCCAGTAAACAATTGCCGAAAACAAACTAATTGTTGCAATTGTCGGTACGGATAACGGAAAAATAATTTTCCAAAAAGTTTGAAATTCACCTGCGCCGTCGATTTCAGCTGATTCAATAATGGCATCCGGAATGTTATTGGCATAATAGTTTCTCGCCAGAAATACATTGAATGCCATAACCAGATAATTGGGTACAATCAATGCCCATATCGTATTTTTGATGTGAAATATATTTGACCACATCATATATGATGCAACAATGCCGCCGCTGAAAAGCATTGTAAAGAAAACGAAGAAAGAAAGTACATTCCTATATTTAAAGTTCTTCCTGGACATAGGATAGGCCAGCATTGTTGTTATCAGCACACCCACGACTGTTCCAATTAACGTAACGGATATTGTAATTCCATAGGCCCGGAAGATGGTTGAGCTTTGATTAAGCAAATAGTAATATGAATCAAAACTTATCGCTTCCGGAAAATACGTATAGCCATTTGATAATAATGCACTTTCACTCGTTATCGATGCAATAAATATTAGTACAATCGGCATTAGCGCAAGCACCGATAAGACAGCCAGAATCAAGGTGGCAGCAAAACTAAATCTCTTGTCATCTGTCATTCTAATCACAATAACCTCCTAAAACAGTGCATTATCACTGTCCAATTTCTTAACCAAAGCATTAGCCGATATGATCAGGATAAAGCCTATAACCGATTGATACAGAGCAGCGGCTGCCGACATGCCTACGTCATTGAGCTCCATCAGCCCGCGGTAAACGTACGTGTCAATTGTCTGCGTCACATTAAAAAGTGCTCCGGAATTCATCGGCACCTGATAAAAGAGTCCAAAATCCGAGTAGAATATCTTCCCGACAGCCATGAGTGTAAGTATGATGATCGTTGGCTTCAACATGGGAAGCGTGATATATTTGATTTGCTGAAGTTTTGTTGCACCATCTATTTTGGCCGCTTCAAAAATACTGTAATCAATGCCTGAAATGCTGGCTGTATAAATAATGCTGCTTATTCCGACACTCTTCCACAAGTAAACAATCGTCAAAATGACAGGCCAATATTTGGATGTCGAATACCACGACACTTTATCACCGCCAAAAAAGGCAATTATGGAATTGTTAATAAAACCCGTATCTGAATTAAGAAAGGCAAATCCAAGAAAGGCAATAACGACCCAAGACAGTAAATTAGGCAGCAGCAAGGCCGATTGAAAAAATTTGATTCGCACTTTTTTAGCTAATTCAAACATCAATATAGCTACACCAATTGCTGCAATTGTGCCAAAAACAATGAATCCAAGATTGTAGAGTATGGTGTTTCTCATAATCAGCCAGGCATCTGCTTTAAATAGATATTCGAAATTTTTCAATCCGCACCAGGGACTGCCAAATATTCCGCCAACTAAATCGTATTCTTTAAATGCAAGGAATACGCCAAACATAGGAAGATAATTATTGATCACCAGATAAATTATACCCGGGAGCGCGATAAGGAGTAGAGGACCACTTTTTGCAAGTCCCCTGTATTTTTTCTTTATTGAATTTTTCATTATTTTTCTCCATTAAGCTATTTCCAGTTAATTCTCAGAGACTTGTCTTTGATTTTAATTGAGCCGAAAAAGGATATATGGATTCAAAAAGTATGGAGAAATATTTCCGGCGGTATTTCCGGGACTCGAAGCGGATCCTTCGAGCCCCGGCTGGTTGCCGTGCATGTCCTGATAGGACTCATATGTGCTTAATTAATAGTCTCAAAGTCACATGCTGCATTTACGCGCTGGCCTTGGTTGTCATCCATGTGTCCAGCTGAGCCTGCTTTGCTTCCATGATTTTGTCTAATCCTGCGGCTGTCAGTTTTTCTCTGAATTCCGGAATGACTGTAACAGGGTCAACGCTTCCGCATAAAAGGGCGGGCAGGTACTGCTGGATGACATTCGTTACCGATGTATACTCCGTTTTAACAGTGCTTGAGTCAAAGGAGAAGCCCATTGCAGGTGATTTCTTTGCATCCTGGTTTTGCTGTTCTTCCCATACCAGAGAATCTTTGTTCGTCCCTACAGTCGGATACATAATAAAGAAATTGCCCAAAGTACCAACGCTGATCTGCGCAGTATAGGGAACGGTTGTCGCGTCTTTTCCTTCAGGATAGGAGGCAAATCCGTCAGTATCCAATACATAGTCTCTACCTTCAATGCCATAAATTAAGAGATTGGTGATATCCGGATCTGAGAAAGTCAGATTCAGGAATTTGAGTGCTGCTTCAGGTACCTTCGATGTTGAAGAAACCATCCATGAGAGAGCATTTACCGATGTAGTATCCAAATAGGCATTACCGATCTGTACCGCACCGAGGGGGCTGCCGCCTGCCAGCATCGCCTGCAGGGATACCGCTGTATCAGCCGGAGGGTAGCTGTAGCTTGCTACGTAGCAGAAGCTGCTGGCACCGGCCATCAATTCCATCGAAGTACTCGTAGTTGTTGCTGCGTCCTGCATAACTAAGCCTTCGTCGTACCAGGTTCTGGCCAGATTGCAGATATTTTCAAATTCTGCAGCTGCATAGAAATCTACAACCTTCATTGCATTACCCAAAAGAACGCCCTTGGGACTATAGTAGTCATCTGTCAGATAATCTACTTCGGGTATACACATAGACGTACCCAATGTTCCCGGATTGACCGGAACGAGAGGTGTCATATCCGGATAAGCTGCCTTCACTGTTCTCAAAACATCAGTAAGATCATTGATGGATTTCACCTTTGTCATATCAATTCCAAGTGCATCCGCAATATCCTGTTTGTATATAACCATAGGTGTCAGGGCATATGGCTTATATGTCGGAATACCATAAAGCTTACCGTCTTTAACACAGGCATCGAGAAAATCTTTACCCAGGATTTCTTTTGTTTCAGGTGCGCACTGATCAATGATGTCAGTAAGATCGTAGGCCATGTTGGATGCAACACGTCCGTTGAAGTCACCCAGGGATTCGAAAACATCGATCTTTTCTCCGCCCTGCAGTGCAAGACTCACTTTCGAAGAATATTCCGTAATACTAATTGGCATCAATTCCACTTCCACGCCAATTTTCTCTTTTGTGATTTTATTGATTTCTTCCTCAATGGTTGCCAGCGTTTCATCCGTCGGAATAGTATTGAAAGTTGCATAGGCATATGAAACTTTTTCATACGTTTTTGACGTGCTGTCTGTTGTCTCTGTTTTACCTGTAACTTCTGCATTGTCTGAAGTATCAGTCTTAGTGCTGTCAGTAGCTGCGCAGGCAGACATACCGATAACGAAGGAACCGATCAACAAGGCTGCTAACATTTTCTTAATTAATTTCATAGTTTGCACCTCCCTTTCTTGGTGATATCAGTATCTCAAGTTACAATGCCGATTTCTTTTATAAAACAGGTATCGTTTTTCACTTTTAAGGTTTTGTAAGCTATCTGCTGCTGTTTACGAAGGACAAAAGAATGAGAGACAGCAATATTTGCTGCCTCCATGATTCATGCGATTACTAATTGCCCTTAAACTCTTTCGGGGAAACACCCGTTATCTTTTTAAATAATGTAGAAAAATAAGAGAAATTGTCAAACCCGACAAGTTCCGCAACGTCACTTATATTTTTGTCGCCCACTTTTAAAAACTCCTTGGCTTTTTCGATGCGGTACTCGTTAATATAGTCCTTAAGATAGATCCCTGTTCTTTTCTTGTATAATTTTGCAAGATACTCGGGGGTCAGAAAGAATATACCGGCAATTTCATTTCTCCCTATATCCTCTGCATAATGTTCATGTATATACTCATTAATTTTATCAATAATTGTATGAGATTTGGTAACCTCTTCTTCATATTGGAATGTTTTTTCCAGAAGATAGTTAACCCAACGAATCATATCAATAATAGAAGCTGTCGCCTGATCGGCTGTTCTAATAGATAAATTGTCATAAAACAATTTAGTCGCCTGTATACCTTCTTTCATCAAATCCGCATATACGACTTGAACAAGTTCCTGCTGAATCAGATATAAGGAATGCAAATTCAGTTTATTCAATACAGATAACTCATCAAACACCAGCTTCAAATACTTAAGGATCTGAGTTTTGTCTTTTCTGGCAACCAGGTCAATGATTTTCTCGAGGTCGAGAATATGGATTTCACTTGTAGCGGGAATTTCAACCTCCCATTCAAAAAAGCTTTTCCCGTAATAGCCCAGGTTATAATCAAAGAGCTTCTTCAGATTCTGATTTGCCTGTGCTATTTCAGAAATATTATACGGATAACTGATACAGCACGTGATGATTGATTTGAAATAGCGACTGCATGTGTCGCTTAACTTTTCACACTTTTCCCGTAATTTCTCCGGCGACTCTTCATCACATATTGTAATATAACTTAATGCCTTCATATTATTATTTTTGATGACACACTCATTTCCGACTTTTTCCGTCAGAATCTCAGCATGGAAGTCTTCCATGATAAATTCAAAAATACTTTTCCCATATCGCTCCATGTCACTGTCGGTGTTGCTTATCTTTGTGTATACAATGCAGTATTTACGATTGGCGTCAATATCCAGGTGTCTTTTTTCGATTTCCTGTTCAATCAACTCCGTGTCAAGCAGCTCTCCCTCCAGAATCGATTTCCAGAAATCCAGTTTCAAAAATCGCAGATTCGTTTCCATCCACACGCCATATTCGCTGTTTTTTTTCATGCTTCGTTTTTGTCTTAATTTCGCGACAATTTTCTGCAGGTTAAATTCCATGATGTTAATATCATACGGTTTTGTCAGGTATGCGGCCGCAGCAAAGCTAATTGCATGCGCTGCAAAAGTAAAATTCTCATGGCAGGTCAAAAGCAGGAACTCGCATTCCATATTTTGTTCACGCACCCATTTAAGCAAATCCAGCCCTGTCTCCTGAGGCATTTCTATATCACTTACAACAATATCAATCTGCTGTTCTGATAGTATCTTCTTAGCTCCGGATACATTGTATGATATAAATACCTGATCAATCCCCAGACTATACCAGTTAATGGTATCTCTGATGGCTTCAACGGTAGCAATATCATCATCAACAACTAATATATTTATCATCTTGTCACTTTCTTCCTATATTTTTGTTTGAATCGTCTCTTCCATGAGCTCGTGCCTTACAATTTGCGGTATGTAAATTCTATTGAGACAGCCATGTGGACGGATATTCTCAATATGCACCAGATCATCTCGCTCATACATCAGCTCAATCATTNNCCACAAGCCAATCCGTTTCCCTTTTTCATTAACTTTACTGCTTATTCCATTCATGTAATCGAGCACTTCCTGAGGATAACCTTTTCCATCATCTTCGATTTCGACGAGCATCATATCTTCGCCCTTATAGCATACTTTACTTACTTTAATCAGAAGTGTTAATGTCTTATCTATCGTGACTGCATGCTTATACAAGTTTTCTACAAATGTGTGAATCAGCATTTGCGGAATTTTCCAGTCTTCCAGTTCATGCGGCATCTCAATGAGATAAAAAATGCTGCCGGGATACTTAAGTTCCTGTATCTCGAAATAATTCTCAACATGTTTCATTTCATCTTTAAGTGACACCGTGTGAAAGCCCGCTCGAAAAATATACCTGATATTCTTCGCAAATGCATCAATATACTTGATAATCTGTTCATTCTTATTTTGGCTGCTTAAGCTGGAGATTGTTGTTAAGGCATTCAGAAAATAGTGGGGCTTGAGCTGCAGTCGAATACTCTTAAGTTCCATATCCTGCAGTTCAATTCGTTTTTCATATGTCTGAATTTTGAATTTTACAATTTCGTCTACCATTCTATTTGTCGTTTCCTGCAGCATTTGAAACTCTTTTGTGTTGAAATTTCCGTTAATCCTGTTCTTATATTCCCCTTCTTCTATTCGTTTCATATCATCTACTACCATATTCATAGGTAATGCAATTTCCTTTTTTGTAAACCGCAAAATAAACAACATGAAAAAAAACGTCAGAGATACCACAACTGCAACAACAAGCATACTCGCGTCAATTTGTTTGACAATACTGTATTTACCCGTAAAACAGTAAAGTGTAAGTTGTCCGTCAATTATGCTTTTACTTGTTACATAGTAATTGTCTTGATTGATGTCGCTGATATTCGTACCATTTTTTATATCCGCTGTCTCATTTCCCCATATTTTACCAATTTCACCGTTGTTGTTTACCAATATAATTGATCTATTGGCATTATCTACTGATGAAAGATTCTTCAGCAAATTATTCGTACTGTTATAGATAGCAATAGTCCGATTTTCGGTTTTGAGCATGATGTATATAAATATTTCCTGATCCAGCTTAAAAAAACCCCATTCATTGCTATTTATCTCGTTATTGCTTATTGCATTGACAGAAAATTCACGCAGTCTTTCTTTTTTGGCAGAATTAAGACCTGCTTTAATGGCATCCAAACAAACATTATATTTGTTATCACTAACAACAATTGCCGTTGCGACCTCGTTTTTTAAAATCAAATCCTGCATATAATTATGCAGTGATATGGACGATAACTTTCTTTCCTTTTCGCTATTGCTTGCAATTTTAGCAAGATCTTCTCCCTGTGTGGTGATGTTAATTATATAGCTATACATTTTTGATAAGGTATTGTCAAATTCATTGCTGTAAATCGTTAAAAATGCCTCTGATGAATCCTTGATCTCATGGTTCAAAATCGTATACGAAGAAAAAAGAAAAACGCCGAGTACAGTAATAAGAAGCGCTGTCAGCATCAATAAATATTTTATTATTTGCTTAACGAAAGATTTTTTATCCTGCATACCCTATCCCTCTTTATGTGTTTCTTCTGCTTCATTCATTCTATCAAAGATTTCTCTGATTAAGAATTCATTGTTTATTCTGCTGCAGAACAGCTTAATTGATATGTTTCACAAGAACCATCTCATCAATGTCAGGACAGCGACATGGAAGAAGGATCCCTTTTAGAATTTGTTTTTTATGACTAGATCGTTTCTGATCTGAAAATTCAAATGTCTCAATTCCATCCTGAGCCAAATTCCCGTTATGACGGATGACAGAAAATCAGCTAAAGGAGCAGCGTACAGAATTCCATTCAGCCCAAACAGCTTCGGCAATATGATAACTGCAGGAATGAGAATAATCAGCTGTCTGGTAGATGCCAGGAATGTCGCGGTACGTGCTTTGCCTACTGCCTGAAAATAACTTGCGCTTACCATTTGAAACCCAACCAGCGGCAGACACAAAAACCATATTCTAATAGCAGGACCGCCAAATCCTGCTAATTCAGTATCCCTGCTAAACATGCCGACTAATGAACCGGGGAAAAGTCTTGTAATCAGCCAACCAATTACAACGATGACAGTTGCAAATATGACAGCCCATTTTAACCCTTCCTTTACTCGCTTTGTCTTGCCGGCGCCAAAATTGTATCCAATGATAGGCTGAGCGCCTTGGCTGATTCCAAATACAGGCATCAGCATAAATGTCTGAATACTATTGATTACCCCTATTCCTGAAACTGCAATATCGCCTCCATATATAATCAGGCTTCTATTCAAGATTACATTCAGCAAACTGTTTGCAAGCTGTGTTAAAAATGTTGGAGTTCCTGTCTCTAGTATCTTTTTAATCACATGACATTCAGGCTTCATGTTTTGGGGGAGTATTTTATTTGCGCACCTTTTTCCGGAAAAATATGCTGCTATCCAAATCAAAGTTAAAAGTTGACCGCCCACTGTAGCCAGTGCTGCGCCTGTCATTCCCCATCGAAAGGCATAAATAAATATCGGGTCAAATACTATGTTGAATCCCGCACCCAAAAACATGGATACCATTGCAATTTTGGGACTCCCGTCCGCCCGTATGAAATTATTCAGTCCCATGGTTAAAGCTTGAATTATGGATCCCCACAGCACTATTTCCATATATTTTTTCGCATATGGCATGACATCCGGGCTGGCACCCAGAAGCTGCATAAGAGGCTGTAAAAACATAAGGCTTATAATCATGAATATGCCGGAAGTTACGATCAGCATTGTGACCGCATTACCCAAATATTTCCCAGCCTGCTCGGGTCTTTTTTCTCCAAGATGAATGGAGAACATAGTAGCTCCGCCAACACCAAAGAGCAGGGCAAGAGCCATTAAAATAATAGTCAGAGGAAAGCCTATCGTTATACCGGCAATTCCCAGGGGACCCAAGTCAGGGCTATTTCCGATATACATTCTGTCGATAATGTTATATAGCGCGTTTACAAGCATTCCAACGGTTGCCGGAACAGAGAATTCCATAAGAAGTTTCTTTATATTTTCTTCCCCGAGCCTGTCTGTTCTATTCAGCATAGTCATTTTGATCCTCATATTGGGGCTGCTATGTCGCTGATTTACAGGTTTTATTATACAGCCTGATTTGACAGCACAGTTGCTTTTTCACGCAAGCGGGCATCCAAAGTCACAGTCCCCATTTTCTATGTTACAATATGGTAACCAATACATGTTCCATGAGACTGACATAAAGAAACAGGGTAAATTGCAATGAAAAATTCAAAGATTCGGATTTTACGTGTCATAACCATAATTGCTGCGATTGCAATTATTATTGCAGCCGGTCTCGCTGTCTCTGATGCAGTTACAGAGCCGGATGCGCATATCGCACCGGATTACCCCCGAATTGATATTGAACAGATTTTAGAGAAGAAGCTATTAACCGAAGAGGATTATAAGAATCTTTTTCTCCAGACAGGTCTTGGCAAACCAGCGATTGATGATTTGAGAGAAGCTTCGCCCGATCCGGTTCAGGCAATAACCGTTTTTCAGGACAAGTTTTTTGAAGACATTGATTATGTATGCGAAAGAAACAGTCCGATCTCCAAGGAAGAATCGTTGGTAGACGATGCAGGCAATTACATAAACGGAACGGAACTTGCGCCTCTCCATAACGGCTATTTATTGATTACAAAGTCTTCACATGTGTTCGGGTGGAGAAATGGACACGCAGCGATGATTATCGATGCAGCCCAGGGTCAAACGCTCGAGTCGGTTGTGCTGGGAACGAATTCCGTTGTGCAGCAAGCGGAAAAGTGGAGAAACTACCCCAATTTTATGCTTTTTCGAATCAAGGGTACCTCCGAAGAACTGATGGATGAAATTGCTAAATCTGCATTCGAAAACCTGAATGATGTACCGTATAATTTTATGGTCGGCATTTCCAGTCCAAAATTCAAAGAGGCAGGCGAAATAAAAGGAACACAATGTGCCCATCTTGTGTGGGAGGCATGTATGCTGTTCGGATTCGATCTGGATTCTGACGGAGGTATGATAGTGACGCCGAAAGACATCGCCAACAGCCCGTTATTAGAGATTGTCCAGGTGTACGGTGTAAATCCTGAAGAGATCTGGCCATAGAAACGATTTCTATTATATGTACGCAATAAACAGACCGGCAATCTCCGGATCAAACTGCGTGCCTGCATTTGCGGCAATTTCTGCGATGGCCTTTTGTTTTGGCATGGCTTTCCTGTAGACGCGGTCTTCGGTCATGGCGTCATAGGCATCCGCAACGGCAAGGATACGTGACAGGAGGGGAATCGCTTCACCCTTTAAGCCCTGAGGGTATCCTGTACCATCCCAGCGCTCGTGATGTGTCAGAACATAGTCAGCTATCGGTTCAAGTTCAGGTGAAGACATGGCAATTCGATAACCGATTTCCGGGTGCTTTTTCATGACACTCCATTCTTCTTCTGTCAGCCTTCCGGGCTTATTGAGGATCCGGTCGTCAATCCCGACTTTGCCGATATCATGAAGCATGGAGAACAGCTGCAGCTCGTCAAGGCTTTTCTGTGAGAGCTGCATTTTTTCACCGATTATTTTGCAGTTCAGTGCGAGCCGCTCTGCGTGTTCTTCTGTTTCCTGACTTCTGGCAAACATAGTCGCCATGATGGAGGAAAGCATGGCACTGTGGTAGCTTTTTCGATCGAGCAGCTTACGCTTGTACATATTTTCTTCGGCCTGTTTGGCAATATCTGGAAGGTGATCGGTGTCGGAGGTTTTCGTGGCGTATCCGATCGAGAGATTGATATTGCGAGCCTGATCATATATTTTTTGATTGAAGTCTTCGCATGCACGATCAATTCTCTGCTTCATTTCATAGACCCGCTCTTGATCCGCGTTGACAAGCAGGAGGCTGAATTCGTCACCGCCGGTTCTTGCCAGCAAATCACCTTCTCCGCAGCATTGCTGGAGGATATTGGCCGTCTCAATAATAAGCTTGTCTCCTTCTGCCTGGCCAAGCGCATCATTAACCAGCCGAACGCCGTTGATGTCACAGATAAGAATCGACAGAGGCAGATTCGCACCTGTATCAAACTGCTTTTTGGCATTGTCAAAGTATTTTCTGTTGTATTGGCCCGTCAGAAAATCGTGATCGTTTATATACAATATCTGGGCTTCCCTTTCCTTCTGTTCAGTGATATCGACGACAATTCCTTCGAGCGCTATTACATCGCCTGTCTCACTGTACACACCCTGCCCGAGTTCAAGTACCCACTTCTGTTCACCGAAAGATGTAATGATCTCATACTCATATCGGAATTTCCCTCTGACCGGGAGAATCCTCTCCCATTCAGCCCGCAGAATCGGCCTGTATTCCTTTACGATCAGCTGATCAAAGGATAATTCATTGTTGTCCCGCAGACTCTCAGGCCTATACCCGGTAAGTTCAAAACACCCGTCAGACAAAAAGTGCATCGTCCAGCTGCTGTCATATGCACACCTGTAAGCCATTCCCGGGAGATTTGATATTAGGACTGATTTGCTGCGTTCGCTCTCAAGCAGCGCAGCCTCGGCAAGCTTGCTTTTCTGAATGTCCTGCACAATGCAAAGATGATATTTACTGCTGTCTTTATCCAGCTGCAGGCCTGTAATTACCATGTTGACCCATGCAAATGACCCGTCAGAGCGGATATAACGCTTCTCAAGCGTATAGCTGTCTATTTCACCGGCTTTAAAGAGTCCAAACAGTTCCAGATCTTTCTCCAAATCATCCTTATGCGTTATGTCCGGCCATTTTATATCAAGAAGCTCGTCATCTTCCCGGCCAAGTACTGTTCCGTAAAACGGATTCATCTTCATAACAGTCATATCATCTCTAACAATCGCAATACCAATCGGAGCTTGTGCGAATACCATTCTAAAAAGGTCTTCGCTTTCCTCAAGCCTCCTGCCAACGGCTTTTAGCTTTGTATTATTAAAATAAATCAAGTAAATGGTAACTAAAAGCAAAATGATAGATACGACAATGACACAGGAGTGTATCACCTGCTCTGCAATTTCAGAAGTCCATACAGAAGCTGAGTAATCAATGCCAAGCACAGCAATGACGTCACCTGTCATAGTATCTTTAATCGGAACAAGAGTACTGACCCATGTTCCCCACCGGTCGGTGCTTGGGTCAGTAACAATTGGTTCTCCAGTCATAAAAGGTTCCCGGTACGCAGCAGCAGCCTCATAATATTCCTGACCGGGCGGAGAATAATCTTCTGAATCAGGATTTTCTGAATCTGCTAAAAAGTACAATCTGCCAGCCTTATGGGAATAGAGATACGTAAACTCGATCTCAGGATTGCTGTTTTTCAGCTTTACAAGACTGGCCTTAATTGAAGCGTACTCCGGTTTTTCAACATCCCCGGCATTTGCATCCAATGCTAAAACCTGTTCCGCAGATAAAAAGGATACCGCGGATTCAGCCATACGTAGGGCCGAGGCCTCGGTATTCCTGCTATATTCGCGTCCGGTATTATAAATATAGATGCCGCCAATAATCGCAAAAACAAAGATGCTTACAAACAAAAAGGCACGTAGACTCGAAGAGCTCTTAAAAGTCTGTTTATTTGCCGAAAACACTTGCATGCAGCCTGCCTTCCTCATCCGGTGTTTTACTAAAAACCGGAGAATCCTTTTCCAAAAATAAGACTGGAATCCGAAACCAGGACAAAGGCCGATGGCTCATGATCACGAATGTAGCGCCGTAGAATGATTTCCTGTTTGGGCCGAAGGACACACAATATGACATACTTCTTCGTCAGGCTGTACGCGCCAGTGGCTTCATGATATGTGGCATCCCTGTGGATGGCCTTGATGATATAATCGCAGATCGGTTCAGGGTGGTCACAGATAATATTAACGAGCCTGCAGCGGTTCAGCTGCGCAATGGAAGTATCGATGACCAGCGCCTTAATCAGAAGACCGAGACTTGAATACAGCGCTGTCTCAATATCAAAAATAAAAAATGCCCCCATCACAATCACCACATCCGAGATAAGGACCATCCAGCCAATTTCATGGCCCGAATATTTCCTTAAAATCATGGCGATGATATCTGTGCCGCCTCCGGAAGCCTCGCTATGAAACAAGACGGCACTCCCAAAAGCAGTCAGAAGAATTGAAATGCTGAATTCCAGCATCTTCTGGTCGGTAAAAGGAGAGCTCATCGGATAAATTAGTTCCAGAACCGACAGAGAGACGGTCATGAGAGCCGTGGCGTATACGGTCCTGACGCCAAACTTTTTGCCCAGTATAAGAAATCCAAGCACAAGAAAAAAGACGTTGATAATCAGGTTGATTGTCGCAACGGAAAATGGCGTCACTTCGGCGATCAATATGGCAATTCCTGTTACTCCGCCGAATACAAAATGATTCGGAAATTTGAAAAAATAGTTGCCCGCCGTCAGTGCCAGGCACCCCGCGGTTATGAGAAGAAGATCCTTGAGGAAATCTTGACTCTGTTTATTAAGCATGAGCGCAAAACCTTCCTGTCACGTTTTCCTCTATTATAGGTCATTTCAGGAAAAAATGCGCTTAAGCCACTCTGATATTTTGAGCATCCCCCTGCCCATCGGGTTTGTCTCGAAAGCCGGCAGCAAAGTATCAATTTTTTATTATTGAAGCTACGTGTCTTTTAACGCATAATAGAAAAATAGTGTATTAGGGGGGGGAACACAGATGACAAAAATGAAGAGACGCTTCGGCGACCGAAAAGATGGCAGAAAGATCAGGTCCCTTGCTCCCCTTGAGACACTTTCCCCGTATCTCATGGTCACCAGAAATGAAGCAGTAACATATATGATCGATAAATTTGATACAACAGAGGCAGACCGCTATGTGCGTCAAAAACGAGCAAACGGACTGGAAGGCTTCGGATTGCTGCACATCATCCTTGCGGCATACGTTCGGATGATATCACAGAGACCACGTATCAACAGGTTCATCGCCGGCCAGAAAATTTTTGCGAGAAATAATATCGAGATCAACATGGTCGTCAAGAAAAAGCTCAGCGCGGATCAGGTAGAGACCGTGATCAAGATTATTTTCGAGCCGACGGATACGGCCGATGAGGTATATGCCCGCTTTGAAGATGCACTGGAAAAGGCTTTTGCAGAAGGTGAAAATGACCTCGACGGAACGGCCCGAATATTGAATTATACGCCGGGTCTTCTTAAGAAATTTACCGTATGGCTTATTAAAGTATTTGATTACTTCGGACTGCTGCCTAAGGCACTGCTCAGGGTCAGTCCTTTTCACGGCTCCATGTTCATAACATCCCTGGGTTCACTGGGTATTCCGCCCGTATTTCATCATCTGTATAATCTTGGCAATGTCCCGATCTTTATGGCATTCGGCGCCAAGCGATATGAAAATCAGATCAGCGATTCAGGCGCAGCCGTAAAAAAGAAATTCATCGACTACACATTTGTAACCGATGAGAGGATCTGCGACGGATTTTATTTTGCTTCCGGCCTCAAGCTGTTTCGCGCATACCTTGCAAGGCCCTCTGTGCTCGACTTCCCGCCGGTAGAAGTCATCCGCGATGCGGATTGAAAGTTACCGCTATGTGAATTCCTTCTCAAGGGCGTCTTTCATTACCTGTATGGGGGCTTCAAGTCCGGTCCAAAGGGCGAATCCGATCCTTCCCTGATTAACCAGCATGCCGAGACCGTCAAAAGTAACGGCGCCATTGGCCCGGGCTCGTCTAAGGAATTCCGTCTGAGGCGGATTGGGAATTACATCGCATACGATCATGTGCGGAAGTATCGTGGTATAGTCAATATCCGGGCAGACCGTGTCCGGGAAAAGCCCGATACTTGTCGCCTGCACAAGGATATCTGTATCAGGCGGGATCTGATATGTGTGATCCCATGCTGTAAAGTCAGCCTGAACAGGGGTATTGGCCGTAAGACCGGCTGCAAGGGCACGTCCTCTGTTCTCATTTCTGTTAACGATCCGGATGTGTGCCGCACCGGCCATCGCCAGCTCGAACGTAATAGCCCGGGCTGCACCGCCTGCGCCGAGAACAACTGCCTTCTTACCCCGCAGGTCAATCCCTGCGTCGCGAAGCGAGACGATAAAGCCTTTACCGTCCGTGTTTTCGCCGTATGTCTGGCCGTCTTTAAGGTAAATCGTATTAACTGCTCCGATAAGCGCTGCATCGGGCGCGATATGGTCGAGATATTTGAGGACTTCAACCTTATGCGGTATCGTGATATTCGCACCCTTAAACCCCAGGGCTTTGAGTGACTTGACTGCAATCTCCAGATTCTCAGGCAGGACTTCCATTGTGTTATAGCGATAATCAAGTCCAAGCGCGTTAAAGCCGGCTTCAATCATCACAACTGTGGGATTTTCATCGACCGGATATCCAAAAAGGCCTACAAGCTCACTTCTGTAACATTTATCCGACATATTGTGATCCTCCTGGTTATGGAGAGCGATAAATCATTGAATAAGCCGGTCAGCCATTCGTTTGATGCAGTACAAGTGCGTACTTACCGGAATATTCACTGAAGAGTGTCTGGAATTCCCTGTCGCTTCCGTCCTTGACGTGCTGCAGGTATTCATGTGTGTCAAAACTGCTGCGCGCAAGCTCTATGACTCCGACAGCTATATTGGAGCAATGGTCGGATACGCGTTCGAAATTTGTAAGGAGATCGGAAAAAACGAATCCGAGCTGAAGTGTGCATGCGCCGGTCTGAAGGCGTTCTACATGCCGCAGCTTGATCTGCTTGATCAGAGAATCAATGACCTGTTCGAGCGGCTCAACTTTAGAGGCGAGGGCCAGATCATTCTTCTCGAAAGATTCTACTGTGATATCAAGAATCTCGTCGAGCGCCTGACTCAGAATCTGGATGTCGGCCAGGGCCCTTTTAGAAAATGAAAGCTGCTTATCAAACATTTCCCTGGCTACCTTTGTAAGATTCAGCGCATGGTCGCCGATCCGTTCGAAATCCCCGATACTGTGGAGAAGCTTTGACACCTCGTTGCTGTCACGGTCAGACAATGCCTTACTGGACACTTTCACCAGGTAGGTTCCAAGCTTATCTTCATACATATCGAGAACCTGCTCGTTTTCGACAATCATTTCAATTTTCTTCTCATTGAAGTTGCCTACAAGAGACTTCGCTGCCTTAATTGTATCCTTGGCAATATGAGCCATCTTTGTGGACAGGTTCTCGCACTCCGCAATAGCAAAGGATGGCGTCTGAAGAAGGCGTTCGTCAAGGAAGGCATACTCTTCCTTGATCTCCATATCCTTCACGACATACCTGGCGATTTTGACAAGCTGCTTCTGGAAAGGGAAAAGCAGTACGGTCGTCAGGATATTAAAAGTACTGTGACAGATGGCAATACCGACAGGATTAGCTGCTATATCTGAAAATGTAAATGTGAAGAGCGAATCAAGGATAAGATATACCGTCAGGATTATTGCCGTTCCGATGATATTAAATGAAATGTGCACCACGGCAACCCGCTTCGCATTCTTTGTGACGCCAATGCTGGATAGCAGGGCGGTAACGCATGTGCCGATATTCTGACCCATAATAATCGGAATAGCAACACCATAAGTAATGCTTCCCGTCATGGTCAGCGCCTGCAAAATACCGACGGACGCTGAGGAGCTCTGGATAATGCCGGTAAAAACAAGTCCGACAAGGACGCCGAGAAGCGGGTTGGAAAAAGCAGTCAGAATACCGGTGAATCCTTCAGAATCGGCCAGAGGGCTGACAGAGGAGCTCATAAGTCCCATGCCGTACATCAGCACCGCAAATCCGACCATGATGGTTCCGATATCCTTGTTACGCTGCTTTTTGGCAGCCATGATAAGGACGACACCGATAAAGGCAAGGACGGGTGAGAATGACGAAGGCTTAAGAAGCTGGATAAATACATTTTCGCTCTCTATACCGGCGAGGCTCAATATCCAGGCCGTGAAGGTCGTACCTATATTGGTACCCATTATGACGCCGACCGTCCTGGAGAACTCCATAATGCCGGAATTGACAAGTCCGACCAGCATGACCGTAAGAGCAGAAGAAGATTGGATAACCGTTGTCACTCCTGCACCGAGCAGGAGGCTTTTAACAGGATTTGAGGTCATTTTTTTGAGCATACGCTCGAGCTTGCCGCCGGCCAGCTTGGAAAGTCCGTCTGATAAAACATGCATTCCATATAGGAAAAGAGCGAGTCCGCCGATCAATGATATATAGGAAAATAAATCCATAAAGTCCCCACTTCAATCAGCCGTGATGCGGCATGATATTCTCTTTGATTTTTTACTCAGATTTTGCTTCATCATAACATAAATCAGATAAACAGAATACCGTACCAATGCAATGGAAATATAATTAAAAGACTTCATTTTCTTGTTGTTATTTTGATTATTTGAGCAAAAAGCAATGCTGCAAATGATACAATTTAGAAAATACACCATTCACCGGTACCGGGCGGGTTTCATGCGCCTGTCAGACACCCGGGAGAGTGGATTTAATATGCAGTCTGACGGGAGAAAACAGGGGGATCGGGCAGTGATTACATGGATTTCACAATTTGGGCCGGTACAACAGGCGTTGTTTGCGACGATATTTACCTGGGGAGTCACGGCACTCGGTGCCGCCCTCGTTTTCTTCTTCAAAAATATAAATAAAACCATACTCAACGGCATGCTTGGATTTGCAGCGGGTGTTATGATTGCAGCTAGCTTCTGGTCCCTCCTGGCACCGGGAATTGCAATGGCTGAAGAACTCGGGCAGGTCCCCTGGCTCACCGCGCTGATCGGATTCCTTCTGGGCGGCGGCTTTCTGTACGCAGTTGATAAGACACTTCCCCACCTCCATATGGGACTCAAGACATCCGAGGCTGAGGGCATAAAGACCGGCTGGCAGCGCAGCGTATTACTGGTATCTGCGATCACACTGCATAATATCCCGGAAGGACTTGCGGTAGGCGTCGCTTTCGGAGCTGTCGCTGCAGGCGGGACTTCAACAACCAGCGTTGCGGGTGCCATCGCTCTCGCCATTGGTATCGGCCTCCAGAATTTCCCGGAAGGTGCTGCTGTCTCCATCCCCCTGCGCCGTGAAGGATTCACCCGCAGAAAGGCATTCCTGTACGGGCAGGCATCCGGACTTGTAGAGCCCTTAGCGGGTGTACTCGGCGCCCTCGCCGTTCTTAAAATGAGACCGATACTCCCCTATGCGCTGGCATTTGCCGCCGGCGCCATGATCTATGTCGTAGTCGAAGAACTCATTCCCGAAGCACAGCGCGAAGAAGGCGGCTCCAAGACAGATATTGCAACGCTTGGATGCCTGATCGGGTTTGCCGTCATGATGATCCTCGACGTCGGACTCGGCTGAACATTTACACAGCGCCTTGTTCCATTGTGCCTTTCTGCGCGCCCTATTACCTTAGAACGTAAATTATGGTATAATTAGTACAAACTGTTTAACACTTATAAGCGCCGACACAACAGACTGCGAGGTATGTAGTATTTATACGCCTTTGCAGCACCCCTGACTGTTCTCTGATTATGGAGGGAGAATATAATGTACGAAGACCTTACACTCACCCCGGATGCCACACAGACAATTACTGCCGCAAGACCCGCAGGGCAATTATCCCTCGTACCGTATGCCCGGGTAATTAGTAATACCAATACATATGACTGCCCGTTTGACCGCTATATGCTTTTCAGGAAAATGGCCAAACTGGAATTCTCAAAAGACAACATGGGCGGCGAAGTAATCGGCCTTCAGGTCCTGCTTCGATCATGTCCTGAATGCGAGCGCCAGTTTATTGACCAGCGCCAGCTGACTGCCCTCAAAGATGCCGGCCTCGATATCAGAGGTTTTGACATTCTCGGCTCCGCCGAATTCCCGCGCACGAAGGGTTATGAAAAATGGCATCCGGATGCCATCAAAAAAGTGACGCACGCAGCCGTGGCCGTCCCGGCAGCCAAGCCAAAAACAGTCCGCAAACCAAGGGCGAAAAAGGCTGTAATCGTAACAGCTGCTGAATAAAGCTCCGGCACAACACACACGATGCACTGACAGATCAGCCAAAACCGGCTGATCTGTTTTTATGTGGAGAGGGCTTCCTCCCAGCTGGTAACCTCCGGCCACCCGGTGGTATCCCACGTCTGACGTATTGCCGCAAAATAGCAGGCAAGTTTTTGCTGTATAGGCTCGCTCTCCATATAGTCCGGGACAGGACCCTCAATCAGGATCATCTCCATAAGACGGGCACGGTCTTCGGTTGGAAATGTCTTGGCGTATATATCGACAAAATAGACACTGTCAACATCGTTGTCTTCCCAATAGGATTCAGAATATGATGTATATTCGTCAGACCCTGCTAATTCATAGCTGATGCCTTCCTGATTCAGATATGAATAATAGTAGCTGAAACCATCCGGGTTGAACGACGCCCATATGCTTTCATCAAGATATGGCACCTCTGCCTCAACCCCCAGATTTTCAATCCGCTTATCAATAGCATGTGAAAGCTCATGACATATATTTTGCTGCATCACATACGTGTCGTTCACATTCAGGACAATCATCTGAATGCCGCCGGTAAGGCAGGCGAAGCCCCCTGGATTATCAATGCTGTCCCCTCCAACCGGTGATATAGCACCGACCAGATAAAAGTTGATCCCGCGAATTGAACCATCCGTAAACTGCCCGAAAAACCCATCGGGGTATAATGCCAGCGTCTTATCTATCACGCTCAGTGCCCGGTGAACCACACTCTTTTCTTCCATCACTTCTGCCTTATAATTCGGAAATTCAATCACTGCGTCAGCTCCGATCAGTACATTCACACCGTAAGCTTCATGAAGCGCATCCGCATAGTCACTGTTGCTGCCGTAGTCGATTTTTTCGGCAGGAACCGAGCATTCGAAATCTGCCCAGCTTGCGGATGCTGTCAGATCTTCTTGAGGTGCGCCTGCTTTTTCCAGATTCCAGACAACAATATCCTCGAGCCCATCCATAGATGCGACTGCTATCAGAATTCCGCTGATATCCGGCGAATACGACCGGCTCCCCAGGAATCGCAGGTCAATGAAGTCTTCATAATATTCTTCGCCTTCCGCGAAACTCTCTGAAGGCGGGTCTTCCCCGTATACGGTATCTTTGCCGACAGCATCCGGAACACCAAGATATCCGGAGATATTGAACAAATCCTCATACAGGAGTGTCTTGCCTGCCAGATCATAGCACAGGAGCCGGTACGTGGAAGGGTCCTCCCATGAACTTAGAAATAGAAGCCCCTCCTCCTCATCAAAATAGGAAGACGAATAATAGTTTTCAAGTTTGATTTCGCAGTATGCATCAAATTCCAGATTATCTTCATCAAAGAGGCCGACTGACAGTGAATGGTCATCGTTCTGCCTGATCACATAGATATTTCCGGCTGTTTCATAGTAATCAAGACCGGCTGTAGCCTCATAAAGTACCTCGCCTGTATCCAGATTCGCTAAAAGATCGATATATGCCCCGTCGGAAATCCGGGATCCCGAAAAAACAGCTGTGTGCGACTCCTCAAGGATACCCTCGATCCACAGAGACTGGTAATCAAGTGTGTCCGTGAAAAGGTCAGAAGCCTCTTGTGTTTCCAGGTCGAAGCTTTGCATACTATACGATTCGTAATTCAGGTAATAAACGCTGTGATCCTCTTCATCGTACTGCAGGCCGGATGCACTCCACGTATGAGTGTCTATCACCTGCACATCGGAAAAGTCCGCGGAAAACACATATAGCACGTCTGCCCATATATCTTCGACAATAAGCGGGGACTCATTGATGATGACAAAATTCTCAGGAAAAAGTGCATAGTTTTCGTCTGTGGTCAGGGCATCCTCGAAAACAGCCTTCACCTCACCGGTCTCGAGCGAATACAGAGTGACGCGGTATTCCAGGGTCACTGGGTCCACGGACAAAATCTCTGCCGTAAGGCTGTCATACATGTCACCTGTACATAAATCATAACCGTCTGCAGAAGCTGCTCCCGGAATACTGTAAATAACATCCATATCAAATCCGGGCAGCGTAACCTCCGCATCCGAGACGGCTGCATTTGCCGTCGTCGCAGCAGTTTCAGCCGGCGCAGAAGTAGCACCGGCAACCGTAGTCTCGTACCCGGGACCCCGGAAAGCCGCGCACCCGCCGAGAAGCACAAGGGAGCAAATGAGAGCAGATGCTAAGACAGCAAAACCCATTTTAAACCGCATTTGGCCACCTGATTCCCTTCATATTCTGATATAAGATCCTTAGAATATTATAGTCTTTATCACCCGATATCAGTGGTATAATTTTGGATAATGAAATTAACTTTCCGCTGCAAACGAAAAGTCCGGTGCAATTATATATGGATAGGAGAATACATCAGTGAACATTAAAAGCTTTTTAAAACTAGTCGAAATTCAGACAAAAACTGCCAGCGTCATTTCTTTTTTACTCGGCAGCATTTATGTCTTTTACCGATATAAAGAATTCAATCCCCTCAACTTCTTTATTATGTTTGCGTCCCTGCTGTGTATTGATATGTCCACAACCGCTATAAATAACTATATTGACTTCAAGAAGGCCAACAAGAAGAGCGGCTACGGCTATGAAACACATAATGCCATCGTCCGGTTTAATTTAAAGGA
>DIEQ01000131.1:2907-12057 GCA_002418705.1 Mageeibacillus sp. UBA5770 | reverse complement strand
ATCGGGATCCTCTATTCTTTCGGTCCGGTTCCCATTTCCAGAACACCCTTCGGCGAAGTGTTTTCGGGTCTTTTTATGGGACTGGTCATTCCGTTTTTATCGATTTATATCCACATTTATGATACAGACCTTTTACATGTTGGCCTGACGTCAGGAATCCTGACAATCAGCGCAAATCTCCCGGAACTGATATATATCCTGCTGATTTCCTGGCCGGCGGTAACAGGAATCGCAAACATCATGCTGGCCAACAACATCTGTGATATGGATGATGATCTTGCGAATCTGCGCTATACACTTCCAATATATATAGGCAAGAAAAATGCCCTGTTTGTATTCAGGGCGCTTTACTATACGGGATATGCCGCCGTCGCGTGTTTGATTGTGCTGCAGGTGCTGCCGATTATATCAGCCCTGTCGATCCTGACCATATTGATTGTGCAAAAGAATATCAGCCAATTTATGAAGCTTCAGACGAAAAAAGATACATTTGTCCTTGCTGTTAAGAACTTCTCGGTTACAAATGCCGCATTGATTCTGACGCTCGCCATCGCATCGGTCGTCGACATGTTCATTTTCTGATGCGATAAGCTGCTGATAAGGACATCACAGGCTGCCCGCACCAAAGTCAAGTAATTTGATCACATGGTAATTCAACGGCAGGCCATCAATCTCTATGCCGAAAAATGCCAGCATTGCCAGCAGGAACACCCCGCAGAGCACCAGATCCAGCCACTTCCGGCGTATAATCGCACGGATCATAAAAAAGAGCGGTACGACAAGTCCGACAATCCCGATGAGCGCGGGTATGTTGGGAATCGGACATATAATGAACATATTGTAATTATGATAGAACCCGGCGAAGGTCGTGCTTAATCCACCGAGAGGAAGTAAGGCGATGACAAACAGAATCAACGGAAATACGATATCCAGATAAAGCAGCCATTGCCATCCCTGATCCATTTTCGCTTTTTTGACCTTGTCAGTTCCGGTTTTCATTTTATCGAGAACCTTCATTTCTGCGCCTCCTCATTTTTTATATATTGTCTCATACCTGAAGTAGTTTTAATGCTTCCGTCCGAAAATACCCACATAACTTCGACATTTTCGAGTGTTCCGGCAAAGTCAGCGCCTTTTTCATAGGGGAGAATAAAAAAAGCCGTGGACAGAAAATCGGCATATCCCGAATCCGAAGTGATGACAGTGACTGAGCGAAAATAATGAGCCGGCATGAGTGTAGCAGGATCAATGATATGGTGATATCGGATACCGTCAACCATATAATATCGCTGATAATCACCGCTGGTCACTACTGACTGATCCGTCAGATAGACTGTCTCAATTATATCGGCCGTTTCCCCTTCTTCCACGGGTGTAATATTCGCAATTCCAATTGACCATGTATCACGCACACCATCTTCCGGTTTGCCGCCTGCCCGGATATTTCCTCCGCTGCTGATAATAAATGAATCCCAGCCGGCCTCTTTGAGCTCCTGCGCAACAAGCTCGGCTGCATAGCCTTTGGCTATTGCTCCGACATCCAGCTGCATGCCTGAATCCGCAAGAAAAACAGTCTGTTCCGTCTGATCAAGAATGATCCTGCTGCTGTCTGTAAGCCGTGAGGCTTCCGTAAGTTCTTCCATTGAGGGGATCGCTGCATGATCGGGGTCAAGCGCTGCAGCTGCCCGGTAGTCATGCCAGACTTCGAGCACAGGACCCATGGCAATATTAACCGCGGGCGGAGCTGCTGCCTGCCAGTCAAGTCCTGCCTTGATCAGGCTATACAGCTCCGGTTCAACCTTGACAGGAGATATTCCGGCCTCGCTGTTGATTGTTCTGACATTGTTAATTCCGGGATAGTCATTGTATTTGTCATAAAGCTTATGAAGCTCGAGAAAACGCGCCTCTGCCAACCCGGCCCGGCGGTCAAATTCTTTTTGGTTTTCACAGTACCCCATGATCGTGATGACGGTATCAAATGACCCCCAGCAGTCATAACTGTATTTGTTCAGTCCCTGCGGCTTTGCACTGCACCCCGAAAAGGACAGTAATGTCACAAGGATCATACCTGCAGCACATATTTTCCTGCAAATCCGCGGAATCATCCGGTGGGATTTTTGAGTATATTTTGTCAATGGGACCTCCTGATAATACAGCTGCCCAATCCGTGATAGTGCGCAGGCAGTTATTTTATCCTTTGAAAGTACAAATCCCCCCGACAAGCCTGCCGGAGGGATTTGAAGCTTAATATGCAATAAAATTACTTCTGGGCGTCAGCGATAGCCTTTGCAGCTACTGCGAGGTATCCGTCAATCTTGATGGTTGCGCTGGAGACGAGATCAGGCTCAGCTGAAACATTGGCGCCTTCAACATCTTTGACTTTCATAGCCAGGATCTGCTCTGATGTTTTGCCGATCATCCATTTCTCAACGGCTGCGATCTGCTCATACCATTCTTTGCCGATCTTAGAAGCTTTGATCATGCCATAATCAGCGCCTTTTTCGACTTTAGACTTGTACTCAGCGGTCTTATCAGATGTGATAACGCCTTTGTCATCAAAGTTGATAGCTGTCTGAGCTGTGTCGATTTTGATGTCAATGACCTTACCTGCAGCATCAACCATAACAGCACACATTACGGTATCAGCCTGTGCTTTACCGACAACAGTACCATCGTCTTTAGTTGCAAGATCGGCAGATGATGCAATGGATGTGATCTGTGCAAGACCGAGTTTCGCAGCAGCACTTCCGGAAGAAGAACAGCCGGCGAGGAACAGGAGAAGAACAACAGTAACCACGATAAGTTTTTTCATAAATGATCCTCCTTATAATGAATAAACCTTCTAATATTATACCGTTTTTTCTTTAGATGCACAATGTTATAAAGAGTACAACTTAATAACGCAAACATCTTTAGTGTTCACAATCTTTCTTAAGAAAGCTTGTTTGTAATGACCCTGAGCATCTCTTTACCTTCACTGTCAGGCATGGCTGAAAGGATTTTATGACAGCGCACCAGGTGGGCTTCAAGCATAGATCTGGCCTGATTAACAGAGCCGAGTTCGCGCGCCATACTGACCAGGTGACTTGCTTTGTCTTGCGTCCGCTCACCTTGCAGGAACTGTTCGAGAAGTCTGTTATAGTCT
This sequence comes from Mageeibacillus sp. UBA5770, assembly GCA_002418705.1. The sequence continues at coordinate 8,912 of DIEQ01000131.1, read as the reverse complement.
GCGTTGGCGGCTGATAAGAGAATGGGTAAGGTTATGATGCCGTCAATCAGGTCCCGTCCTGTCGGCTTGCCGGCCGACGTCCCGGACTCTTCAAGGTCAAGCAGGTCATCCCGGATTTGAAAGGCAGCTCCGAGCCGCATTCCAAAATGCCACATCCTTTTCTGATCCGCGTCAGACAGTCCTCCGCTATATGCGCCGGACAGGCAGGCTGCTGCAAAAAGGACGCCGGTCTTCCCCATGATGCGCTTCAGGTATGTCCGGTAACCAGGAACCTGGCTGCGGCCAAGATACTGTGCAAGGTCACCCGTGCAGATCTGTTCTACCGCAGAAGCAAATTTTGACAGTTCACGTATCGGCAGATCACTTTCCGACAGCATCTTCAGGGAACGTGCCAGCAGAAAATCACCCACATAGATCGCAATATGGTTGCCATGGCTGGCGTGCAGTGTCGTCTTGCCGCGGCGTGTGTCGGCATCATCAATAACATCATCATGCACCAGTGTTGCAGTATGAATGACTTCGATGGCAGCCGCCAGTGGAAGTGTCTTTGCGCGGCTGTACTCACCGGCCATTGCAGATGCTATTGTCAGTGCTGGCCTAAGCCGTTTCCCCTCACTGAGCACCATATCACGGGCCGACTCCTGAATATAACCCTTGCTCTTGAAGGATTCACTCAGAAATATTTCAAAGGCGGCCAGTTCCTGAGCTAAGGCGGGCATTGATTCCCAATTATTCTTTATCATAATATTCCACTATAATTTTTCTTTCTTTGTCCGCCAAGTGTCAGGCGTTCTTCTTTTTCTTTCGGGGAAAAATAAGCTTGATGCCGCGGCTCTTCCAGAAATACTCCCATACTCTGTTCAGCCATGGCAGCAGATAATAATCCATGCCAAAAGCACGCCCCGCACCGCCCATGGTTGCGATTGACGCAAATGCCAGCCACCATGTATCAAAGTAGAGGCCTGTAGAGGTGACGAACATAGCCATTAAGCCAACGGATATCACGGAGGCAACGAAGGTAAAGGTTCCGCTCAGGAGCATCAGGCCGACAGCGATTTCAGCAAGTGTGACCATTATCTGGAAGAAGAGCTCCCAGCCGGATGAGCTTAACGCCCAGTTCTGAATGATTGTCGGTACAAGGTTGAAGCTGCCGAACTGGAACACGTCGATCTTTGCGAAGATATCCTTGGTAACGGGAACACCTTCGATCATCTTGCTGGCATAGGCGATCTGAAGATTCACAATATGAAGCTTCAGGGTGAAAATGTCATCAATTCTAAGTCCGCCGCCTGTTGCTGAAGACACGACATCCGCAGCTGTCTGATAGCCACGCGACATATTCATAAATTCGGCCAGATGTGTGCCGGTGAACCAGCCATCCGTCACTTTTTTGATACCTTCGAAGAGCCAGTAGAAGCCCATGAACATACGCACCGGCAGCAGCCACCATGCCTGCATTTTGCGGGAATAATGCTTCTCCAGGAACAGCTTGTCCTGCTTTCTGTTAACCACTTCGTCTTTTAGGTATCGGGCAGGACCGCGGAATCCCATGATCTCGAACAGGTAATGTGCGTTAACAAGGTATTTCATCAGGAGGGACAGCCATGACGGAAGTCTCTTGCCCATGATTTCAGCCACACCGAAGTAATTGCCGATGCACACCATGGTTCCATGGAATTTTACCTTGATTGGCTCCTGTTCTTTACCGCGGATGTCATTTAAGATATTGAGCGCGACACCGTCAGCGGTCTGCAGCGCATTCTCAACCATCGCAGCGAACGGAACGCCGTCCTCATCGGTAACGCCGCAGCAGTCGCCGATAGAATAGACGCCGGGGTGTTCAGTAAGCCCGGTTGAATTCGTTTTAATTCGGGTAGTGCGGCCACAGCGGGCAAAGCCCATTTTTTCTGCAAGTTCGTTGCAGCGGACACCGGCACACCATATCATTGTCCGTGTCTCAATTTCACCGGCGGTGGTAACGGCGCGATCCGGCTTCATCTCTTTTATACCTGTCTCCAGCATGATTTCGATATCGAGTTTTTTGGTCATGTAGCGATATGCTTTCGCGCTGTTCTTTTCACCGAGTACAGGAAGAACGCGTGTAAGCATGTCAATCAGGATGAGACGGACATCCTTGCGGTCAATATCATACTCACGGCAGAGAGGCTTGACCCAGTGAGCAAGCTCACCGATCATTTCAACACCCGTAAAGCCTGCGCCTCCGACAATAAAAGTCAGCAGGCGGCTGCGCTCCTTAAGATCCTTTTCTTTTTGGGCCAGAGCAAAACAGGAGCGAATATGCCCGCGAATCTTAATCGCATCATCATAAGACCAAAGGGTAAGGACGTTCTCCTCCAGACCGGGGATGTCATAGAACGCCGGTGTGCTGCCTATGGCAATAATACAATAATCATATGAATATTCACCAAGCCGGCCTGACAGCGTCTTAGCTTCAAAATTAAAATTCGTAATCTCATCGGTAACAATCTTAACGCGCGTATCACGGAAAATCTCCTTAAGGGATATCCGCACGGTTTCTTCGCCCTGACGGTTGCCGGCAACCTCGTGTAATTCTGTCAAAAGAGTATGATAATCATTCTTATCGAGGATTGTAATATCCAGATCATCCTTTTTACCTTTTCGGTTAAGCTTTAATGCAGCTTCTACACCTGCGTAACCTGCACCTACGATAAGTATTTTTTTGGTCATTTTATAGGCCCTCCTTTGGCAGACGAAATAATTGTCTTTTAATATATCCGGACAAATGCTGTTTACATTCCCACATCTCCGACGATACAACTATATAATTATAACAATCTTGTGTTCATTTGGGTATCCCGTTTGACAATATCAATAAATTGTCGATGCTGTATTCCCGCCTGTTCCCGTCCAGTTTGTATGGAAAAATTGACCTCGCGGCGCATCGACTCTCTCATACGTATGTGCACCGAAATAATCCCGCTGTGCCTGTATCAGGTTGGCCGGCAGGCTTTCGGTCCGATAGCCGTCGTAATAGCACAGGGCTGAGGCAAAAGCGGGGACGGGGATTCCGTTTAGCATTGCAGCCGATACGGATCTTCTCCACCCTTCCCCGGCAGCCGTCAGCTTCTCCATGAAAAACGAGTCCAGCAGCAGGTTTTTGAGGGAAGGATCGCGGTCGTATGCGTCCTTGATCTTGCTTAAGAAGGCGGATCGGATGATGCATCCGCCGCGCCACATAAGGGCAATGCCGCCATAGTTCAGATTCCAGCCGTATGTTGTCGCAGCAGATTGCATCAGCGTATAACCCTGGGCATAGGATACGATTTTGGATGCATACAGAGCCTGTCTGATGTCTTCAATAAATGCTGCCCTGTCACCCGCAAATTGCGGCCGTGGTCCCGAGAGTATCTTAGCTGCCGATACCCGTTCTTCCTTCATGGAGGACAGGCATCTGGCAAAGACGGCTTCCCCTATCAGTGTCAGCGGCACACCTTCATCAAGGGCAGTAATCGCGGTCCACTTGCCGGTACCTTTTTGCCCGGCAGAGTCCAGTATCTTATCGATAACCGGATCACCCTGCTCCTCCCTAAAGGCGAGTATGTCTCCGGTGATTTCAATCAGGTAGCTGTCAAGGTCACCTTTATTCCATTCGTCAAAAACAGTGTGCATTTCATCCGGCGTAAGACCTATGTATTCTTTCATCAGAAAATAGGCTTCACAGATCAACTGCATGTCGCCGTATTCGATGCCGTTGTGAACCATTTTGACAAAATGTCCGGCACCGTTATCGCCGACCCAATCACAACAGGGGCTATTGTCAACACGTGCGGCAATTGCCTGGAAAACCGGCCTGACAAGCGGCCATGCCTCTGCTGACCCGCCGGGCATGATACTCGGCCCATTAAGCGCACCTTCTTCGCCGCCGGAAACCCCGGCACCAATATACAGGAGTCCTTTTTCCTCGATATACTTAGTCCTCCTAATGGTATCCGGAAAATGCGAGTTACCTCCGTCAATGATCACATCGCCTTTTTCTAAATGCGGCAGCAGGAGCTCGATGAAATCATCCACCGGCTGTCCGGCTTTGACCATCATCATGATCATCCGCGGCTTTTTAACGCTCGCAGCAAGTTCGGCAATCGAGTAGGTACCGATGATATTCAAGCCCGATGCCCGCCCGTTGATGAAGCTTGTGACTTTGTCAGTACTCCTGTTATATACGGCTACGGTGAATCCCCTGCTCTCCATATTCATAACAAGGTTCTCACCCATTACAGCCAGACCAATCAACCCGATATCAGCCTTATTCATACAGATCCTCCGGGGATTCGAACAAATTACCACTGTTTCCACTTTTCGTTTCTATCAGTACAACTCTCGCCGGGGAGCCGTCGACACCCTGAATCCGAAGTGGCAGCGCACACATGAAATATGTCCCTGCCGGAACATCTTTGAGGCGCAGTCCCTCCATGATGATAATTCCATGATCCATCAGAACCTTGTGTGACTCATGATCCGGCTGAGCCCGCTCAATCCCCAGACCGTCAATACCCACACCGGAAATGCCCTGCTGTGCAAGGAACTCAGCGCCGCTCTGCGCGACATAGATGAACGAAGCGGCAAACTCCTCCGAGAAAGAATTCGCCGTCTTCAGCAGGAGAAATTCATTTTTGAGAATCGAATGGACAGCCAGGTCTTCCCGGGTAATTTTGTCCCGTACCTGCGTAAGATCGAGCACCCTGCAGCTTGTCAGAAGTCTTGTTATATCAAGCTGATCCATTGTGCTTCCACAGGGATCCATATGATACGGCGCGTCGATATGGGTGCCGGTGTGGACGTTCATCGTGATGGAGGATTCATTGGAAGTATCCTCCGGGATTTTTTTGACAAGGGAAATATGAGGTCTCTTTTCCTCGAGATCCTTATATACCATCATGTTCTCATGAATCGGCATGGATACGTCATACAGCTTCAATCGACTACCTCCACCAGCTTCTGCCGTCCGATTCCATCATATCATCTGCTTCTTTGGGGCCTCTCGAGCCTGATGGATAATTAGGGTATTCAAGCTTACGGTCGTCCAGTGCGCGTTCAATGCTTCCGACATATTTCCATGAGTACTCGAGTTCATCCCATCTTGTAAAAGAGGACGGATTGTTGCGTACCGCCTCGAGAATGAGACGCTCGTAGGTTCCCGGCGTATTGTTGGTGTATTCACAAGTCTGGCAGTAATCCAGGCCGATCTCCTCTATGGCAAACTTGATGCCGGGCTTTTTGGCATTTATGTGAAAATAAATACCTTCAGAAGGCTGTATCCGGATGACAAGGACATTGGGAGCCGTGTCGGCAAACTCCTTGAAAAAACCTGAACCGGGAAGCTTTTTGAACTGGACGACTATTTCAGACACGCGTTTGTCCAGGCGCTTACCGGCACGGATATAGATGGGGACTCCGCCCCACCGGAAATTATCGACACATGCCTTGAGTGCAATAAAAGTAGGCGTCATCGAATCCGGCGACACCTTGGCCTCTTCCCTGTACGCCACAGCTTCATGCTCCCCGACAAGACCTCTGCCGTATTGCCCTGCGACGATATGCGACCGGTTCGGGGACTCATCAAAAAGCCGCAGCGACTTGAGCACCTTGACCTTTTCATCGCGGACAGATTCCGGCTTCAAATCAACCGGGGCTTCCATACAGATCAGCGAAAGCATCTGAAGAATATGGTTCTGCAGCATGTCCTTGAGAATCCCGGCGTTCTCATAATAGCCGCCCCGGTTCTCGATCCCGATGGACTCAGTAGAAATAATCTGGATATTATCAATATACTGATGATTCCAGAGCGATTCAAATATCGAATTACAGAAGCGGATCGCAATAATATTCTGTACCATTTCTTTGCCGAGGTAGTGGTCAATCCTGAAAATATTCTCCTCCGGGACAGCCCGCAGCATTTCCTCATTCAATTCAGACGCCATTTTGAGACTGGTACCGAAGGGCTTTTCAACCATAATCCGCTGCCA
>DIEQ01000131.1:0-2873 GCA_002418705.1 Mageeibacillus sp. UBA5770 | reverse complement strand
CCAAAGAATTCCGGGGCAACAGCCAGATAATAAATGCGGTTGCCCTTTGTATGCAGCCGGATTTCGAGATCAATCAGAAAAGACTGCAGATTCTCATATTCCTCATGGTCAGCAGAAAAATCCATGGTCCGGTAAAAAAACCTTGTGCAGAAAGAATTCCAGAGGCTCTCATCGAGGTCTTCGCCCACGTAAACGCCCATGTTTTCCTTCATGGCGGTCCGGTATTCATCCTCGCTCATGAATTTTCGGCCCGTCGACACTACGGCAAAATCCTCCGAAAGCTCGCCACTCCTGAACAGAGAATACAGCGCAGGAATGAGCTTCTTCCTGGTCAGGTCTCCGGTACCTCCAAAAATAACGAACAAAAAGGGAATATCGTGCTTATCGTCCAATCCCAGCGTCATGGAATTCACCGCCTTATCCGACATCGACCCTTAAAAAGCAAATAATCTTTTCTCATTTTACATCAAAAAATGTAATAAAAGCATGATAATTGTTATATATTTAATCATATATCAAAGAACTGCCGCACGAGTTTGCGCACGAAAATATAGCTTGAAAAAGCAAAAAACCGGAGTATTTATGACACAATTATACGACGTAATCATAATAGGATCAGGTGTGGTCGGCAGCGCAATCGCCCGGGAACTCTCCCGGTATGCACTGAAAATAGCCGTCCTCGAAAAAGAACTCGACGTCTGCACGGAGACCAGCGGCCGCAATTCCGCAGTTCTGCATGCAGGCTTCAATAACAAGCCCGGCTCTCTGATGGCAAAGCTCTGCGTCGAAGGCAATCTGGGATTTGACCGGGCAGCGCAGGAACTTGATGTCCCCTTCAGACGCACGGGCAAGGTTGTCGTCGGTTTTGATGATGAAGATCTTGCCGGCCTGAAAGCACTAAAGGAGCAGGGCGACCGCAACGGATGCCCCGGACTTGAGCTGATCGGCCGCGAAAAAATCAAATCGCTGGCTCCCTGTATCGACGGCGAATTCGCTCTCTATTCACCGATGACCGGCATCTTAAACCCGTTCATCTACACCATCGCCCTTGCCGAAAACGCACACCGCAACGGTGCCGCGTATTTTTTCGGCCATACCGTTACGGATATCCGCCGCATCGGGCAGGAATATGAAATCCGGACGCAGGGCCCGGCATCCAATTCGCAGGCAGAGCTGCCTCAGGACTCTCTGCCTCAGGACTCTCTGCCTCAGGCAGAGCTTTTCCGGACACGATGGGTCATCAACAGTGCCGGCTTATACTCCGATGTAATTGCCCGCATGCTGGGAAACGAAGACTATACAATATATCCCTGCCGCGGCGAGTATTTCATCCTCGACCGCAAGCTCGGCCCCTTCCTGCCGATGCCTGCCTACCCGGTACCCAATGCAAAAGCAGGCGGCCTCGGCATACACCTGACACCGACGATAGACGGAACCATCCTGATCGGACCGAGTGCCGAATACATCGACGACCGTGATGATTATGCATCAACGCAGCAGGTGATGGACCTGCTGATTGCACAAGGCGCACGGATTTTTCCTCCTCTTCGTGCTGATGCGGTTATCCGCAGCTATACAGGTATCCGACCCAAACTGGCCGGGAAAACCACAGGCGGATACGCTGATTTTGTCATTGAAGAGCGCGGCACCCATTCGCAGGCCATCAACCTGATCGGAATTGAGTCACCCGGTCTGACAAGCTCGTTGCCGATTGCGCGCCGCATCATTGACATGATCGCACAAAAAGAAGACCTGAAGCCGAACCCGGATTTTGATCCGCGCCGGCAGGGAATCCTGTGCTTCAAAGACCAGCCGAGAGATACCCGGGGCGAGCTTATCCGGCAGGACCCCAACTACGGCGAGATCATCTGCCGATGTGAGACCGTCACCCGCGCAGAGATCCTTGCTGCGATCCATAATCCGCTCGGCGTACGTACGATGTCCGGGATCAAGGTGCGGACACGCGCCATGATGGGCCGCTGCCAGGGCGGATATTGCCAGACGCGCATCGCCGGCCTCCTGATGGAGGAGAAGAACCTTCTGCCCGAAGAAGTACTATACGCCCGCGAATCGTCGAATCTTTTTGTCGGGAAGGTGAGAGACATATGACAGACGTTAACTCAAAAACCAGCCCGGCTGATTCGGCTTCCTCCATCCGCCCCCTCGTCCTGCGTGACGTTATTATCATCGGCGCCGGTCCTGCCGGCCTTGCCGCAGCCATTGAACTCAGGAAGCTCGGTGTCCGGGACATTCTCATCCTCGAACGCGAAAAAGAACCGGGAGGGATCCTTCGGCAATGCATTCACGACGGCTTCGGACTGCATACCTTCGGGGAAGCCCTCTCAGGTCCGGAATACGCCGACAGGTACATCAGTAAATTTCGGGATCTTCAAATCGAGGCGATGGAGGAGCCCATAGTCCTTTCGCTGTCCCCTGACAGGGTTATCGAGGTAAGTACACGGGGAACGTTCCAGAGGATAGAAGCTGGTGCGGTTATACTTGCCATGGGCTGCAGGGAGCGGACCCGCGGTGCCATTTCCATCCCGGGAAGCCGCCCCTCGGGAGTTTACACGGCGGGGGCAGCCCAGAACTTTATGAACCTTGAAAACATAATGGTGGGAAAAAAAGCCTGTATTCTGGGTTCCGGCGACATCGGGCTCATCATGGCACGGAGAATGACCCTTGAAGGAGCGAAGGTGGAGGCTGTCTTCGAGATCCTTCCCTATTCAAGCGGTCTTCCGAGAAATATCCAGCAGTGTCTGAACGACTACGGTATCCCGCTTCACCTCAATACCACCGTGACGGGGATCGTCGGCACCGGGCGCCTTGAGGGGATACGGGTCGCACAGGTAGGGCAGGACAGGGCACCCATA
>DIEQ01000137.1 GCA_002418705.1 Mageeibacillus sp. UBA5770 | reverse complement strand
ATCCAATTCCGGCCGCTGTCAAGCGCGCCGAGGCGACACAGCAGGTTAAGGTTGAGAAGAGTCCCTACGAAGTTTCTCCGGACGACATTAAAGCTCCGAGAAAGACGCTCTGGCTGATTTTGGGAGTGACGCTTGCCGTTATCCTGATCACTATGGGAATCGCTTATCCCTTATATCGTGACAGAACGCAGCACAGAGATGCCCTTGCTACATCTATTTCAGATGTTTTCAGTGAATTTTCCGTTGATACGACTAAGTCAGATGGTTATTATGTAGGCTTTTCCCTGCTCGGGCAGAAAAACGGCGATCTTACGGTTACCACTATTGATGAGGTAACAAACGAAGATGTGCTTCTCACTTTTGAGAATTATGCTGACCTGCGGGCGAAGGAATACGGAATTAAGCAGAGCGACTTTGACGGCTATTACGACGATGTCACACTGACTGTCTATGCCGCAAACGGGAATTATTCTCTGGATGTCAGCAAGCAGGGCGATCTGACAGCAGAGAGTGTTATCAAGGCATCATAAGCTGCCGGGAACAGGGTCCTGTAATACCCTGTAGGCAGAGTCCTTTTCATAGGGGCTCTGTATGTTTTTTTCAGCAAAGAGGCTAAGAGGAGGAATTCTATGCCGAATGACTATCGTTCTATTCTTCAGGAAATTGAAAGTATTGCGCGTGGCAATAACAACCGCATTACCTATAAAGATGTTATGTCCATTATTGAATCCAATGACGTTGAGCCCGAGGTAGCAGAGAAGATATTTGATTCTCTTGAGGCAAAAAGCATTGAGATTCTGCCTGAGACTAACGTTGAAGAAGAGAATCTATCGGAAGTTGATTTGAATGCCGGATTTGGCGAAGGTATCGGACTTGATGACCCGGTCCGTATGTACCTCAAAGAAATCGGTAAAGTTCCGCTTTTAAATGCGGAACAGGAACAGGATCTTGCACAGCGTATGCTGGTCGGTGATCAGGACGCCAAGGATATGCTGATTGAAGCAAACCTTCGTCTTGTTGTATCCATTGCCAAGCGTTACTTAGGCCGCGGCATGCAGTTCCTTGACCTGATTCAGGAAGGTAACCTTGGCCTGATTAAGGCTGTTGATAAGTTTGACTATTCAAAGGGCTTCAAGTTCAGCACATACGCCACCTGGTGGATTCGCCAGGCTATTACCCGTGCTATTGCTGATCAGGCCAGGACGATCCGTATACCGGTCCATATGGTTGAGACGATCAACCGTCTGGTCCGTGTCCAGCGCTCCCTGATCCAGGAACTTGGCCGTGAGCCGGAAGTTGAAGAAATTGCCAAGGAAATGGGAATGCCGGTGGAGAAGGTAAGGGAGATCCAGAAGATTTCACAAGAGCCCGTATCCCTTGAAAAGCCGATCGGTGAAGAAGAAGACAGTCATCTCGGTGACTTTATTCCCGATGATGATGCTTTATCGCCTGCCGATCAGGTAGCATATACGCTTCTCAAGGAACAGCTGCTCGAAGCCATGAGTGGTTTGACACCCAGGGAAGAGAAAGTCCTTCGCCTGCGTTTCGGGCTCGATGACGGAAGACAGCGCACACTCGAAGAGGTTGGACGCGAGTTCAATGTAACCCGTGAGCGTATCCGCCAGATCGAGGCTAAAGCACTTCGTAAGCTCAGACATCCGAGCCGCAGCAAGAAGCTTAAGGACTATATTGATTAAGTTCCCGTATAAGGGATGGGTATGAATTTTAAAGCCCAACAAAATCTGTAAGGCTTTGCCTGCAGATTTTGTTGTTTACGGATTATTTTCGGGGGAGAAGATGAAAAAGCTAGCTTTCAAAAAAGGCTTTCTGCCAATAGACGGCCTGGATTTTTCCAGAGGCCGCGCTTTGTCGCAGGAACGTGTTTTGGAACAGTTTAATCCGAAAGAAGTCCTGATCCCCATGCATCAGAACATTGGAACTCCTTCTGTTCCGATTGTCAGGGCAGGATCGCCCGTTTCGATCGGACAGATGATCGCAAGGCCTACTTCCCACATCAGTACACCCCTTCATGCCAGCATTTCCGGGACTGTTACGGCAATTGAATCGATTCGGCTTCCGAACGGCGTAAAATGTGATGCTGTCCGCATACAGAACGACTTGAAGCGCCGACTCGATGAAAGTGTGCAGAAACGACCTTTTCCCGAGAAACTCTCGCCCAAAGACCTGAGGCGCCTGCTGCTTTTTTCCGGTATTATCGGAATGGGCGGCGATGGATTTCCAGCGGCAGCCAAATGTCTCCGGGCGGTAAATGCCGGGGTTAATACACTGTATGTCAACGGGCTGCAAAGTGAACCGTACCTTACCTGTGATATTCATCTTATGAGGGAGCACGCTGACAGAGTCATACTGGGAGCTGTTGCTCTTGGCTGTATCTGCAAGGTACAGAAAATCGTATTTTGCCTGCAGGATACATGGCGGCAGGAGATCGACACCATGACAGGTGCGCTCGAGAGATACCGGCCGAATTATCCTGACAGGGAGCTTTCCCTCCTTGTTTTTAAAGCACGATTCCCACAGGGATATGAACGGCTTTTGATAAATGCGATCTATCAGGTTGAACTTACGCAGGAGCAGCATCCTGAAGAATCCGTTGGCGCCGTTGTATTTAACGTATCGACCTGTGCGGCATTCTGGGAAAAAGTTGAGAAGAATCTGCCGTGTACTTCCCGCATCATCACAATATCAGGAGATGCCGGTGCCGAACGCAACATACAGGTACCAATCGGAACACTGGTGTCCGAACTTCTTGACCGAATGCCCGGAATGGGATCGTGTAAACGGATTGTGATCGGCGGGGCTCTTACGGGAGTTGCAATTACAAACCTGAATACACCGATACTCAAAACCACACAGGGAATCACTCTAATACGCAGGGAAAATCCTCCCAGGGCTGCGTGCATACACTGCGGTTCGTGTGTTGAAGCATGCCCGGCAGGTCTCCTTCCCAATGTCTGCGAGCGCCTGATTGAAGTTTCCGACAATGACGCTCTTAGCCGGGAAAATATTGAGCAGTGCATCTCATGCGGTGCCTGCTCTTACGTCTGTCCGGCCGGAATTGAACTGTCTGCGCAGATTGCCCGAGCTGCACATCATCATCGAACGGAGGCGGGGAAAGTATGATCAAAAAATATCCCGCTCCGCATATCCGCAAAGATATGAATATTTCAATGATTTATCTGCATGTGCTGATCGCACTTCTGCCCTGTGCAGCAGCATCGGTATACTACTATGGCCTGCGAGCCCTCGTACTGATGATTACCGGGATGGCAGCGTATGCCTTATCGGATTACCTGTATATCCGCTTTGTCAGCCGTCAGGCGTATGTCTGGGAAGCCAGCGGACTGGTCAGCGGGGCGATACTGGCAATGATCCTTCCGCCATCTGTTCCGGTCTGGATTCTGCTGGCAGGTGTACTTTTCGCTTCAATCGTCGTTAAACAGCTTTTTGGCGGGTTGGGAAGCAACCTGTTTAATCCCGCCCTGGCAGCCCGGGCTTTTCTGTCCATAGCATTTCCCTCGTTTGATGCTGCATATTCCCAACCGCTTGTTTCAAGGCTGTCGCTCCAGACGCTTCTGACCGGTCCGGCGGACGCAGTGAGTTCCGCAACGCCCCTTATGACACAGAGCGAAAGCTTTTTTGAGCTTCTATCAGGCAGGTATCCCGGAGCGATCGGAACGACATGTGCCATTGCCGTGCTGATTGGCGGCGGTTATCTTGTCCGGCATGGTATTCTGAGATTGCAGGCGCCTCTGATGTATATTTTTGTCCTTTGTCTGGGATACTGGTTTACCGGCGGATCAGATCCGACTTTTTATGGTATGTTCTACCTGATTTTTACAGGCGGTGTTTTGTTTGCCGCCGTATTTGCAATGGGTGATTATTCGACAACTCCGACAACACATGCAGGCCGTCTGATTTTTGGCGCCGGCGCGGCTGTCCTGACCCTTTTGATCAGGGATCTCGGCAACGCTTCCTATGCAGTCGGTTTTTCTGTTCTTGCAATGAATGCGGCTGCCCCCATACTCGACCTTTATATCAGACCGAGGGTATATGGTATGCCAAGCTGGTTCTCTGACAGGAAAAAATCAGCCGGTGAAGCTTCCGGAACCGGAGGAAAGCCAATATGACGCGTGCTGTGTTCAGAAAACTGATAATGAATTCCGCAATACTTTTTGCATTTACCATGGCGGTCCTGCTGTCTATGAATCTTATTACGAATCAGCGCCTGGAGTCAGAAAAGCAGGCAGGCCTGCAAAAGACGCTCGGCATAGTTCTTGTCGCTGACAACTACAGGAAAATTCCGGTGAAAACCGATTCTGATACCCGAATCGGCGTTCAAAGCGCATTTGCCGGATATGATTCTGAAGGAATATTGCTCGGATATGTAATTGACGTAATGGATATTACCGAGACTGGGGAACTTCTTGCAAGAATGAGTTTTTCGCCGGACGGGGAGAACCTTGTATCTTTGGCTGTTCTGGATGATCCGGAAGATATGTCATTGGGAAAGGAAGATGCGGCTGTACGCGCAGCTGAATTTACAAAGCAGTTCGAAGGTATTCGCCTTCCTGTTGCCCTGGTGTCTGATCTTCCTGATGAAAACATTAACAGCACCGTTTCCCCCCCTGTTGCCGGTCTCCAGGATGGTACATACCATGAACAGCAGGAGAAACAAGATCAGGCGGGTTATAAGGACTTTGTGGAAATTGTTGTCAGCAGCGGGCGAATTACTGAAGTAATCTGGGACGCGATACAGACAGACGGCGGTAAGAACAGAGCCTTGGCATCTGTCGAGGGCGAGTATATTCTTGACGACAACAATGTAATTTGGGCTGAGCAGGCATATGCCATGCAGAATAAACTGATTGAGGTTCAGGATCCTGCAAAAATTGCTATAAAGTCGGATGGAACAACAGAAGTAGTTCCATCCGTGACTGTGAATGTAAACGCATTTGTCACCCTGGCCAACAAATGCATTGAAGATTCAAAAAACGGGATTTCGGCAGGCACTGCCACCGCAGCGCCTGAGGCAACGCCGGGTGATGGAGCGGTTGCGACGCCGACTCCATTACCGACTCCAACGCCATCCTCTGCAGGCGGATCGTCAGATCCGACTAAAGATACTTCAATCAATTTTTCCGGAAGTGAAGACGGAGTTGTCAAAAACGATCAGAGTAATACGCTCTCTGATACAATTGACGGTTTTCCCGTATCATCTATAAAAACAAAAATCAACGACGCCGCAGGTGCTCAGCAGTCTTCTCGTGTCGTGGTAAGTACGGTTAATCAGGCATACCTTTTCCTGACAGAATATCTGAAAGGCGGGCTGTGATTATTATGGTCAAATGTATCGGCATATCAAAACAGTCTTTTCTTATCATGGGTACCTATATGTGCCTGATTCTTTTCCATTCAGCATCGCTGCTTTCAGCGGCAGCTGCGATTGCCGCAGTACTGCTGGTTCAGGCCGGAGCGTACTTAATTCTGCCTCTTCTGGCAGAAAGAACAGACGCCAGGATACTGCCCTATGCGGGTGTTCTATTCATTGCCGCCGCCGGTACCCTGATTTACCGGTTATATGCTCTTATTCCCTTAAGCGGTATCATGACATCCTCTATGCCTTTTCCAGGTTCGACATATCTGCTGATTCTTCTGCCGCTGCTTATAGACCAGGCCAATCACCCGGTCGAATATAAGGTAATATCTTCACTTCGTTATGCAGGATTGTTTTCAGGCATGATGATAAGTGTCGCGTTTTTTCGAGAACTTCTTGGATTTGGAACCTTGCTGGGAATACAGGTGATTTTGCAGGGTTCACAGCCGCTCCTTCTGCTGACACACTCATCCGGAGCTGCTTTCCTGCTTCTGCTTCTGACTGTCCTGACAATCTTCATCTACCGTCAAATTACAGGTAAACATCAAGTACTTGCCGTACTTGACGGTAACGGAAAATATAGCCGTCAGCCGGTTCTCGACAGGATTGAAGAGAGGGACCACTTACAGATAGCGCTCATTTCGCTGCTCTTTATCGTCCCTGTCATCCTGAGCCTATATTTCATGTCAGTTTACATATTTCCTGCCGGTTTTGAATTTGACCTGCTGGTGCTGATTACAATCATCCTCCAGGGGGTAACTGCAGCTGCCCTTTTCATTTTTGCAGATAAAAGCAGCGATAAAATTCAGCGGATCCTTGAAAATCACTGGCTCATACCGGCCCAGACCGTAGTGATTATCCTGCCGTATTCACTCGGTTTTGTTGGATATGAGAATGAACACGGTTTTGTATCCGGACTGTTTGGCATGCTCTTGTATCTGGTCTGCCTCTGGATATTTGTCGGCGGAATTCTGCTTTTTCAGAGGGCAGTCAAAAGAAAGCTGCTGTTCGGCAATCGTCCCGATATGTTGTCTGGACTGCCTCTCATGCTTCTTATTGCAGCTCTCGGACTTCTTATTCTGGCCGGATTCGGAACGATCCCATACTCACAGCTGACCGGATAACCTGCCTGGAAAATTGATGCGTTAAGCCGGGAAGATACAATATCAGTCGATCGTGTCGTACTTGTTGTTCATCAGGCGAAAATACGGTATAATCGTTTGCGGCCATATTTTTTGGGTTATACTGGAATGGCTGCTAAAAATCTAAATGTTTCCGTAGCTCAGAAGGATAGAGCGATCGCCTCCTAAGCGATAGGCCAGCGGTTCGAATCCGCTCGGGAACACCAACAGCAGAGCTTAGAGCCGTAAGGTTTTGAGCTCTTGTTTTATTATATGAGATCCTCTGTACGGAATCTGAGACACAAAAATTGTGCCAAATGAAAAATATCCCCTTTCTCATTCGTTATACATATGAAGGGAGTTGATGCAGCAGATGAAGATTTTTGAGTATAAACTCGTTAAGGTGTTTGCTCTTTTACTTTTGATAATAAACTTACTTTTTTCGGGTTCATGTTCACTGCCTGTGAACAGTGATCTGGTCTCGCAAAGTGCATCTGCATCTGCGACTGCTGTGCAATCTTCCAGTATTTCGCGATTCGCACAGAAAAACCCGGAAGTGTCGGCAAAAGTCGACCCTTTTATTTATGATTCAATTGAAAAGGTGATTGATGAGAGCGATTATATTGTCATTGCGACGGTAACGGATATTCTTCCGGCTTTTACGGTCGGAGAAAATCATGAAATCACCGATGACTTCACCGGTCTCGGATGTGTCAACTATACCCCGTATATCTTCACTGTTGAGCAAGTCATTTCCGGTGACAGCCGGGTCGGGGATTCGATTCGGGTTGATCTGATGGGAGGAGAAGCGTCAGGTGTTACATTTACCTGCTCCCCGATAGCCTATCCTGAAATAAATACCACATATCTGGTGTTCCTGCAGGACTTTGACTGGGTGATTGAACATGACCTGGAGTTTAACAGAATTGTATTTACAGGCTGTTACGACGGTTTTTACAGACTTGACGGCGATAAGCTTTTCCCCAATGAACACGCTACGCTGATACCGGCAGGCACAATGCTGCAGGATGTACTTGACGTTGTTGAAAGCCAAAAAGTGTCATAAAAATAGAGTACCACCGATTATACGGTGATACTCTATTAAATGCATCAGATTCAAGTCAGCTTTGTGATCAGGCGAAATATCTCTCAAGAAGACCCTTGAAAGCCTTGCCATGTCTGGCTTCGTCGCGTGCCATCTCATGTACGGAGTCATGGATCGCGTCATAGCCAAGCTGCTTGGCAAGGGTTGCGATTTCAACTTTGCCCTGTGTTGCGCCATACTCGGCAGCTACGCGGACGGTGAGATTCTCTTTGCTGTCTGCAGAAACGACTTCGCCAAGCATTTCGGCGAAACGGGCGGCATGCTCAGCTTCTTCAAAAGCAATACGCTTATAAGCTTCGGCAACTTCGGGATATCCCTGGCGGTCAGCCGCGCGGGACATGGCAAGATACATGCCTACTTCCGTGCACTCGCCTGCAAAATTCATGCGAAGACCTTCAACGATACGGGGATCAACATCTTTGGCAACACCGATGATATGCTCGGCAGCCCAAACCATTTCTTCAGTTCCTTCTACTTTAATGAACTTATCGCCCGGAGCGCCGCACTGTGGGCACTTCTCAGGAGCACTATTACCTTCGTGGATATAACCGCAAACTGGACATCTGTATTTCATAAATACCTCCGATAAATTTGAATTTATGATGATTATAGCAGTCCGAAAGAAGATTGTAAAGAGTATATTATTGGAATGATAACAAATCTGCTCGGAATTAGATCCTGACACTCATTTGCCAGGCTCTTTGTTTGTCTGATAAATCTTGTCACAGGCGATGTTCGGGAGTCTTCGTGATGCGTTATACTGTAAAGAAGATAAACAACGAATTGAACATCTGATTTCTCAGTGGAGGTGCAGAATGGAAATGCAGCGATTTGGTAGGACGGGACTCAAAATAAGTCCTGTTATTTTTGGCGGCATTATCAACATGAATGAGACAATCGAAAATGCCCGTTATTATGTGGATTTTGCGATTGAATCCGGCATCAATTATTTTGACGTTGCACCGACCTACGGCGATGCAGAGTCCCGCCTGGGGCCGGCTCTTCACAAGCATCGGCCGAACATATATCTTGCCTGTAAAACAACACAGAGGGATGCCGAAGGGGCGAAAAAGGAGCTGTTAAATTCATTAAAGCTGCTGGAGACGGACTACTTTGATGTTTATCAGATGCACGCACTGACAACACAGGAAGAATTAGATCAGACTTTTGGAGCCGGAGGTGCATTTGAGACCTTTCAGTGGGCAAAAAAAGAAGGGCTGATCCGTAATATCGGCTTCTCCGCACACAGCGAAGAAATTGCACTGCAAGCCTGCGGCTTATATGACTTTGACACCGTACTTTTTCCGATGAACTGGGCATTGGGACTTGAAACGGGATGGGGAACCCGTATTGCTGAAGAGGTTAAAAAGACCGATAAGGGTCTTTTAAGTATGAAGGCAATGGTTTCGCGGATGTGGCGCGACAGCGAACCGAAAGTATATCCCAAATCATGGTGCCGTCCTGTATTTGACAATGACCGGCTGGCAATTGCCGGGATGAAGTATGGTCTGGCTATGGGGGGAGCTGCGCTGGTTCCGCCGGGTAACTTCGAGCATTTTCTATTTATGCTTAAGCATATTGATGAGTGTCTCGCCAATCCGCTGAATAACGAAGACATAGAATATCTTAAGGCGGAAGCTCATATGATAAAAGACGAGCTGATATTTTGACCGGGGGAGGTTATACTTCAATGTCCCGCTGTGTTGCCGTTCGTCTTTCGAATGTGCAGTAGGTTGTAAAGCCACATTTCAGTGCTGTCTGCTTTGCAGCATCAATACCATCACCAAGAGATGTACCGGTATGAGAATCTGAGCCGAAAGTGATAAGTGAACCGCCCAGATCCTTATACAGCATGAGAATGTTCTCTGCAGGAGAGGTCTGTCCGAGCTTCTTACAGGTTGACGTGTTGATTTCAAGGGCTATCCGGCGGTCAATCATAGTCTGGAGAATTCTGCTGATTATTTTAAGATGTTGATTAAGATCCTGGTCGCTGAAAGCTTCCCCGCCGTATCTCTTTATAATGTCAAGATGCGCGACGCAGTCAATATCAGCTGATTGAACCATGGCTAGCGTTTCATCAAAAAAAGCCGAGTATCCAATTTCTTTGCCAAAGTCACGCAGCAGGAAGCGCAGCTTGCGGCCGTATACATTATGTATCGATCCGAGGATCAGATCGATTTCCTGATTTTCCAAAATATGCTGATAATCCGCTACCCGCTGATGCGGCTCACATAGTTCAATTCCTTTACGGATGTTCAGCCGGCCTCTAAATGAATTACGATTCTCCTGAATATCCGCATTATACAAATCCCAGTCAAGGTGCCCGTAGGTTGGGACACCCGGAATGAGTGAATAGTGTTCCGTAAAACAGATTTCCATATACTTTTTATCAAGGGCATATTGGCAAACCACAGCCATATTTGTTTTAGAATCAAATGAATGGCTGGTATGAAGGTGAAAGTCTGTTTGATACATGGTGACTCCTAATGGTAAAACTGCAGATCGCTTTATTCCTGCATATTTACACTGCGCGACGTCGGGAATTTTGTCAAGTTTTTTGAAGTAAAAATCGTTAAAATAGTTTTGCATTGGGGTTTATAATACCTTATCCTGCATGCCTTAAAGCTGGCAGTGTTTTTGGGGTCAGAAGTTTTTCCATCAGTTACGATTTTCTGTATATGTGATAAGATACAAATCAGATTCGTTTTTTAGACGCACTCCAGAGAATTTATTATGGCTGTTTTGCCTGCATGTATGAAACAGGAAGGATACCCACCGTGTATACATTACTTATAGTTGATGACGAGGAACTGATCCGCAGTGCGGTTAGCTCCATAATCGATTGGGAATCCCTGGGGTTTTCAACGATATATCAGGCAGAGAACGGGATGGCTGCGCTTGATATCTGCCGAAATCATAAGATTGACCTTGTTCTTACGGATATTGTTATGCCGTTTATGGACGGACTCGAGCTTTCAGAAGCGCTTAAGAAAGAATTTCCCGAGATACATATTGTCATTCTTTCCGGACATGAGGACTTTGAATATGCAAAGCAGTCGGTGGACTTAGGTGTCATGAACTATATTCTCAAACCGGTAGGTGCGTCAACGCTTTATCAGAAGATGAAAGCGATATGCAAAAAACTGCATCTGGAAACATCGCAGAAAGAATATATTTCCCAGATGAAATCCCAGCTGCATCGAAGTATTCCCATTATGCAGGAGAAATTTCTGTATTTGCTCGTGTGCACGGAGTACGGCCGGCGAAATGACACACAGGAAAAAATCAAATCGCTGGAACTTCCCCTTGATTCGGAGCAGTATATCGTCGGCATTGTTGAAACGGACATGTCAACAATCGACAATGCGGATGTTGAATTGTATCTGTTCATCACGAAAAATATTGTCACGGATGTTATCGGGCAGTCCAATTGTCTGTTTGATGACAATAATAACCATATTATCATCGTATTTAGCGCTGATGAATTTCAGGAGGATGCACTCAGCATCATTTATGACACCCTGCAGGTAATCCAGATGTCAGTGTCTTCGGTACTCAAGGTTGATGTAACCTGTGCAGAAGGATCCCTTGTCAGTGATCTCGCGGATCTGCACCGATCGTTCCTTGAAGCCTCGACGGCTCTCGACTGCCGATATTCATTAGGCTACAACCGAGTTTACTACATTAATGACCTTGATTTCATAGAGAAGTCTTTTTTCTATCCCTTTGACGGAATCAAGGATCTCATCAACAGCGTGAAGTTTCTGACCGAGCAGGATATCGAACGGTCCATGAAAATCATCTGCAGTGACTTGCTTACGTCAAAAAATCTATCAAGTCCCAATATCAAAATGGTTTTTATTGAAATTATTTCGAACCTCTTAAAGGAGCTGTCGAGCTCCAAGCAGGTTTCAGATGGTCTGTGGAATATGGGCTTTTCCCTATATCATCAACTTGAAAACATGAAATCCGTTGATGAAGTGTCGAAGAATCTTTTGGAATTTTCCAAAAAGGTTGCCGGAGAGCTCCATAAACTTCAGTCTGACAGCTGCCAGCTGATTATTCAGAGAGCCAAAGAATACATCGAGAAAAATTACATGAACGAATCCATTTCTCTTACGACCGCTGCAGAAAATGTTGTTGTCAGCACCGGTTATCTGAGTGTTCTTTTCAAGAAAGAGACGGGGATTAATTTTGTTGATTACCTGACGAATACAAGAATGGAGAAGGCAAAAAACTTATTGAAAAACACAGAAATGAAGACATACGAAATTGCATATAAAATTGGATACTCTAATCCGCACTACTTCAGTGTAGCCTTCAAAAAATATTCCGGGATGTCTCCTTCCGAATACAGGAGTCAAAAATAGTGTGCAGAACGTATCTGAAATCTTGCCTTCCCGGAGGAAGAACATGAAAATGAAGAAAGAAAAAATCCTGTATGCGTTTTCCCATATGGGTATAAAGAACAAGACTCTTTTTTGGGTCTCCAGCCTTATTACAATCGCGCTGGTGATCTTTATCATATTGTTCCTTATAATTTTTAACCGCAAATCAAAAGAGGATAACGTCGAGTATTCGCAGCACCTCCTGACAAATACAATTACGACAATGGATATATATTTCGATGAAGTGAATGCAATCGCCAACGAATCCAACTATAACTATTATCTGCAGAATTACCTGATTCGTGAAACGGACAGTGAAGTAGGATACAGTGACCTGACAAATACCCGGAGCATGCAGGACTATGAAATGAGTTCGAAGCTTTTTAACTATTCGCTGAACAGCCGGACAGATGTATCCTCCATCATGATTTTCGGTCAAAAGAGTCTGCTCCTGTATAAAAGCAGCTATATGTATCTGTCCGTCGTCAAGGATTACAGCAAGTATCCATGGTATCAGCTGGCACGGGATAATAAGACTGAGCCTATCATTACCGGGCCGCAGACACATGAGTTTCTTGTGGGCAACACCGAACCGACAGTTTCACTGAGCCGGGCAATCAGAAGCTATGAGGACGGATCTTTCCTTGGTGTTATACTCGTTGATTTAAATTTGAACAGAATCGAAGAGATATGCGGTTCCGTATATACCAATGATGAGATGAACCTGAGTATTTTAAGCAATGAAGGCAAACTGATTTATGTCAGGGATGATTCAAGTACTTCTCCTTACTCGCTTTCCGATCCTGCTACGCTCGAAAAGCTAAATTCGATGAAGGACGCATCAGCCGTGCAGAGTTTTATCATCAGGCTCGGCGATAAAAACTATCAGGTCGTGTCTGAAAAAATGGAGAAGACCGGCTGGACTTTGCTTTCCATCACGCCGCTGTCAGCTTTGAATCAGTCCGTTTACCAGACTTTAACGATCATCATACTTGTCGTAGCGGCCATGCTGCTGATTATCATTATCTCTTTGAACCTGATTCTTAAGAAGGTTGTTAAGCCAATTATTGACCTGAAAAAACATATGGATCTGGCAGATACCGGCAACTTGACAGCTGGCGTTGATATTCAGAGTAAAGATGAGACAGGAATGCTCGCGAAGAGTTTCAACAAAATGCTCGGACGAATTGACGGTCTTATGAGACAGGTTGTCGCAGAGCAGGAGGAGAAGAGAAAATATGAGCTGCAGGCTTTGC
Organism: Mageeibacillus sp. UBA5770; assembly: GCA_002418705.1. The sequence continues at coordinate 9,685 of DIEQ01000137.1, read as the reverse complement.
AGGCACAGATAAATCCGCATTTTTTATATAATACTCTGGATTCAATTATCTGGATGGCTGAGATGAAGAATCCCAATGTTGTGCCCATGACGGAAGCGCTGGCGAAGCTTTTCCGCATTTCACTGAACAAAGGCAATGAATTGATTACGGTCGCCGATGAACTGGAGCATGTACGAAACTATCTGGTCATTCAGAGCATGCGGTATAAGAACAAGTTCGATTACTCTATATCCGTCTCCGATGAAGTGCGAAAATGCAAAACGATCAAACTTATCGTCCAGCCTGTCGTTGAGAACAGTATTTATCACGGCATCAAGGAAATGAACGCAAAGGGTAACATCATGATAGAAGCATTCCGAAAGGATGATTTTCTTATGATTACCGTTATGGATGATGGAGTGGGAATGGATGAGGCAACCTGCGCGGCTATTCTTGGTGAAGATGCACGTGCTTCAAAAAACGGAGGTTCCGGAATCGCCGTGAGGAATGTAAACGAAAGAATCAGGCTCCACTTCGGCGAACAATATGGTCTGACCTTTTCGAGTGCCAAAGGGCAGGGGACAACAGCAACGCTTACATTGCCAATCATTGAGCTGTGATTGGACAGGAGGATCTTACATGAACATAAGCAGGTCGTTTAGATATTTATCGGTAATCATTTGCCTTTTGTATCTGTTTTGTGCCGGATGTGCGAATTTCTCTTCCGTCACCGAAAATACAACGGCAGGATCCCTCACACAGGATACATCGGCAGGCAGCGTCCCATCGAATGAATCAGAATCCTCAGAGATCGTCATCGGTGCGACACTCGCTTCCGATACTTCGTACTACCTGATGAGTGTCAGCAAATACATGTATGAGGCTGCCGAGGAAGAAAATTCGGAACTGATTCTGAAATATGCAGACTGGGATGCCGAACTTCAGGCACAGCAGATATATCAATTCATCAGGGACAAAGTTGATGCCATCATTCTTTGTCCGGTTAATGCGAAATTACTTCTGAACCCTCTTAAAAAAGCCAGAGAGGAGGGCATTCCCGTTATCAACCTGAACATGAAGGTCGACGCTATCTCTTCTGAATACATCGATACCTATGTCGGGGCAAGCAGCTCAGAAGAGGCCGCCCTTGCGGCAGAGTTATTTGTGCAGATTATGGAGACCCGTGACAACGACGGAGGGAAGATTGCGATTATCGAGGGATCCCCGGGAAGTGATCCGCAGATCTACCGGACACAGACCTTTATCGAACAGCTGACTCCGCATCCCGCAATTGAAATCGTCGGAATACGCAACGGCGGCTGGGACAGGGGGAAAGCCAGGCTTGTTGCCGGCGACCTGATCAAAAAGAATCCCGAATTGAAGGGGATTTACTGCCATGACAGCAATATGGCAATCGGCGCAATTGAAGCCATTGAGGATCTCGGACTTGAGGACCGGATCTTTGTTGTCGGCATCGGAGAAGACGCTGAATACCTGCAGGCGATATCGGACGGGCGCCTTTACGGCCTTATCACGCAGCCGCCGGAATATGAAGGTAAATATAGTATTTATTGTGCGATCTGGGCGGCAAAGGGGGAAGAACTGCGCCCCTGGTATAAGGATCCGATTGAAGTTGTCACCCGTGATAATATCTCAGCATACTTAAAATCACTTGAATAGTATAAAAAACGACCCTAATGTTTGAAATATGAAAAATTGGACCATTCCGATGAAAATAATGAATGTTTATTTTCACCGGAATTTTCTATATTTATACCGTAACTTCCACACAAACATTAGGAGGATCGAAAATGAAGAAATTACTGAGTGTCTTGTTATGTACCGCCCTTGCTGCTTCTGTTCTGACCGGATGCAGCTCGTCAGCTGCCACCACAACAGCCGCTGCTGCTACCAAAGCCGCTGATTCATCTGCCGCAGCCACAACAGCCGCAGCCACAACAGAGGCAGCCGGTGAAATGGTTATCGGATCTGTCATTATGAACACATCCGGCGAATGGTTTGCTGAAGTCATTAAAGGAATGGAAGCAGCCGGAACAGATCTGGGTGTAACCGTAAAAATTGTCAGCTCTGACAACGAAGTATCCAAAGAGTCCGACAACGTCGCAACTTTTGTTGCACAGGGCGTTGATGCTATCTGTATTTCCCCGCTGTCCGCTGATGCATCCGTTGCAGCAGTCGAGTCTTCCGTAGCTGCCGGTATTCCTGTTATTAACTGGAATACGACCGTTAATACAGAGACATCCGGATTTGTCGGAGTTTCAAACTATGATCTCGGTTCAATGACAGGCGAGTATGTCGCACAGTATGTAAAAGACAATTTCCCCGATGGCTGCAAAATTGCCCTTCTGACAAACAGCAGCTATGAAGTCGGTGTCGAAAGATGCAATGGCTTTAAAGATGCTATCAAAGATGTTCCCGGCCTCGAGACAGTTGCAGCACAGGACGCCGAACTTCAGGAAGAAGGCCTTGACATTACAGAGCAGATTCTTACCGCAAATCCTGACATTGATATGATCTGGGCATGGAATCAGACTTCACTTCTCGGCTGCGTCGCAGCTCTGCAGAATGCCGACAACAGCAAAATCATTGTTATGGGAACTGACATGAGCCTTGACCTTGCCAAAGACATGCTCAGCGAAACCGTCAAGCTTCAGGCCATTACCACACAGATGCCTTATGACATTGGCTACAATGCCGTTGCAAATGCAGTAAAGGCGGCCAAGGGCGAGGCCGTTGAGAAAGAACTCCTTGTACCTCTCAAGACATACACAAAAGACAAGACAGACGAAATTCAGAAGTACATAGATGATCATAAGGATCTCGTTTCCTAACCTCCTCTTGCTCAGACAATTCATAGTTCTTGTAACGATCATGTGTTGGTGTGTAAGGTGCCCTGCAATCCTGCGGGACACCTTACATGTCAATTGAGGACAATTTCGTGATACTCAGGTCAGCATGCCGCTGCACAGAATTGAATCCAAAATAAGTGAAATGAAGGTGAGACAAGTGTCCGACATTATTTTAAAGGCAGAAGGAATAACAAAACGGTTTTCAGGCACAGTCGCATTGGACCATGCCCGGCTTGAGGTCAGGAAGGGTGAGATTCATGCTTTGGTTGGCGCGAACGGCGCCGGAAAGAGCACACTGATAAAAATCATCGCCGGAGCTTACAGCAAAGATGAGGGATCGGTATTTCTCGACGGCAAAGAGGTTCATATCAAATCCACACACGAGGCCCGAAAGCTCGGCATAAGCGCCGTATATCAGGAATTCAGCCTGATTAACACACTGACCGTCGCCGAGAATATCTTCATGGGTAAGCTCATCAAAAAAAACATCGGGCCGATTCAGAGAATTGACTGGAAGACCATCAATTCTGAAGCCAAAAAAATCCTCGATCTCCTTGAAGTCGATATCAGTCCGGAAACGATGATCGGACAGCTGAGTGTCGCCCAGAAGCAAATGGTTGAAATTGCCAAAGCGCTCTCTAATGAAATCAAACTACTCATTATGGATGAGCCCACCGCGTCCCTGTCTGACCATGAAATTGATAACATGTTCAAGGTAATCAAGGGATTACGTGAAAAGGGAATCAGTATTCTCTATGTATCGCATCGACTGGAAGAACTCCCGATCATCTGCGACAGGGTTTCTGTATTTCGCGACGGACAATACATTCTTACTCTGGATATTGAAGATGCCCCCAAAAAAGTTCTCATCGAGAATATGGTTGGCATGTGTGTCATCGACACCGAAAAAGCAGATTTTGTATCGAAGGATGTCCTTCTTGAGGTGAAAAATTTCTGCTCTGAGAATAAATTCCAAAATGTCAATTTTACGCTTCACAAAGGTGAAATCCTTGGAATTGCCGGACTGGCCGGCGCAGGCAGAACAGAGTTTGTCAGGGCGCTGTTCGGTGCAGATCCGAAGGATTCCGGTGAGGTTTATATAAACGGGCAGGAAGTAAAGATCAATAATCCTATCGATGCCAAACGGGCCGGTATCGGCTTTGTAACGGAGGATCGCAAGGAAGAGGGTCTTATTTTGAATATGGATCTTCATACAAACGTTGGTATGACGATTCTTAATCAGCTGATGAACAAAGGCCGGCTCAACACACGAAGAGAAGAGGAGATTACTGACGGATATATTAAGTCGCTCTCCATCAAGTGCAGAAACGGGCGCCAGGCTGCCAGGGATTTGAGCGGTGGGAATCAGCAGAAGGTGGTTATTGCCAAATGGCTTGCTACAAATCCTAAGATTCTGATCATGGATGAACCTACAAGAGGCATCGATGTCGGTTCAAAAAACCAGATATATGCCCTTATTAATACCCTGGCTTCGCAGGGAATCGGAGTCATTATGATTTCGTCCGAACTGCCGGAAGTTTTGCAGGTCTCAAACCGGATTCTTGTGTTTGCAGCCGGAAAATTAACCGCGATTCTGCCCAATGAGAATCTGACACAAGAGCTTTTGCTCCATTATGCAACAACCCAAGAAGCAATATAATTCAGGAGGCTAAGATGAAAACTTCAAACAGCAAAACCAAACAGTTCTTGATGAAATATATCATGTACTTTGTGCTTGTCATTATGTGTGTTATTTTGGCACTTGCTAATGAGAATTTCCTGTCCACAAATAACCTGATGACGATCGTCAAACAGATCTCCATTCAGTCCATTGTAGCTATCGGTATGACAATGATTATTATCACCGGTAATATTGACCTTAGCGTCGGCTCTATTGTAGCTTTTGCATCCGTTATCGGGGCAATGATGATGAAGAGCGGCCTTCCTATACCGGTCGCGATTCTTCTTACATTAATCGGAAGCGGTATACTCGGTCTTATTTCCGGAGGTGTAACGGCAAAGCTTAAGCTCCATTCCTTCCTTGTCACATTGGCGCTTATGCAGGCTTTCCGGGGACTTGCCCAGACGCTGACCGGAGGATACCCGGTTGCCGGACTTCCTGATTCATTCGGTAAAATTGCATCAGGTTCTATCGGACCTGTGCCCTACCTTGTCATTTACATGGTGATTTTCTACGCTGTCTTTATCTACATCATGAAGTATACAGCTTTTGGAAGATCCGTTTATGCTGTTGGCGGCAACCAGGAATCAGCAAGACTGTCAGGTATTAATATTGAAAAAGTAAAGACGCTGGTGTTCGTTATATCTTCTGTTCTTTGCGGTGTTGCAGGTGTCCTGCTGACAGCAAAGGTACGCTCCGGCGACCCGACATGTGCCAGCGGCTGGGAAATGGATACGATTGCCGGCGCCATAATCGGCGGAACGAACATGATGGGCGGAGAAGGCGGACTCGGAGGAACGATTGTAGGACTTCTTTTCATCGGTATCTTAAGCAACGGCATGGTACTTCTCGGAGTTAACCCTTATACCCAGACAGTAGTAAAAGGTCTTGTCATTTTCCTCGCCGTTATTTTGAACAGCATCCAGAAGAGAAGTAAAGAATAACCCTTTTACGGGCAGATAAGAGCACTGGAAATCCTTTGCGTGCTTATATGAAAGGAACAAAGTTATGAATAGCATCGAACGTTTTTATGCAACCGTTGAGAGACATCCGGTAGACCGCCCGGCAGCCTGGCTCGGGATGCCCGACATCTATGCCCAGCCTGCACTGTTTGAACACTATGGTGTTAAGAATATGCATGAACTGAAGCTGGCTGTCGGTGATGATTTTTATTCTGTCGAACTACCGTATCAGTCTCCTTCTGCCAAAGCCATCTATGCTGCATTCGACTGGTATGGGGAAGGTGCTGTAAGCGAGCATGAACGCACCCTGACTTCTGACGGATGCTTCAAGGATGCTGAAGAACTTGAGGATCTGGACTTCTTCGAATGGCCCGAACCGGCTGAATATATTGATGTAGAAGAGTGCAGAAGACTGGCAGACGAAGCTCCCTCAGATAAAGTCGTGCTCGGTATGCTGTGGTCCGCACATTTTCAGGATACATGCGCATCGTTTGGCATGGAGACAGCCCTGATGAACATGATTGCAAATCCGGAGCTTTACGAAGCGGTCGACCAGAAGATTGTCGAATTTTATCTGAAGGCTAATAAGATCTTTTATGAGGCAACCAGGGGCAAGCTGCATGCTGTTCTGATCGGCAATGATATGGGTACGCAGCGCGGTCTTATGCTCTCCCCTGATATGATCAGAAAGTTCATCATTCCCGGCTGTAAGAGGCTGGTTGAGCAGGCACACAGCTACGGTCTGAAAGTCATATATCATTCCTGCGGCTCGATCGCCGAGGCAATTCCTGATCTCATTGCGGCCGGCGTTGATGTCATCCACCCGATCCAGGCGCTGGCTGAAGGCATGCAGCCTGATTTACTTAAGGCTCGCTTTGACAGGCAGGTCTCATTCTGCGGCGGAGTTGATACGCAGGATCTTCTGGTCCACGGATCTCCAGAAGATGTAAAGAACAAGGTGCATGAACTGCGTGAGTATTTCCCGACAGGATTGATTATTTCCCCAAGCCATGAGGCAATTATGCCTGATGTCCCGCCGGCGAATATCAAAGCGCTGTTTGATGAAGCGACACGGCTGTACTGACGGGCAAGGAGGCGGGAAACATGAGAAGAATCGGTGAAATGATCAAAGTACGCCCGGAGAAACTTGAAGAATACAAAGCTTACCATGCGAATCCATGGCCTGAAGTAACGGCCATGATCGAAGCCTGCAATATTCGAAATTACTCAATTTTCCATAGGGGCGACTATCTGTTTGCCTATTATGAGTATATTGGTGAAGACTTTGCTGCTGACATGGCCAAAATGGCTGCTGATCCGAAGACCCTGGAGTGGTGGGATGTATGCAAGCCATGCCACGAACCTCTGGCTGACCGTGGTGAAAGTGAGTGGTGGGCCGGTATGGAATCTGTATTTCATCAGGATTAAAGCGCTCATAAATTCCGGATATTTATTTTTGTCTTTAATGAGCCTGGGTTTGCTTAAAAAAGCGAATCCAGGCTTACTTTAGTCAAAATATACTCGCTGCTTCTGGCAAATTATTTTGCATGGAAAGAGGAGAAGATGTATAGTACTTTTATATGTCCTTATTTTGAATTGTTTAGGAGTGTATTTTAGTGATCATACGGGAATATAGGCATAATGATCTGCCGGCCATGGCAGAAATATGGAATCAGGTTGTAGCCGATGGAATTGCGTTTCCGCAGATGGAGACACTAAGTACGGAACAGGCCGGAGAATTTTTCGGTTCACAGAGTTATACTGCGGTTGCAGAAGAAGATGCAATAATATGGGGTCTATATATCCTTCATCCGAATAATGTCGGCAGATGCGGACATATTGCCAACTCCAGTTATGCAGTAACCTCAAGCGCCAGAGGACGCGGTATCGGTGAGAAATTAGTGTCCGATTCGTTAGTGCAGGCTAAGAACCTCGGATTCAAAATCCTGCAGTTCAACGCCGTCGTAAGTACAAACACCAGTGCAATCGCACTTTACAGAAAATTGGGATTTGTCCAATTAGGGACAATACCCGGCGGATTTTTACTAAAAGACAATACCTATGAAGACATAATGCCCTTTTATCGCATTTTATGACATCTGCAACAAAAGGGCATCTTAAAATACGAGCCGTCTCCGGGATCCTTACAGGGGAAGAACTTTCCTGCCAAACTCATTGTTTACAATCTGTGCAAGACTGTTATACATGGCGGATGCGCCGCAGACAATTCCAACCCAACCGGCAGCTGTCTTAACAGATGCATTTCCAGTAAAATCTGATATTGCAAGCAAGACAAACAAGACTGTAAGTGTAAGGAAAACAACCTGGGTTGCACGGTTGTGCTTAAGTGTGCCGATAAACATAAATGCCGTGAAGATTCCCCAGATAAGCAGATAGAATCCCATGCTTGTTTCATCTGCTTTGGCAATTCCGGTAAACGGGTTCACCCATATTGCTACCAGGGACCACCAGAAGAAGCCATAGGCTGTGAAAGCCGTCGCGCCAAAAGTGTTGTTTTTCTTGAATTCCATTATTCCTGCAATGATCTGTGCAGCTCCGCCGAGACATAATCCCATGGCCAGAATGACTGCAGAAAGAGGAATGAAGGAAGCGTTATGCAGGTTAAGAAGAAGTGTTGTCATACCAAATCCCAGCAGACCTAAAGGTGATGGGTTCGCGATGACATTTTCGTTTTTTTCAGTAGCCATAGAGTCCTCCCGATATGAATTTTAACCTGCAAATTCTATCATGATATTTGCTTTGCGTATATGGTAAAATATATTTAATCTGTTTTTACTTACAATTTTACATGTTGGTATTCGAATGCAATATTGGTTAGGAGATGGTGGCTTATGAGTAACAAAAAAAATGAAACAAAAAGTAATTCCGCTCCCCAAAATCTCGAAGTTAACCCGAAAAGCAGCGACACAAAAAAAGATAAACCCCAAACAGCTGACGAGCGTTATCAAATAATCGATCTGCACGGCAGAAAAGTCCCCTGCATCACAAACAAATATTATGAAAAGGAGCTTGCCCGGCTTCAGCTCGAACTGGTGAAGCTCCAGGAATGGGTCAAGTACAAAGGACTGAAGGTAGTGGTCATATTCGAAGGCCGCGATGCGGCCGGCAAGGGCAGCGTTATCAAGCGAATAACCGAAGCCCTTAACCCCAGAATATGCCGCGTTGAAGCTCTGGCAGCACCAACAGTTAAGGAGAATACGCAGTGGTATTTTCAGCGGTATGTAGCCAGGCTTCCTTCGGCAGGAGAAATCGTGTTATTTGACCGCAGCTGGTATAATCGCGGAGGCGTCGAACGAGTCATGTGTTTCTGCAACGATGAAGAATACCAGGAGTTTCTTCGTTCCTGTCCGGAATTTGAAAAAATGCTCATCCGTTCCGGTATTATCCTCATCAAATACTGGTTCTCCGTATCCGATGAGGAACAGGAAAAGCGTTTTCAGGGAAGAATAAACGATCCGACCAAACGCTGGAAACTTAGCCCGATGGATTTGGAATCCAGAAAACGATGGCTGGATTATTCCAAAGCCAAAGATGATATGTTTGCCTATACGGATACCAAACAGTCACCGTGGTATGTTGTCAATGCGGATATCAAGAAGCACGCCCGCCTGAATTGCATCACCCACTTGCTGAGTCTGATTCCGTATGAGGACCTGACACCTGAACCGCTTGTACTTCCTGCGAGACAGAAAGATACCGGCTATGTCCGTCCGCCTATAACAGACCAGACATTTATTCCTGAACTCTATGGAGGAAAAGTCTGAATTACCCTGTATGGATTCGCCAGTTCCACCTAACATATTTGTTCAAACCATGGGTATTTTGAATATGAATCAAAAAGTTATTCTTTGATTAAAGGAGGATAACTTTTTTTTGTTGCAGATCATTATGTTAAGCTTATTAAATTGTGTATTCTTCAGTGATCCAATTCTCTAACACTGTCCCTCTCTATAAAAGTCGTTGAAAATTCGACTTTTGTTTTAATATGATCCCCATTTTTTACCATATCCAATATTTTTTCCACAGCCGTCTGGCCAACTTCTCTTTTTACTGTGCGGATTGTGGTCAGCTTTGGTGAAGTTATTTCACAGAATGGCAGATCATCAAACCCAATAAGGGAGATATCTTCAGGTATCCGGTATCCGTATTCTTTAAGAGCCTTCATTGCACCG
>DIEQ01000089.1 GCA_002418705.1 Mageeibacillus sp. UBA5770 | reverse complement strand
ATGTGCCGTAAAAAATCTGGGCTATAGTAAAGCCGCATTTGTGAAGGTTGAGAAACAGCAGATTCAGGGCATTAAGTTGATCGGGCTGGAAAACCTTCTGAAAATCCGCACTGCCGCTTATCAGTATAGGGGCAAACAGGAATAGCAGACTGAGGCACTGTACGGCCACCCCTGCAGCATTGAGCAGAAGGAACAGAAGTGCCAGGTTCTTATTAACCGGCTTCAGAATGACATAAAGGGCCCAGGCTGCCAAAAGAAAGAGAACGGCGGATACCAGATCGTCGACAAAACTAATACGAAGAAGCCACTGGTAATTTCTAAGAAGACCGGCAGTTTTTGAGGCGTCATTATATACGATCAGATTTGACCGCACGACACCGGCAAAGATGCATGTTATGACAAATGCGAGGTACAGGAACCCTGCCCGCCTTACTTCTTTACTACTCGTAATCATGATAGTACTCCTTCCTTGTTTGGCGAAACAGCTTTTACTTCAGACGTAGGCCAACTGAATGCAAACCAGATAATCAGTAGTAAGCTCACGACCTCTATGGATGCAAAAAACACATAGTACAAACCATGTCCGCCTGTAATGATGTATACAATATTGAACAAACCAATGATAATGTTGACCCAGCGATTTGCATTTCTCTTTAATACCTGGGATAAAAGGATCATTATGATCGATGTTTCCATCACGATTGCACCTGCCAGCAGCCCTCCTGATGGCATAGGAGCTCCAGCCATTATTTTTCTGATTGGTGAAGTGGCGTCCATCAAAGACAGGATATCCGCATAAGCCATATTGAGCAGCAGGAATATCCATAGAAGGGAGAGTTTTAACCGGGTATTCATTCTGCTTGTTTCGATTTCTGTGTTCATAATTTTCTCCTTTTCAAATCATTATTTATTTTGCTGACCGTTCTTATTACTCTTATCGCTCTTTTCCTTGCTAATCGTTCTTCTTCCTGTTAATCAAAACGATCCGCTTGATCGGACAAAACCGGATTAACAGAAACTAATGTCATTCCCAGATCCCGAATTTTTTTAAATAATCCATGCAGCGCGGATTGATCTGCAACCGGGCCCGTCAGAAGGGTATCACCGTCCTTTTCAAGCATTATGACCATACCGTCAAACCAATCTGACCACTTACTGTCCAAATGACCACTGATCCTGATTTGAAAGACGGAAGGCTGATCCGGAACAGGCATTCGTTTGTTTTTGCGCGAAATCATTTTGCACCTCTTTGAAGCCGCAGCTACATGGAACAGGCTTCCCAATGTCCAAATTATAAATCGGGGAGTCCTGTACCGCGTAGACACTAAAGTGCTGCCGGAGGTGTTGTTTTGAATTGTTGCTTTGAATTGTTGTTGTGAAAAGGTTTTTGAAAAGGAAAAGTTACACAGCAGAAGAACCTATATCAGGCCCAGTTCGCGTGCGCGGGCAACGGCTTCGGTGCGTCTTTGCACCTGAAGTTTTTCGAAAATTCTGCGGTTATGCCCCTTTACCGTATTCAGGGCAAGAAAAAGCTTCTCGCAGATCTCCTGATTCGAAAATCCAAGGGCGACAAGACGCAATACTTCCAGCTCCCTTTGACTTAGCGGCTCGAGCATGGGTTGAACCGGGGATGCACTGGGAACTCCCTGTTTTTCGTCATTCGTCTGCCATTCGCTTGCAAAAGCTGCCAGCAGTCCGACCGTGTAATCAGGCATTTTTGTCTGTTCGGCTGCATCAGTCAACAACCTGGCCATTGGAACGCCTTCATCGATAAAAAGGCGAATGAAGCCCTCCGGTTTCGCTATCGCAAGAGATTCGTCAAGCTGTTCGAAGGCCTTGTTGTTTTCGCCAAGTATGTGGTATGACACAGCCTGCAGGACCATAATCTTCAGCTGTTCGTCCTGCCAGCCTATTTTTGCAAATTGTTCATAAAGAGGTTCCAGCAGTGCAAGCGCTTCGACCGCCCTGCCTTCAAACATATATACTTTTGCACGGCTCAAAGGGAGACCGTGCGTTTCAGCAAGGGAAGCCGCTGCCGCCGGATTGTTCTGGCGAAGAAGCACCAGCACGTGTGCGGCGGCTGCCTCAGGTATCCGATGCACAAAATTATGCTGGTGTATGGACTGCTCTGCCTGCTCTAACACATCAGATGCACCGGCCACATCGCCCCGGGCCAGATTCAGGCGGGCAAGAAATACCTCGCTGATAACGTGCCTGTCAATAACCTGATCATACTGACGCGCGAATTTGAGGCTCTCTTCCCCGTACTGCCCGGCGGCTTTCAGATCATTCCACTCGTAGCAGATACGGGCCAGGCCGAGATATGCTTCGCAGGCAACCGGAGAAGGATAATCATCAATCAGCTGCAGAACGCTGCGGTAAGTCCCGGACGCCAGACAGAGCCGATTCTCTAATTCCTGTATCTGGCCCAGTGAGGTAGCAGCAAGTATCGTATTGTGAATATCCCCGGACGCCCGGGCGATAGATAAGGCTTCGGAAAAGACCCGCCCGGCAGCGGAACGTTCTCCTCTGAAAAAGCAGGCCATCCCCATTATCCAATTTGCTGTAAAACGAAAGGGCTGGTTTCCGGGGAGCAGATACTCGAGGGCGCGGCGTGACTGGGAAATCATAGCTTCAGGCTGGTAGCAGGTGAACGCCAGAGTGGCTCTGGCGGCGGCAATTTGTCCAATCAGGTCGCGGGTCCTGTCGTCCGGTACGGCTCCCTGCAGGTCAGCATCTAAGGCTGCTTCAGCCGCCTGTAGTTTCTCTTCAACACCCGTTTTTTGTCCGGTAACAAGCAGCAATGTTGCTGATCTCACCCACAATAAGGGTCTGGCATCCAGCACTGCTTCAGGCAGTGAGGCAAGCCAATTCAGAATAGTTGTCACCACGCCGCCATATTGCAGGGATATCACTTTCCCTTCCATCAAACGCTCGGCGCGCTCGATATCACCGGCTGCTGCCGCATGCTGAAATGCCTCAACTTCCAGGCCATCGTCTTCAAACCACTGGCTGGCGCGAATGTGGTATTCGGCCATACTTCTCTCTTCATTCCCCGAAGATTCGCTTTGGTGCAGCCTTTGACGCAGTAATTCAGCAAAGAGATGGTGATAACGGTACCACTTCCGCTCTGTGTCCAAAGGGACAATAAACATGTTGGAGCGTTCGAGATATGTAAGGGTTTCCTGCCCGGAAGCTGATGGACTAAGTAGCACGGCATCGCAAAGCGGGCCGCTCATGCGGTCAAGGATCGACGTGTGAAGAAGGAAAGACTGTACATCTTCGGGTTGTTTCTGCAGAACTTCTTCCATCAGATAGTCCAGCACAAAGCGGTTGCTTCCTGTGAAAGCCCGGATAAATGCAGCGTTATCTTTCTGCCCCTGCATAGAAACCGCAGCAAGCTGCAGCCCGGTAATCCAGCCTTCCGTTCGGTTTTCAAGATCGGCAATATCTTTATCAGCAAGCTTGAGACCCATCAGCAGGTTTAAAAAACAGGCCGCCTCAGAGAAGGAAAAGCGAAGGTCTGCGGCACGCAGTTCGGATAATTGACCCCGGGCGCGCAATCGTGCCAGAGGGAGCGGCGGATCCTCACGGGTGACGATGACCAGATGCATTTGCTGCGGCATATGTTCAAGAAGAAAGGCAAGCATTTCGTTAACCGGCTTGGTCTCAATTACATGATAGTCATCCAGGACCAGGAAAAAGTGGTCCGGAACACAGGATATCTCATTAAGGAGAACTGTCAGAATATATTCGGATGACGGCGGCTGAGGGGATTCGAGCATGCCCAATACGCTGTCTCCCATATTGGTTGAAATCGTCTTGAGCGAAGAAACAAGGTATATCAAAAAGCGTGTGGGATCGTTATCTTCCGAATCAAGCGACAACCAGGCGACCGTTCGTTCACTGCCGGTAATCCATTCACTGACAAGTGTCGTTTTGCCAAAACCGGCCGGTGCGGAAATGAGGGTCAGCTGTCGTCCTTCGTCAAGACGCGCGGCCAGATGAGGCCGGCGGATAATCTCCGGTCTTAAGGGCGGTCTAAATAGTTTTGTAGCAATAATCGGCGATTTCATGGAATCCACAGCCTCTTTGCTTCCTGGGTGTTGCAAGAACTTCTTTTGATACCGGCACAAAAATATATTTCACGTATTCAAGCCGTACGGTTGATTCATCCAGGAAAAACAAAACTTTCATTCCTATGATAAAGCATCTGCGTGTGGATTTCTATATCGGCCAGTCTGTCCTTTTGTGGTAGCAACGGATCATATTTCCATCGTCCTCTTCAATCATCTCATAAAAGTCCCACCCGCAGCGCTCATAGAACTTGGTGTGTGTTGTAATCAGATATGCATCTGCAATTCCTTTTTTAGCCAGTTCAACGCACGCATGATTAAGCAGCATCAAAGCAATTCCATGCTGACGATATTTCGCTTCTACATAGACAGCACATATATTAGGCGTCAGATCAGACCTTTTATGGAAATCATTTTCGATAATTCCAAGGCCCGCAATTATATGATCCGACTCGTCTTTGACAATATACCAGGCAGGAACACCGGTGTCTGATGCAAGGCTGGCTTCCATACTATCCATATAAGCTGATAGCGGTACTTCCCACTTTTCATGGAACCAGTTTGCCGCAGCTTCTATGAGATTCGGTCTCTGCCGCACATCGATTATTCTATACTCATTATCATAAGAAGATATTGATAATGGAGATGAAGTTGAACGGATCATTCGCTGCGCATAAACAATATCAAACTCAGCTTTTTTAATAATTGTACCTGTCGGTTTGAATTCATTCTTCAGCCAAAAACTCTCTGCCTGTACATTTCCACGCACGTAGCCCAATCTGACAAAGTCATATTGGTTTTTCAAAAAGGAACATACTTCCTCCACAATACCTGATCCAATTCCTTTCCCCTGCACACTCGCATCGACCATAAAAAAACCGATAAAGGCTGTCTTATCATCCGGATATTTCAAAATAAGATCCATAACGGCAATGAGTGTTTTGGGTAGATTGGAAGGACCGTTCTCGCTTTTTTCCCGGAAACCAAGATAATATTTATCCTCCCGGCTTTTTCCATCAGGCAGCGCCTGCATATCGGATATTATGCTTTCGGTACTAACGGCCGGCGGGCAGTGATGAAAATATTGAGGATTGCTTTCACTGAGCTTCAGCACAGCCGGAATATCCCTCTCTGACAAGAATTCTACGGTGTATTGATTCGACAAGCGCGTTATTTCCATACTTATTGTCTCCTAAGTATTTCTATTAATCTTCAACTTTTACATATTCATCTTTCAGAATGGAATACCAGACCTCATCAACCACTCCTATATTATTTCTTCCGGCAGCGCGCCAGGTTCCCTCGTATATCATCCCTGCCTTTTGCATTACCCGTCCGGAATTCGGATTATTAACATCATGGCAAGCTGCAATTCTATTTAATCCAACCTCATTGAAAAGGAAATCAATTACAGCCGTTAAGGCTTCCGGCATAATTTTCTGCCCCCACCAACTTTGGCCCACGCAATAGCCTATATCCGCTGATTCGATATCATTGTTCAATTTGACAACCGCAATACTGCCAATGGGCTCATTTATTTCTTTAAGTACAATAGCCCATTGATAGTTCTCAATATCCTCATTCTGCACGCACCAGCTTTCCAGGACCTTTTCCGAGACTTGCGTGCTGCTGTGTGCAGGCCAGGTAAGGAACTTCGTAACAACCGGATCGGAAGCCCAATTGCGATACATCGGCTCTGCATCTGCCATCGTAAATGGTCTCAGTATTAATCGCTCTGTTTCAATTATCCGCGTACCTTTGTGGTTCATATTTCATCCTCTATTCCGGCATCCAATCTAATCCCTTTTTATTCGCCTTCCAACATCGCTTCAAACGGGTATCCGATGCTATGGAGTGACCATTACACCTATGAATATCAGAAGAAGGATAACAAAAAAATTATATCGAGCAGGATCATGCCAGAGAGTATGCCGTATTTCGTCTTCGGTAGAAACGATATTTTCATTGTATTTTTCCTCCTACATGAAACCCTGGTCGATTTTCAGGCACTCTGCTGCAACATGTTCTATGATTTTACCCGCCTTTTGAGACCTCTATAAGCAGATTTTCGAACGATTTCCATATAAATTATATCACTGTATGGAATCAGGGTACGCGGTCCGTGAACACACGTGCCTAAGGAATATGTAATAAGTGAACGTCAGTGAAATTTCATATTATTCATATATATAAAAAGACTGGATATCTACCAGTGTATGTGTTAGAACAAATATAGTTGGTGTTCTGCCTTTGCATTCAAAGGAGGTATTCTAATGGCCAATTTACACAAAATCTTTGTCAATCTGCCGGTTCAGGATCTGCCTCGTTCAATGGAATTTTTCAAGGCCCTGGGCTATACGTTCAATATGCAGTTCACCGACGAACGTGCGGCTTGTCTGGTGCTTGGTGACGACATTTTCGTAATGCTGCTGGTTAAGAAGTTTTTCAAAGATTTTATCACCAATGAGGTCGCCGATTCGAAACAGGTTGCGGAGGCAATCATTTCACTTTCGGCTGACAGCCGGGATTCTGTTGATGCCCTGGTCAGCAAAGCACTTGCAGCCGGCGGCTCACCATCCAAAGAACCCAACGATATGGGGTTTATGTACACAAGAAGTTTTCTGGATCCGGACGGACACCACTGGGAAATGTTCTACATGGATCCAAGTCACTTGCAAGGAGCGTGATGAGTATGTCTTATACTGTCGATTTCAAGAACGTGTCCACGACCGGCCTGGCAACGTCACCGGTCTCAGAAGCACTGGCCGGCCTGCGTGCCAATGAGGCCCGCTACTACATGACCAAGTACAATCATGCCTTTACGGTTGTACCGGCTGAGGAAGACCCGGATACGCTGGCATATGTCAGCCACATCCTGAAAAATGAGCGGAACATTGAGTTGGCTGCCAAGCCGCTGGAAGTCTCCAGCTTCCAGGTGGAAAATCTTCGAATGGCTTATGTTTTCTATGAGGACGGACTGGCGATCAATGTCATGTACATGATTGACAATCCAAAGAAACGGGCTGTCGGCTTTAAGCTTTCAGAGGGTATGGAGATTCCGGAAGCTTTGGCGAAGTTCAAGTTTGCCAGGCAGAAATCCAAGCTGGCCGGTACCATCCGGGGATCGTTCTTTGTCATAAAAGGTGAATATTAATAATATTTTTCCGCTAGAGTTTTTATACGCTCAAGAGCTCTGGGAAGCCTGCTGTTAAATGTTTCTTCTTGTTCTTCAGGGACATCGATTTTAACAATTAATGCTGTAACTCCATTTTTATCGGTAAGGGAGTAACTCTCTGTCCCCCCGGTCCACTCTTTTTCACGTTCCTGCTGTCCACTTTCTTTTGTGTCTGCACTGTGCCTGAATAATACGAACTCATTCGGATTAAGTTTCTCTATCTGACTTGTCACACCGTAACCATTTACAGATGATATATACTGAATTTCATTCCCTTCTTTCATAACGCCCTTCATATATGTGCCTTCATCAATAATATTTGCCCAGTCACGGAATGTAACATCTTCCCAAAGAGTTGCCCAGACTCTTTCTTTAGAGGCATTTATTTCGATTGAGAATTGAATTTCTTTCATCCTTACCTCCTCCAAAAAGTTAAACAAATAAATTTCTTCAATTCCACGTCAATTTTAACAGCCACTTGCACGTAACCACATCTATCAAACCGGATGATAACTGCCGAGTGGTCTGGCCACAATTACTTTTACTATTGGTCCAATCATCTGAATAGCCTTTCAAAAATGCGCTGATATTTCGTCGCGCCTCACTCATGATCCAACAAAAAATCAATGAGATTTAGATGAATGATTCCATCCCGCGTTAAAGTCGTTCTATCGAGCGTGATGACGTACTTCGGATAATGATCACTTATACTGTTATAAGTGCCAAATTCGCGATCGATTACCTTCTCGTCACTGAGTAAGTAAGCCGCCTGAACATAGAATTTTTCTTTGCCCTTTTCGGCTATAAAATCGACTTCACCTTTAAACGTCTTGCCGATATAAACCTTATAACCTCTTGCGACTAATTCGTTATAGCAGATGGTTTCAACGATATAATTGTACTCATCTTTTACCCTATTCTTTTTTAGATGGAAAAATCCCAAATCACAGACATATATCTTTTCTTCAAATGCCAGAACTTTTTTCCCGCGAATATCATATCTTGAGACCTTATCGCATATGCAGGCATCCTCCATGTACTTCAGATAATCATACACAGTGGGCGCCGAAACGGATTGATTCTTATCTGAAAGTGACAGTGCTACTTTGTTTCCTGAAAACGTTGTTGAAGAATTTCCAACAACATAATTCATCACTTTTTCTAATGCCAGCGGCGAGGCAACTTTATTTCTCATGATAATATCTTTCAGAACAACCGAGTCGTAAATATTGGATAAAATAATTTCTTTGCTGGTTTCTTCGCTTTCCTTGCATACCCAAGGAAAACCGCCCCACTTCATATATTCATTCAATAATTCTTCCTTGGTCTTACCGCTGCGAATTTCATCCTGATATTCGCAGTATTCGCAAAAAGTGAATGGCATAATACGAAACGAAAGAGTTCTGCCGCTAAGATGCGTTGCAAGTTCGCCCGATAAAAGTCTGGAATTGGAACCTGTTATAAATATACTAACATCATGAGAAGTCAGACAAAAAACAACGCAGTATTAATCTCATTTAATTCTATAGCCAGAATGTAGATTGGTTTTAATTGGGGCTAATTTCTCATCCCGATATTCGCTAGAATTTACCGCGGCTAATTCGATTGCGTTTGCTTTAAAAGCAGTAAATTCAAACACAGAGAAAGATCGTTTGACTCAATCAGTCCGTGAATCCCATTAATCCTCTTCAAGTAGTTCGGAAATTCCGAACTGCTGATTTCTCGTTAATATGTGTTAGTCTATCTTCCGATTGAATATAACAACTTCGGCCAATTTTTTAGAATCACTAGACATCGATGATCGCCTTTCAAATATGAATTTTTAAAACAGCGAAAAATTTATGCATACCCATTCGTTAGTAATGTCCACGCTCCGTTGTCTTTTCTGGCTAAGTACCAGATCCACCCCGCATATTCTTCATCCGGGGTCCACGCACCGCCACCGTTTTTCGGCGAATGAAACGATGATTCAAAAACAATACATTCATCATACCCGGCATCTGCCCGAAGTTCATTACAATAGTCAATATTGTCTTCGCTGAATTCGTCGCTCATATAAGAAACAGAATGAAGTTCGCAGCCGTCCCATGATGAAAACTCCTTCTCAATAACATCAATGGCAGAGTCCATATCCAGCTGAGAATAGATTTCTGATTTCCCATAATCAACAGAAACGCTGCCTATATTTGCCTGGCTGCAACCGCAAGACATAACAAGGTATAGTGATAAAATAATGGCAATTGTCATTTTCATTATTTGAACCTCCAATTTTCCGTGATTAGAGCACAATATAATGAGGGCAAATATCCTCAAAACGCCCGTCCTTCAGGCGAAATCCGCCCGGAATTGTTCCGAGCTGTGTAAAGCCAAGCCGTTCATATAGATGTCTTGCAGACTTATTTGATACAACCACGGCATTGAACTGTAGAATAGCAAATCCCTGTTGTTTGGCCTTTGTAAGACAGTCCCGGACCAACTTTTCCCCAACATGCAGGCCTCTGCTTTCGGAACTGACTGCATAACTTGCATTGCTGATATGCCCGCATCTCCCCACATTATTCGGATGAAGGATGTATAGCCCGTATATTTTCCCGTTTTCAACATCTTGCGCGACAGCACAATACGTCTGTTCACCGAAAAAAGTACGACCTGTCTCTTCCGTTAGACATTCTTCCTGAGGGAACGCATTTCCCTCTTCTACAACCTCATTCCAGATACGAATCATGGAAGGTATGTCAGCTGCTGAATATTGTCGGATACAAATTCTCATTGCTCTGGAATCTCCTTATGCTCTTTTGCGAATTCGGGATCACGGATACGGCCAACGATAATGATGGCAGCGATGAAAATTATAAACGCAAACACAAACGGTAAGCGGCGGTCAATACTTGATAACCATCCCGCAAGATAGCCGAAAGGTGAGGCAAATGCAATGTAAATGACATAATCAATGCATTAATACGAGCCCGCTCATTCGGATTTATATTCAGTTGGAGCAGGGCATCTTTTCGGGGCATGACAAGAGCGCTGGCTACTGCCCCCACAAAGACATAAATGATTATAAACAGTATAATGCCGATCGGTGTAAATATCAGAAGAATCGAGCACGCGGCATACAATACCAGACCGATCCACATGGGTATCCGGAATTTCACGGATTCCAGGCGGTGCTGTATTCCAATCATGAAAATCAGCATCACAGTCGCATTCAAAATAGGAAAAAAAGCCAGATAACGATCTTCTATGCCCAGCCTTTGTGTTACATACAAGCTAAAGAAGTTGGTACTTACAAGATTCGTTATATGTAATATTACTGAGACAATGATCACTTTCATAACTTCTTTGTTTTTCAGCACCTTGGGTATCAGTTCCTTATATTCATATAGCATCTGTAAAACAGGTGTACCTTTCGTCTCGGCCATACGAATTTTTCCTTGCTGGGTCTCATCACAATACCGGAAAGTAATAATCACCTTAATCAGCATATTCACAGCGAAAACAATATATAAAACACGTACAACCGGAACCACGGTAAAGGAACTTATCAGAATTCCCGAGACTAACGTTGTCTTTGTTTTCAATCGACTTTTCCAAATATATTGGTCTAGCGATAATCATAACTCGCACCTCTTGCTGCCACTCTACTCGAAAAACTTTTCGCTTTCAAGTTTTTTTCGAGTAGTCGAATATAGTCTGTGTATATATAGCACTATACTCCACTCGCAATTTCTATAATTCGTTGTGAAACATTGTTCTTGAAAAACCCTCCGTGATAACAAACAACAATCTCGACTTCATATCTACTTAATTTTTTTAGTGAAGCTGAAATAGCCGCCTTATCAAGAATGGTGAAATCAGGACACTTTTCTAAAGTCCCGTCCATTACCTGAAGTATATCTCCGGCGATCAGCAATTTCGACTTATTAAGATAGTAAGACATATGTCCGGGTGTGTGACCGGGCGTATGAATACATGTGATTCCACCGCAAAATGGAAGAACTTCGCCATCCTCTATTGTTTTATCCACGTTTGCTTTGAACATCCGATAACTTTTTTTGAGATTTTCAGTCACACTTACTAATTGCTCACGCATTGTCCCTGTCACAGAATTTATGCTTGCTTCCATTTGCTTCATTCGTATGGGCGGCAGATCACATTCGATATAGGGTTTCTCCTCTTCGTGAGCCATCAATGTTATCCTTGCTTCGGCTTCCTGCATAATTTGTGACAGGCTTCCGATATGATCCATGTCAGAATGAGTCATCAGAATTTTGTTCAGCCTTTCAAACGGGACTCCTGTATCTTCCGCAGCCTCACGGAATCTTGCTCCCATACCGGGTAGACCCGCATCAAATAGAACAACATCCGTTTCATCCCAAATAAGCAGCGGGTTGATTGTCCCGGGTCCATTAGACATTATGGTTTCCAATTCCAACATTTCTATATTAGTAAATATTCGCATTTTGACCTCCATTTCTATTCAGAGGAATTCACAAACAAGCCCTTTCGAAACTCTCTACATTTGTTTGTAGAACATCTCTATATATTTATTATCATAAAATTTTGTAGATTAACAGACTTGAAAAAAGTCTGTATTTGTGGTATGGTAGATATATAAATAAAAGAAAATTTTAATTTTGAATATTATATTGAAGCACCTGATTCGATAATGAATCAGGTGCTTTTTGTCCAAGCAATATAAATTCTGGCTGCAGCGGTCTTTATATCAGAATGCGAAACTCAACCAGCAGTACCACATTGAGATCCATTTCACACCCAAGCAAAAAGTAAATACAGCAAAAGCCCCTGTTGACATGCACGCTACTACGCGGTACTATATAGCCGAACAAGGTAGTAAGTAGCACTTAGTATCTGTCATACAGAATAGCAAGGAGGTGTTTGCACTGGAAAACCTGACGGAAATGCTCAAAGGCTCACTTGAGGGCTGCGTCCTCGAAATTATCAGCCGTGGAGAAACCTACGGCTACGAAATCACAAGGCGACTGAACGTTCTCGGCTTCACGGATGTCGTCGAAGGAACGGTCTACACCATTTTGGTGCGGCTCGAGAAGAATTAACTCGTGGACACAGAAAAGAAACCATCCGACATGGGACCGCCGCGTAAATTTTTCGTACTCAATGACGCGGGGCGCACGGAACTTCGGAAATTCTGGGAGAGATGGGAGTTCCTGACATCCAGAATGAATGAGTTAAAGGAGAAAAAATAATGAATTTTCGGGAAAAAATCACAGGCAGCGACATGACTAAAGAATCAAAAGCCTTCGAATTGCGAGCGGCAAAGCTGCCGGCCGAGTATCAGGAGGCATGGGGGAAAATCAAAACCTATCTTTGGCCGCACGCAGATTTCACCGGCCGCAGCCTCATGCCGATTCTTGACGGTGTGCTAGGCCTGCTCGAAGAAACGGCGGCGGATGGCCAGAGTATCCAGGAGGTTTTGGGTGACGATATCAAAGGCTTCTGTGCAGCATTGGCCGGCGAAGAAGGCGCGGCCTCTTTTCGCGACAAATGGCGCGAGCAACTCAACAATAATATCGCTAAGAAATTAGGCAAGTAGGAGGATACTATGAAAATACACGATATCATAGAAGGTAAGAAAGAGTGGCGGGCGCACGTGGCGCGTGTCAAAGCACTGCCGCAGGATTATCAGATTGTCTATAAAGAGATTCAAAAATATTTCTTTAAGGTCGGCCCTGTTGAGCTAACTGAAGGGACAGGTCTTCTCTCGGGGATTGTCGATCTATTTGAAGGGGGCGCAGCCCAGGGAAAAGGCGTGCTCGAAGTGACGGGCCGGGATGTCGCTGCTTTCTGCGACGGCCTGATTAAAGATTCAAAAACATATGCTGACATCTATCAGGAACGTCTGTAAATATTGGCTTTGTGTTTTCTCTTCAGAAAAGTGCTTTTACATTATCTGACGCCAAATTATTATCGGACATGGAAAAGCCGGGTGGGTTCTCCTTATGAAGAATCATTCCCGGCTTATCACAAATTTTTTCTTTGGTTGAAAATAGTTAAAACATCTGCACCAGGCCAGCATAGCTGCACGTCAGATGCACATAGATAATCCGATCTTAAACGGAATACCATCAGAATACTATTTAAGCATTACGGATTCCATTAACAATCCCGGTCAGTGCCTTACTGATTGGAGTTGTTGGACGACCCAGCAGTTTTTCAAAATCGCTGCTCTCGATATCCAGTGCTCCTTTACGAATGGATTGCTGCATCTCGACAAGCATATCGATCACAAAATCCGGCAACCCCGCGCCTTTCATGATTTCAGCATGCTCAGAAGCTCCCACTTGCTGAACAATTACTTCCTTACCTAATACGGTTCCAAGAATAGCTGCTAATTCTTCCTGCGTCATTGGCTTTCCGGAAAGTTCATAAATCGTATTCTCGTGACCCTCCCCCGAAAGCACCGCCGCTGCAGCATCTGCATAATCCTGCTTGGCTGCCCAGCCCACTTTACCGGTTCCGGCAGATGTTACCCAGGGTGCTCCTGCCAAAACTCCTTGAATATTTCCCGTCTCATTCTCCAGGTACCAGTTGTTTCTCAGGAAGGAGTATGGAATTCCGGTTTTTATAATAGCCGCTTCTGTTGTGCGGTGAACTTGCGCAAGCTGCAAAGGATTGCTGCCAGCGTTTCCTACACTCGTATAGGCAATGAACTTAACTTTGGCCTGCTCTGCTGCTGCTACTGCATTTGCGTGCTGTCTGATTCTCGTCTCATTATCTCCATCCGTTGATACAATTAATAGCCTGTCAATTCCTGCAAAAGTTGACACTAATGATTCAGGATGGTCAAAATCACCTTGCCTTACCTCTACTCCCCGACTCCGTAATCCTTCTGCTTTCTCCGGATTACGGACACTTACAGCCAGCTGACTGGCTGGTACGGTTTTCAATAATCTCTCTACAACTTTTGTTCCAAATTTTCCTGTTGCACCTGTTACTAATATTTTCATAGTGAATTCCTCCTATATATGTGTAAATTGCTTTCAAAATGGCCAAATGATATAATCAACTTTACACACATAATATTACCTTAGTCTATTTTCAACAAGTACGATTATTATTAGTACTTAGTATCTAAAAAGATACTGTAAAGGAGTACATATGCAAACACAGGAAGAACTATTTTTAAAATGTCCTTACGCAACTGCCCAAAAAATATTGTCCGGCAAATGGGCCTTGCTTATCCTATATAACTTAAGTAAAAGCACCCTTCGATTCAACAAGCTGCAGAAATTACTGCCTGATATAACGCAGGCAACGCTTACCAGTCAATTACGCACTTTGGAAAATTACGGATTGATTATCAGAACGATCTATCCTCAAATTCCGCCAAAGGTAGAATACGAGCTCAGTGATATCGGCCGGGAGTTTAACTCTGTTTTGAATAGCCTTCAAATATGGGGTGATAAGTATATAGATTATTCCCAAGCCAAAGCCGAGTAAAAATGAATGCGAAAAACAGGTGATTTCACCAGCTTGCCATGCTATTCGTTTACTCAAGCATCCTATTAATAATTCTGTTCCCATTACTATGATTTTGAGAGACTTCATCTATAAGTCTCTCAAAATACTGATTCATCAGCTGCTGCTGACTTATTGCTATCTTGATTCCGGCATCCGTATAAAGTTCAGATGACAGATTCTGTAACTTGCGATGATATTCCCGAAATAGCGACGGGCCTTCATCCGGACAACCATATGTTGGCTGTCCGCTCGCATCTAGCACGTAAAGCGGTTCATCAATCTGACCGCCAAAAAGTATGGCCCTGGCAGTTCCTACACATCCAATTAAATCAAGTTTATCCGCATCATAAAGTATTTTCGCCTCCAGGCTTTCTGGAAAACCGCCTTTTTTATGGCGGTGAGAAAGAATACAATGTTCTACTTTTTGCGAAAATGAGAGAGAGTATCCACTCGACAACAAAAAATCCCTGGCCCTTTTGCTTCCCGTTTCAGCATGGCAAATACTGTGATTCTCAAATTCATCAGAACGTCCGATGTCATGGAGTAATGCAGCTGTGATAACCACATCGAAATCAGCATTCACTGTCTCATCTGCTATTTGAGCGGCATAATTTACAACTCGATACACATGAAGCTTATCGTGAACGCTATCCTTCATGCAAAATATCATAAATTGTTCCAAGTCTGCGTATTGCTGCTTTTTAATGATTCTCACCTCACCATCCCCGTTTATGAAAATTCGCTAAAGTTGCTTCTAGGATTCCTGATGTTCGAGTGTGCCGAACATCTCACCCTCAATTGCCAAAATATCTTCAATCGGAATTTTGGTGACATCCCGCATTACCACAGTACGCTCATACTCATCTATTTTCTTCACATACCCTGTAGCTGTAATGTATGCGCCGCCGGACTTCTTATTATCCGGCTGAAAATAGGTGATGGAGACTTCCGGCTGTTCGTCCATCTGTTCGGCCATCTGTTCTTGTATCATGCACAGCTTCTCGTTCAAAGCTGCTTTGCTGTATTCATCCAGCTCAACTCTTTTATCCGTTAACCGCGCCGTTTCATCGATAGCGGAATCGTAGCCCGTGAGCGCGGCGAACGGGGAAAACTGTGCCGCACGGTCATGTGCGGACATATGCGGACGCGAAGCAGAGGTGTGGTGCGGCAAATTGATAATGTCGTCGTATGGATTGACTATGTCGCCGTTTGGACTCATCATGCCTTATGTCCTCCGATCTGCCGGTTGCGGGATGCGGTTGTAGCTCCTTCTTCAAGGTTCATTCCCTTCATAACAGCGTTTTTGCCGAACTTTTTCTTTATCTCAATGACGGCCTCCTGCACCTTTTTTTCTCGTGCAAGAGCTGCTTCTTCCTCAGCGGTTTTTTTCTCAAGTGCTTCATAGTCGGTAAAAAGGTCAAGCTGCTCGAAGGTATCGGTCTTTAATATAGAGTTTTCATCGACCACATGATTTGCCGTGATATTGACTCTTCGGACCAGTAAGTTCTTATCTGCGATACGGTCAAATAACTCCATAACTGCATCCATGATGAGCATCGTGGAGGAAGTCTGACGGCGCAGGTTTGCGCTGCCGTGTGCGTGTTTTGGAACCTTGCGGCCATAATGGTCTGTTGTCACCTCGCCATGATAAGATTTGCTTGAATCCGGATTCGTGAGATTTTCAATATCATATCCTATCGTCAAGACCATCTGGTCCGTTACAAGACCCTTGTCCACCAAATCCAGGACGAGAAGGTCAGTCATTTCCCGTACAATCAGTTTTGCTTTATTAAAGGTGTAGGGGCTTTGCAGAACCTGTCCGGAACCAATGCTTTTGGCGCCGGGCTTATATGCCTTAATATCGGCAATCGTGCAAGGCTCCCAGCCCCACGCGTGGTCAATC